>JBGTLY010000193.1:0-2262 GCA_041743865.1 Woeseiaceae bacterium
GCCGCCGACATGAACGTGCTGGGCGCTGCCAAGGCTTTGCACGTGCACGCCAACACCGTGTACGCGCGCCTGCAAAAAGTCGCGGACCTGACCGGCCACGACGCGCGCGAATTCAATGCACTCTCCGAGCTCCTGCTCGCCACCGATTGCCGTAGACCACCGTAGGAGCGGCCCATGGCCGCGATCAACCGGTTCGCGCGCATGGCGCGCTCCTACAGGCGATATCGCGGGCATGGCCCGCTCCTACGAAAAAAAAGGCCGGGCGAATGCCCGGCCTCAATTGAGCCTAACCTGTTGGGGGGAACGGGGGTCAGGCTGCAAGGGGTACGATGATTATGAGCCCACTTCTTTACGTCTGTATTAAGCGGCCTTGAGCACATCCTCCGCGGAGCGATATTCGTAGCCGAGATCCCGCGCCACGGCCTCGTGATTGATATGCCCGGCGTGCACGTTGAGTCCGTTGGCGAGGTGCGGGTCGCGTGCCAGTGCCTCGCGCCAGCCGAACTTTGCCAGTGATTTCACGAATGGCAGCGTCGCGTTCGTCAGGGCAAACGTGCTCGTTCGCGGCACGGCTCCCGGCATGTTCGTAACACAGTAATGCACGACGTCGTCGACGACATAGGTCGGTTCCGCGTGTGTCGTCGGCCGGCTGGTCTCGAAGCAGCCGCCCTGGTCGATGGAGATGTCGACCATCACGGCACCTGCGTTCATGTCCCTCACGTTCTGCCGCGTAACAAGCTTCGGCGCAGCGGCACCAGCGACCAGGACGGCACCAATCACGAGATCCGATTCGGCCGTCAGCTCGTCGATGATGTCCCGGGTCGAATAAACGGTGCGCACGCGCCCGCCCCAGATGTCGTCGAGCTGCCTGAGGCGAGGCAATGAACGATCGAGAATCGTAACGGCCGCACCCATGCCGACCGCCATGTCCGCCGCATTCGCGCCGGCAACGCCGCCACCGATGATCAGAACCTTTGCGGGCCGCACGCCCGGTACGCCACCCAGCAATATGCCGCGGCCCCCGTTGGCTTTCTGCAGTGCGAAAGCGCCGGCCTGGATCGAGAGACGTCCCGCGACCTCCGACATCGGCGTGAGCAGCGGCAGCGAGCCGTCCTTTGCGGTGACGGTTTCGTACGCAATCGCGGTCGTGCCGGAACGGACGAGCGCCTCGGTCTGTTTCGGGTCGGCAGCAAGGTGCAGGTACGTGAAGAGCAACTGGTCCTTACGCAGCATCGCGCACTCATTGAGCTGCGGCTCCTTGACCTTGACGATCATGTCGGCGCGGGCGAAAACCTCCGACGCCGTGTTCAGCACCGTTGCGCCGGCCGCGACATAGTCGGCATTGCTCACGCCTATCCCCTCACCCGCCTGCGACTCGACGAACACCTCGTGCCCGTCACTCGTGAGTTCACGCACGCCGGACGGCGTCATGCCGACTCGAAACTCGAGCGTCTTTATCTCCTTGGGCACTCCGATCTTCATGCATATCCCCCATTCGAGTCGCGAAAACTTCGCGGACTTCGCGCATACCATCCGCGGCTGACAGCCGCCAACCGCGCCGACCTGCAGTCGGCAGCATCATGATACTCCCGCCATATGGCCATTTAATTGCGAAATCGATGACTTTTCGCGCCATTCGTGGCAGATTCTGCCGATATGACCGCTTTCAGCAACGGATTCCGCCATGACGCTAGACCGCTTCGATCGCGCCATCCTCACCGCCCTGCAACGGGACGGCCGTGTCAGTAACGTGCAACTCGCCCAGTCGGTGAACCTGTCCGAATCCGCGTGCCTGCGGCGGGTTCGCGCGCTCGAGGAATCCGGCCATATCGACCGCTACGTCGCCCTGCTGTCGCAATCGAAAGTCGGCTTGCCCGGCAATGTCTTCGTGAACATCGGCTTGCAGCGCGAGGAGGACAGTGAGCTCGCGCGCTTCGAGGAGGCCGTTCGGAACATCCCCGAGGTCATGGAATGCTTCCTCATGACCGGCGAGTTCGACTACCTGTTGCGGGTCGCGGTGGCCGACATGGCGGACTTTGAACGCCTGCACAAAGATGCGCTGACGCGCCTGCCCGGTGTCGCACGGGTGAACTCGAGCGTAGCAATCCGCACGGTGCAAAAGAAGACGGAGCTGCCCCTTCGCCCGTAGGAGCGAGCCATGCCCCATCGTAGGAGCGGGCCATGCCCGCGAATGACCCGTAGGAGCGGGCCATGCCCGCGAATGACCCGTAGGAGCGGGCCATGCCCGCGAATGACCCGTAG
>JBGTLY010000194.1:0-8184 GCA_041743865.1 Woeseiaceae bacterium
TCCTACCGGCCGGTTGTAGGAGCGCGCCACGCGCGCGATTTCGCGGGCTTGTAGGAGCGCGCGCCACGCGCGCGATCAGACGCGGCATGGATCGGGGGGTCGTTTTGACGGCGAATCATTCGCGGGCATGGCCCGCTCCTACGACCGGCTTGTAGGAGCGCGCCACGCGCGCGATCAGACGCGGCATGGATCGGGGTTCGTTTTGACGGCGAACCATTCGCGGGCATGGCCCGCTCCTACTGCTTCCAGAACAACCCGAAGACGTTGCCGAGCTTCAGGAACGCGGTCTCGCCGGACCAGTCATCGACCCCGTCGTTGTCGGTGACGAGATAGACGTTCCCTTTGTCGGTTACGGCAACGCCTTCCGGCTTGTCGGAGATCCAGCCCTTCGACTGCTCGAGCTTCGGGATCGCATCGTAGACCCGCTTGTCGCCGGCGGTCACGGTGCCGTCCGACAGCGCGGAGCCGTGGAAGGCGACCAGTGACTTGAGCTCCGCCCATTCGCCGGTCCGGTTGTCACGTTCGATAACGACGAACGTGCCCCAGGGCGCGGCGGAAATCTCGGACAGGCCGACCCAGGAAGCGTTCGGCGGGAGGGCGGCGAGCTGCCACGCAATATGGCCCCACTCGCCACTGTCCGGCTCGTAGGTCCAGATGCGTGTGTAGAGCGGCTCGCCGTTCGCGTCGAGGCCACCGTGGTCGTCATCCAGCGCCTCGCAGTCTTCCCCGGTCGTGTAGTCCCAGCCGCGTTGCTGCGCAACGAGGAGCCGGTACTCGTCGCCCGACGTTTTCTGGATGGCGACGCCTTCGAACCCGGAACCGAGCGTTCCTGTGTTGCCCTCGGCATCGTTCTCGGCCTGCCGGCAACTCTCGATCTCGGCGGGCAGCCCGATTTCCTGTAACACGGCACCGTCCGGCGTCACCTGCAGCAGGCGATTCGGGCGCGAGCCGCTGGCGTTGCCTTCACTCGCGACCCAGTACGTGCCGTCCGGCGCAATGGCGATGCCTTCGGGGTCCAGGTCCTCGGCCCCGCTGATCGTGGTGGCGGCCGTGATCACGGCAGGCTTGCTGGTTGCGTCGATGGTGAAGATCTTGCTGACGCCGTAGTACGAGTCCCACACGGCCAGCATGTGCGCATTCTCACCGGGTACGGCATCCATTCCGGACAGGGCACTCCAGGGGATGGGGAGGCCGGCGGCATCGTTCGCCGACAGGATCTGCGGATAGTTCGGTGCCGATGCGTTCACGCGCCGGTAAATCTGGACCGTCGAACGAACTCCGAACTCGGGATCGTCCTCCTCCCCCGATACGACGAGGAGGTTGCGCTGCGGTATGGGCAGAACGCCTTCCGGTCCTAACGGAGCGGGCAGAAGCTGCTTGAACTCGGGCATGCCCTCCTCGACCGTGTAAACGGCCACGAAACTGCCGCGCTCCGAGCCGACGAAGAGGTGCTTCTCGCCGCCATAGTTGCCGTAAGCGATCGATTCGGGCTCGTTGCCCTTGTTCTCCGAACGGGATTCCGGGTAGTGGCCGTGCCGCGCCGCGATATATTCCAGGTCGGCGCCGCTGTCATAGACGACTGCGCCCGACTTGTCGAACAGCGTGAATCCGCGGCTGCCGCCATTGAGGTCGCCTTCGTTTGCCGTGGCAATCAGGTATTCGCCGTCCTTGCCACGGACCCAGGCGATTGCATCGGGTTCGCGCGGCACCGCGGAGAGCGTATCGTCAAAGACGATGTTGTCGTCCTCGTCTGCATCGATATTGACGAGATCCACCGTGCCGGCGGGAAAGTCGTAGGCGACCTTGCCGGTTTTCAGGTTGACGACCACGATGTGATTGTTCTCCTGCAGCGACACGACCGCGTGGTTGTACGCGTTGATGTCGACGAATTCGGCCTCCGGGTCCGTCGGCGCAAGGTCCGACAGCCCGGTCAGATCGACGTGCCGGACACCCCAGGTTGCGGGCGTACCGGCGACGTCGACGATCGCGAGGTAGCCAGGCGGGTTACCGATCTCGGTCTGCGGCACGATGCCGACGGCGCCGCCCCCGGCTTCGCACTCGTCCTCGGTGATGTCGCCCGGCTCCTCGGGGCCGTCCTCCGGTGCCGGTGCGCCACTCAGTGTGCCGCCGACGCAGACGAATTCGTCGCGTTCGTTCTCGATGACCACCGCGACGTATGCGCCGTCCGGGCTGACCTTCAGCGAGTCCGGCTGGCCGCCGAGGTCGATCGAGGCCACGATGTCGCGCGTGGCCAGGTCTACTACGGCCAGGTGGCCGCTCGTGTCGATGAACGACGCGCTCGTGTTCACGCCGACCAGCGCGTAGTCGTTGCCAAGAATGTCTACCGACGTGGGGTCACCGCCCACATCGACGGTGCCGAAGGGGAAGGGTTGGTAAGGGTTCTCGATATTGATCACACCGACGCTTCCGGCTGCGGCATCGGTGTAGACAAGGAGCTTGCCGTCTTCCGTCGCCGCCACGATTTCGGAGACCGTGGACTCCGTAAAATCCGTCCTGTTGCGAAAGTTCGGGACCGTGGCAATGCGATTAAAATAGGCGTCGCCTGCCGTCTCGACGGCGCCTGCGGCAGCAGGCAGGGTAAGTGCCAGTGCAATGGTCCCGGCCAGGCCGGTGTTCTTCGGGGACATCGTTCGCTCCTTGGTTCGGATTATTCTGTAGCGGCGGGCAAGCGCCCGGCGGTCGAGTGACCCGGGGAGGGTAATGAATGCCGGTGACGAAACTGTGAAATTCTGTTTTCGGGAACGTTTCGGCTGTTGGTGCGGGCCATGCCGGGTTGTAGGAGCGCGCCACGCGCGCGATCAGACGCGGCATGGATCGTGGTTCGCTTTGACGGCGAACCATTCGCGGGCTTGGCCCGCTCCTACTATACTCAGGACGTGGTTCCTGACCGTAGCTCCCCAGGGAAGGCCGTATGTCCAAGCTGCATTCCGCGATTTACACAGCGATCATCGTTGGGCTTGTGGTTGCATTCTTCGCCCTGTTGGCGCCACGGTCACCAGATCAATCGGCGCAGCGCAGCTCACATCAGGTAATGGTGTTTCCCGGATAGCTTTTGTATCGGATCTGCCTGAGAGCATGCGCGATCCGGGGGATCATCGCTTGTGGCCGAAAGGCGGTCCTGTGACTTTGCTCGTTGAAGGATTCGTTCGGAACAGCGCCGGGGGTTTGCGGGTCACGGCGCAGCTGGTGGATACCCATTCAAACGACCATGCCTGGTCTACCACATACGAGGCAGGGCGGGAGATCACATCGGACGTCGTTGCAGCCGTCGAAAATCAAGTGGTGCTAATCGCTCGTAACCAGACTGATTGAACTGAACCGCAATCGATTTTGTCCCTGAAGAAGTACAGGGGAAAAACCGAGAGACATCGTGCGAAATCTCACCCTCTTCGTGATCCTGGCTGTGCAAGCCAGTGGCTGCGAGTCGCCCCCTTCGGACGTCGATTGGTTCATCGTCGAGTCGCTTTACGGTCCTCTCCTGGATGAAGAGAGAAGCCAGACTTCGTCTGCCACGTGCCAGTACACTATTCAAGGGGAAGGCCTGGCCAGAGTTGTTGGATCAAGAGTGCAGTTCGTATACGACGACTCAAAACTCGGTGTGGACACACTGATCCTTCAGGGCGACAGTTTGACTGGCCGCAACAACAATTTTGGTATTATCGTAATCCTCAGCCGCTTGCCTTAGGTGCCATCGTGGGTCGTAGCCTGTAGGAGCGGCCGTGGGCCGCTCCTACGCTATTCGATGCCGTCCTGGGTCCAGAGCGTGCGCACCGGCAGGTTCGCAAATCCGGGATCAAAGCACTCCACGCCGACACAGCCGAGCGGCGGCGGTGTGCAATCGATGCCCATGCAGTTCGCATCCGGGCTCGGGAACAGGATGTTCGGCGACGGGGCGATACCGCCCTGCGCCAGCGTGGTCTGGCGTGCAGCGTCGGACATTGCCGGGCTGAGCGTGTCGATGTTCGGCACGATCGGATCGCCATTCACGATACTGACCCGATAGAGGTAGTTCGTGGCGCGCTTGGCGCCGCAGGCGACGTTCGCGACCGAGTTGGGCTCGAAGCCTACAAAGAACAGCTGGTCGTCGAAGGTCAGTGAATCTGCCAGGACCTTCTGGCCGGGCGGCAGCGTGAATTTCCAGCCGCGGTCGTTCTGCGTGATCACCGCCTGCGTCTGCCCGCTCACCTCGACGAGATCCGCGTCGGTGATGATGTTGTAGCTGTTGTAGGCGGATTGCGGGAGCTGATTGAACACGTCCGGGTCGCGCAGCGAGAAGAAGCGGTCGCTTGCCGACACGTCGAAGGGATGCGCGCGATAGCCCGTGCCGATACTGATGGCCACGTAGCGGCGCTGCTGCTGGCGGTCGGTGAAAATCGAGACATCCGGCGCGTTGTAGAAGCGCCGCGTTTCGGCGGGCGAAGGTGAGCCGATGCCCTCCGCGCCGAGTTGGGCAATCACGCCGCCGGTGACGAGGTTAGCCGGCGCCTGGCCATTGTAGATGTCGAAGCGCCAGATCTGGCCGCCGAGGTCGGACGCGTACATCCGGTCGGCGTAACTGTCGCCGTTGATGTCGACGACGCGGATTTCATTCGGTATCGCGCGCGTCATTGAGGCGAGTGTCAGGTCCGCGGCGAAGTCCGGCCCGGTGCGCCACACCTGGGTCCCCGTTTCGAGATCGAACATGTGGATGCCGGCGCCCATGCCGTCCGGCGTCGACGGGTGCGCGGCCGTGTCGTGCACGGGGTCGTAGCCGCCGCCGATGACGACGACAGCCTTGTCCGCGTTCTGGGTGACCGAGCCGATGTCTACTTTCGCAACGACCGGCGTAGACCAGCTCTGGCCCATTTCGGGGCGGTCGATCGTCCAGAGCAGCCGCGGCGAGTTGCGGTCGGTCACATCCAGCGCCATGTACGAGGTGCCGCCGCGGCGATAGCCGAAGATGATGTAGACGAAATCGGTACCCGGCTCGATGATGCCGTTGCCGTTGACGTCCTTGACCACCGGCACGACGTTACCGTCGATGCCGTAGTACTTGTAGTTCGCGTCCGGGTCGAAGTACAGCCGGGTAAGGTTCTTGAGCAACTGCCGCGGGATGAACGACCACAGTTCCTGGCCTGTCGCGCCGTCGACCGCATGCAGGTAACCGTCGTTGGTCGCGGTGAAGGTGACGACGTCGGGGTTGCCCGGGGTACCGCCGTAGACGATGGCAGCCGGCTGCGAGTGCAGCGGATCGCCCATCGCGTAGCGGACGGTGGTCAGGGGGTTGTTGTCCTCGTCGCGGATGTCCTCGCCGCGCGCCCAGCGGATCAGCTCGTCTTTCGTCGGCTCACCGGGGGCGCCCGTCAGTCCCAGGTCCGCGTCGAGGAACGCCGAGGCATTGCCGGGTGATACGTGGTTCGCCAGGATTGTCAGCTGGGTCCCTGCGTTGTTCGTGTACAGGTTGCGGTTGACCGGCGACGGGAGACCGTGCGCGGCGCCGCCCAGCCGGACGTCGTTGCCGTCGGGGGCTCCCGCGGTCCAGAAGCTTCGCGCCGTGTTGTAGAAGAAGCCCGTGTTGGGGTCGACGGCATCGACGCCGTTGGCGTCGACGATCGAACCGCCCGCAACCCGATATTTCTTGAGGTTGCCCGGCCAGTGCACCTTCGGCTCAACGCCGAAGGTCGTGATGTACATGTCGTTCAGGTTCTGCGTGCGATTGAAGGTATTCACCGACACCGCGGGTGCCGAGAACGACATCGACTTTTCGGTAATGATCGTAATGATCTTCTGCAGGGTTTTCGTCAGTGATTGCACGTCGTCCGCGAGGAAATACTGGCCGCCGGAGGCGACCGCCGCGTCTTTGAGAATCTTGAGGTCGACGGCGAAGCCGATAGTGTGCGTCGTGACCAGCTGGTCGCCCGGCTCGATCGGATCAACGTCGCCCTTGTACAGGTACTCCGCAATATCGTCGAGGCAGTCGCCCTGCGACGCAAAGGTGCAGCTCGCGCGACCCAGGATCGAGGCAAAGTCGGGCAGCGTCGGTGCCAGCGCCGGGGTTTCCTGGTCCTGGTTCGGCTGGCCGTCTGTCAGCAGCACGTTGTAGTTCTTCGAGCATTCGCCCCAGCTCGGCTGCCGGTACACCTCCGGTGCCGTCGCAGCGAGCGCGTTAGGGTCCGTCGGCGTTTCATTGATCCTCTCGCCGTAATACGCAGGCATTCCGCGCCAGTACAGCGCCGACTCGTACAGCGTCTCCGACAGCGGCGTGGCGCCGGTTGCCGGTAGCGAGTCGATTGCGGCATCGATTGCGGCACGGTTGGTATCGAGGTCCTGCAGAGCCATGATAACGGGGCCGCCGGCGTTGTCGTTAAAGCGCATCAAGCCCACATTCATGTTCGTCACGCTGGCAAGCACCTGCTTCGCCGTTGCCTTGACGATGTTGATGCGCGCCATGGTGGTGGTGCCGCTATTATCCAGGTAGTTCAGATAGTTACCGTCGTACGCTGTGTACATGACGTTGGTTGGCGCACTGCCGAACGCGACCGCCTCGGCGGGGTTGTTCGTGTACCAGTCAGGCAAATTGGTGCCGGCGCGTGGCCACAGGTGCGTTCCCCGGCCGTCGCCATGCACGCCGAAGTCAGCGAGGCAGTCGACCGGCTCGCTGTTGTAGCCGGGCGCCAGGTCCTGCCACATTTTGGGGCCACTTGTATCGCCGTCGGGGCCGCCATCACGATACTGGATCAGCGTGTTCGAGAAGCTGCCGACGCCGGTCAGCTGCACATCCGAGTTTTTGCAGAACCAGTTGTCGTCGTCGATGTAGAACTCGTTCGACCCGTTGCACACCGGCACCACCGAGGTGTCGGAGTAATAGACCGCATCCGGGTTACATGCACCGGGATAGGCGACAGTCCCCTCGTAGACGGCCGTCGTATTCTGCACCGTCGTCATACTGCCGGAGGTATCGATGATGAACATCACGTTCGGCTTCGGCGTGATGCTCGGGTCGGGAGCCACAAGCAGGAGTTCTGTGTCATCGGCCACAACAGGCGCGCCGCACAGCAGAGTCGCCGCACAGCCGATCCACATCCATACCGAACGCTTGAGTGAGATATTCATGAGCTTGGTCCCAATCCTGTGTTGCCTCGCTCTCCTGTCTGGTCTCGCTCTAATTGTTCGGTGTCGACCGGCACGTCGATGGAGACGACGGTGTCGGTTTCGAGGTAGTGCAGGAGCACGACCACGGTGTTCTCACGGTCGCGAATACGCTTCAGCGCCTCGCGGAACGTGTCGAAACGCACGGCCCTGCCGTTCAGTTGGTAGCGGGTGTCCGCAGTAACGCGCAGATAATGCGCTTCGCAATCCGTGCATTCACGGAACGTCGTTGCGCCGTTCGGCGTTACGGGGCCGCGGAATTCGGCCAGCGGGATTTCGTATGCCTGCGATACGATCGCGTCCTGGGCTGCAGCGGACATGCTGAGTCCGAGGAGCGCGATGAGTGAAAGTTTCATCGCCGACGGCAGTTCGAGCAATGTCAATCTTTGCTGCTTCATGTGCAACGTCCCTGTCCTGTAATTCCTGCGGTCATGCCGCACCGCTTTCGGCAATCCATGCCCGGGTGCACGCGCAGACAATGGTCCTGATGTCCTGAATGCTACGCGCACGGTCCCAGGGGAACGATGATCGAAGTCACATCGCAAAGTGGGACATAGTTCCGTGTGTTGCTGCGCCTGCCGTGCAAGACCGGAGAAGCCCTGGCGAGCCGACGAACGGTCGCCCGGGCCCGACGAACGGTCGCACGCGCCGACCGTCATTTTGCATAAGCGGCCGGTCCGGAGCCGGGGCATTCGACGGTGCATCGCGGCATCCGGGAACGCCGATCGCGTGCGGGCTTTGCCATCAATATCGATGAAAAAAGTGAGAACTCAGCCGCGGCAAAAAACGCTCTCCTTTTGTAAGGTTCCGCGGATGGCTGCTACTAAAGAATTGCTCGACTACCAGGTCGTGTTCGAAGGCCGCTACGTCGACGGCTACGCGCCGGAAGACGTACGCGAGGCATTCGGTGTTCGCTTCGGCACGGAGGCGGCGAACGCCGTCTTTTCCCGGCCCCGGGTCGTGCTGAAGCAAAAAGTCGGCCTCACCCAGGCGGAAAAGATGCAGGCGGCACTCGCCGGTTTCGGGATGCAGGCC
>JBGTLY010000195.1:0-2332 GCA_041743865.1 Woeseiaceae bacterium
TCGCGGCATTGCGCAGGTCGATGGCCTCGTCCGCCTGCGCCATGAGCGCGAGCGGCAGCCAGGACGCCGCCAGCCACCGCAGCGGCGCGCGTGCCCGATAGCCCATCTGTTGTTCACCCGCGTGCATTCCGCATCGATTGCACGCAAGCCGGCCGGCCGAGTCAAGTGCCGGGCCTCTTGAATTTTCGGCTGTGGCCTATAAGTAAGGCGCATTCAGTCCCGGAGTCCTGCGATCCATGATCAAACGCGTCGTTCTGTTCATTGCCACTAACCTCGCCGTCATACTCGTCCTCAGCGTAGTCCTGAGGCTTCTGGGCGTCGACCGGATCCTCGACGAATCCGGCTCGGGCATTAACTACGAGTCCCTCCTCGTGCTGTCGCTCGTGATCGGCTTTGGCGGCTCGTTCATATCGCTGGCCATCTCGAAATGGATGGCAAAGCGCTCGACCGGTGCGCGGGTCATTACCCAACCGTCGAACGCGGCTGAATCCTGGTTGCTCTCGACCGTGGAGCGCCAGGCGCGGCAGGCGGGTATCGGCGTGCCGGAAGTCGCGATCTACGACTCACCGGATATGAACGCGTTCGCGACAGGAATGCGGCGCGACCATGCGCTGGTCGCTGTCAGTACCGGGCTCCTGCGCGGAATGAAACAGGACGAAGTGGAAGCGGTGCTCGCTCACGAGATCTCGCATGTTGCGAATGGCGACATGGTGACGCTCGCGCTCGTGCAGGGCGTCGTGAACACCTTCGTGATCTTCCTGTCACGGATCGTCGGGCACATCGTCGATCGCGTGTTGCTCAAGAACGAACAGGGCTACGGAGTCGGATACTTCGTGTCCGTCCTTGCCGCGCAGGTGCTTCTCGGGATCCTCGCGAGCATCATCGTCATGTGGTTCTCGCGGCAGCGCGAGTTCCGTGCCGATGCCGGCTCCGCGAGCATCAACGGCCGGGAGCCGATGGTGCGTGCGCTCGAACGACTCGGGCAAGGCAAGCAGGCGCAGCTTCCGGAAGCGCTGGAGGCGTTCGGCATCCAGGGCGGGAAAAAAGTCATGGCGCGGCTGTTCCTGAGCCACCCGCCGATTCCTGAGCGTATCGCGGCGCTGCGCGCCTCATGAGAGCGGCTGCGGCTCTGCGCGCCGCGCTGGCGGTGTTCCTCGCCGGGGGCCTGGTGTGCGCTGTCGCAGCTGAAGAGATCGGTAAGGTCGATACCAAGTTCCGGCCGCTGAGCCCCGACGATTCCATCAAGGTCGAGTCGGTCGCCGATCCCGACGTGGCGGGCGTGGTCTGCTATATCAGCCGGGCCGAGGTCGGCGGCTACGGGGGAGCGCTGGGGATTGCGGAGGACACGTCCGATGCGTCGATCGATTGCCGGCAGGTCGGTCCGATCACGATCAGCAAGTCTTTCAAGGCCGGTGAGCAGGTATTCAGCGAACGTCGTTCGCTGATCTTCAAATCGCTGCGGGTGATTCGATTCTGCGACTCGACGCACAATACCGTCGTGTACCTGGTGTACAGCGAACGCCTGGTGGAAGGCTCGCCGAAAAATTCGGTTTCGGCCGTCCCGATCAGGCCCTGGCCGGGACAGGAAGGCGAGCCCGCACGCTGCGGGTACGAACCGCCGTAGGAGCGCGCCATGCGCGCGATGCGGGCCACCCAATATCGATCGCGCAGGAAACGCGCGCATGGCGCGCTCCTACGGCGACGGCGGCTGCCGGCGCAGTTGTTGCCGCAGGCTCTCGATTTCTTCCATGAGCCCGAGCACGAGCGCTACCCCGTGCAGACTGAGGTCGAGCTCGTGCTGCAGTCGCCGCGCCCGGATCGCCCGGGACAGGGTCGCCCCCGAGAAGCGCCACTGTTCACTGTCGGTTCCCTCGACGTCCAGCACCCCTTCCCGAACGAGTTCGACGACCCACTCGCTGGTGCTCCCGCAGGCGCGGCATACGTCGCGTATCGATAACTCCATGCGCTCGTCGATGACGATGCCGGTCACAGTGTCCTGTTTCATGGTCATCCGGCTCCCAGCCTGGCGCGTGGGTCGTAGGCGAGTTCCTGTTCCATTTGCCGATACAGATTTTTCGCCGCGTCACTGTCGGCGGGCGGCAGGGTAAGCTGCAGCACGGCGTACAGGTCTCCGGGTGGCTGGCCGGGGATACCGCGTCCCCTGAGCCGCAGCTTGCGCCCGTTGCTGGCGCCGGCCGGGATCGTCAGGTCGACCGGACCGGACGGCGTCGGCGCCTTGACCTTGCCGCCCAGGGCGGCTTCCCAGGGCGAGACGGGCAGGTCGAGGTATACGTCGCGGCCGTCCACCGTGTAGAGCGGGTGCGGCGCGAAC
>JBGTLY010000196.1:0-17095 GCA_041743865.1 Woeseiaceae bacterium
GCCGGGCCACGCAGTCGAAAACATCGGGAAAGGAGCCTCGGGCCAGGCGCCCGAGCCCACCGGGGTCGAAGCGTGCGTCGAAAGGAAAGAAGACTCGCGGAAAGCGGTGACGGATCAGGCGCTTTTTGCGATTTCTCGCGGTGCCGCGTAGCGATAGTACTCGATGCCAGTGTCGCGGAAATGCCGGGAGTCGGCATTGCCGATGTGGTCGACGAGGAATTCGTCGCTGGCTTCCAGGCTGAGACCATTCACGTGCTGGCGATCGTGCAATCGCTCATACTGGGATTGGGTCAGGTCGATAGCTCCCTGGACGGCGTCGTCGAAGCGAATTCGACGGGCAGCATCCCGCCAACCCGGCATAACCATGAAGGGAATAATCTCCGCAGCGTCACCACTGCCGTAGCCCATCGTAAGCAACTCTTCGCCATCCAGGTCGGTGTTGCTCTCGAGCGCAGTCTCGAAGCCTGCTGCCAGCCAGGCCGGCAGCGCCGCCGTGTAGAGGTTGCCGAAATCGCAGATGGAATCATGGCCAAGCGCCAGGCGCTTGAGCACCTGCTCGCCGAAGGCACTCGAATTTCGGAACGCGTGCATCGCCGCGGCTGCAAGCGGGAATACCTCGGAATTGAGTTCGCGTTCGTTGGCCAGCACCACGACATCAGCCGTGCCGGTCAGTTCGGTGATAAGCGCCTGCGGATCGACCCCGGCGCTTGCTGCATACACGGCCAGTTCCGCGCGATCGTCCGCATTGCCGGCAGCAAGGGCTGCGAGGTATGCATAGCCCAGCGCCGTCTCCGGCATCCGCCGGTACGGCCTGTGCATGAAGATATAGCGCAATGATCTCAGGTAGTCCGCACCACAGAGGCCCCGCCTCTTATACATGTCGCGCAGGGCGTGCAGGGTCTCATCGATGTAACAGGTCGTGGAATATTTGCCATTGAAAACCGGGAAGTCCTGGATGCGAAGATCTTCCTGTGGCCGCTGGTCGCAGAAGCGCAGCATCGGCTTGCGAAAATCCAGGGTCCGGTAAGCGGACGCGGAGCCGGAATTCGACAAGGAGACCGATACCAGCGCAGGATTTTCCTCGATAAGCATTGCCACCGCGCCCGCGCCTTGAGTCGGTTCGCCACTGCAGCCCCGCGCATACTCCGCGATATCTGCGCAGACAACGATCGCCAGCTTGCCGCGGCCGTCTGTGGAGAGATATCGCAGCGCGCCTTTCATCGCATACACGCCACCAAGGCAGGCATGTTTGAATTCCGGAACTTCGCAGGCACGGGAAATCTGCGGCAGGCCACTTGCGGTCAATGCCTCATCGAGCATCCCCTTCAGGATGATCGGCCCGGCGGAGTTGTCCGTGCTGGATTCCGTACCCAGACCAAGGAAGCCAATTCGACGCGGATCAATGTCGTATTGCCGGATCAACCGCCAGACCGCGGTGGCCGCCATCGTGTAGACGCTGTGCTGTGGCCCGGTAACGCGAAAACTACGGCCGACGACCTGCTCGATCTTCGTCCAGGAGTTGCCGGTCCAGTCACACCAGTCCCGCAACTGAACCCGGAGCGGCGGCAGGTATACGGCCAATCCGCTGATGCCAACCGGCTTATCGTTATTTGTCATGATCAGCTCACTTCAGGCAGTTTCAATGGCTCCGAGCCTTGGGGCAGGCGCAGGCGGAAGTCCACGATATGGGCCAGAAAAGCGCCCCCGAGAGATACCAGTACCGCCGCGTTGCTGGCACTGGCCAGCGCTGCGGCGAGCGCAAGCAACAGGCAGATACCGGCCAGGTTTCCCGCGGCCGGCGCGTACCAGCGGGTCCTGCCGGCGCGCGCGCGATATACACACACAGCCAGGGTCTCGAGTACGAGGAAGACGATAATGAACGTCACGAGGCTTTGCAGCGACATATTCGACAGCATGCATCAACCTCCCGGGATGTCCGTGTTGAGGCGCACGATTTCGGCATTCAGGACTGCGGCGAAGCTGACCCACGCGAGGTAAGGGATGAGCAACACCGCGCTCAGGAGGCGGCGCCGCGCGCATGCGTAAATGAGCAGCACTATCGATGACCAGAAAAAGGCTACTTCGTAAAGTGCCCAGTCCGGCTGCCGCAGGCGGAAAAACAACAAGCTCCAGCCGACGTTAAGCGTGGCGTTGATCAGGAACAGAAGCAAAAGGTTCTGCCTTTTGGTCCGTGTCTCGCTGGCTCTCCATGCCAGCACTCCAGCTGCCGCCGTCATTGCATAAATTGCGGTCCACACCGGCCCGAACAACCAGTCCGGCGGTTGCCATGCAGGTTTTGCCAGGGCTTCGTACCAGTCGCCCGCATCTGTCATCAACCCCCCAAGGACCGCCACGCCGATGGCCGCACACGCTGCAACCACAACGGGATGCCACCGTGACCGGCTATTGGCGCTCACCGGGGATTGAGTCCAACCAGGTGCGCGAGATCCTTGAAGAAGATTCGCACATGAGCGACGGGCTTCGCCCGGACCAGTCGCTTGTGCATGTAAGCTTCCCAGGTAAGGCGTTGCACGTCGGGATCACGACAGATCGCGACAAATTTCTCGCGGCGCCGGTCGTCGCGGTACCAGTAGTGTTGCATGATGGCAAGAATCATGAAGACCAGACGGTGTTCCCGCATGAACGCCTTGCGAACTTTACGCAGTACACGCGCGTTACCCGTAGCCAGAAATTCCGGTACGACACGCGCAGCGGCACGGCCGCTGGTCATGGCATAAAATATCCCCTCTCCCGACGACGGCGCTACGGCTCCGGCGGCGTCGCCAATCAGGACCGTGTCGCGGCCGTTGTCCCATCGACGCAGTGGCTTGAGCGGCAAAGGCGCGCCTTCAGTACGGATTACCGCACTATCGGCAAGGCCGGAGTTGTCACGCATACGCTTGGCAGCGTCACGCAGGGAGAATCCTTTTATCGCGGAACCGGCACCGACACTGGTGCAGTCGCCGTGTGGAAATACCCAGCCGTAGAAGTCCGGCGATACCACGCCCTGGTAATAGACATCGCAACGCGATGGCTCGAATTCCTCGGTTGCTGCTACCGGCGAGCGAACGATTTCGTGATAGGCGAACACGTGGCGCATCTTCTCCTGACCGTTGAAGGCCAGCTTTCGGACGAGGGAATTCGCGCCATCGGCGCCGATGACGACTCGTGCCGTAATTGACTCCGGAACCGTATCTGCAGAATTCCCGCGAAATTCGATGCGTACTGTTCCGGACGCATTACGTTCGAGGTGTTTTACCCGGGCGCTAATGAGTTCGGCGCCGGCCGTTACGGCTCTTTGCCGCAACCAGGGGTCGAATTTGGCGCGATCGACCATTCCGACGAAGCCACCGATTTCCATGTCGACCTTGGTGTTCGACGGCGACACCATCCGTGCAGAAGTCACCCTCGTCTCCAGTATGGACTCCGGAACTTCAAACTCCTGCAGAAGGATCGGCGGTACCGCGCCGCCGCAGGGCTTTATACGATCCCCACGCTCGACCAGTGCAACACGGTGACCATCGCGCGCCAGCTCATGCGCCGCCGTTGCCCCCGCCGGTCCGCCACCAATGACTGCTATGTCGAAATCCGTGCTTTCCATGCTTATCTCCCGCCAGCCTCAGGAGAGGCGGGCTTCGACGCGCTCGGGCAATGCCGCCGGCAGCGCTTTGCTTTGGTCCAATACCCGCGCGGCAAGCACTACGGCGCCGGCAAACAGGATCGCCTGAATGAAGAACACGAGCGAATAGGCCTGCAGAACACTGCCGCTCAACCAACGGACCAGGTCCACAGCCGCAGTACCGGTGATGCCACCGAGCCCGAATGCGATGGCCTGAGCCGCGCCCCAGATGCCCATGCGCATGCCGCCGCGTCCTGCTTGTCCCAGGGCGACGAGGCCCATCATCGACCCGATCGCCGCCACGGCGAATGCGCCATTGGCGATACCCAGCGCAAAGACGTTCATCGCGAGAGGCCACTCCCGACCGGCAAATCCCGCAATCGACAGGCCGAGCAGTAGAATCGCCGAGGCAACGCAACCGGTCATCATGCATTGCCGCAGGATACCGGGCCTCGCTGCAGAGAACCGTCGGCCGATATAGGCAACGAGCAGCATGCCGAGCAACACGCCCGCGTGCTGCAGGCCGCCGAGTTGGGTCGACTGGCCGGGCGTCAACTCGAAGACAGCGCCTGCGAACGGTTCAAGGACGAGGTCCTGGGCACTGTAGGCGAGCATCGATACGAACACGAACAACGCGAAACGCCGCGTGTGGGGTTCTTTGAATACCTCGACCAGTGCAGTGCGGAAACCGGGATCCGCGGGCGGGGTCGCGTTCCGCAACACTGCGGGTTGTGTGGTTCGCGGTTCGAGGCCTCGAAGCGCAAGCGTGGTCACGACGAGCGCTGTTATCGAAACAATCGACGTGATTACCAGCAGGCGTGCAAATGAAAATGGATCGAGGACGCTGCCCACGATGCCGGCGGTCACTGCGAAGCCCGCGATCATCATGATCCAGGTAATGCTCGCCGCCGCCGCCCGCCGCTCCGGTGAAACACTGGATGCCAGCAGAACCAGCAGGCAGGTGCCGCTCGCGCCAACGCCGGCGCCTATCAACAGGAATGCGACGATCGCCAGAAATGTACCCGCCATTGGCGATTGCGCCATCCATGCGGTGGCCGCAGCGGCGAGGATACCGCCGAGCCCCAGCACCGCCATGCCCGTGACAATCCAGGGCGTACGGCGCCGGCCGGTATCCGAGGCATACCCGAACCGCGGCCTCGACACTTGCACGGCGTAATGCAGGGCGACCAGTAAGCCGGGCAATACAGCCGGTAGGGTGAGCTCGACGACCATCACGCGATTGAGCGTCGAAGTCGTCAGTACGACAATCGCGCCGAGCGAGGTCTGCACCAGGCCGAGACGGACGATGCCCAGCCAGCCGAGCGTCGCGTCCCCGCCTGCCATCAGGCAACCCCACGAAGGGCGATTGCTGTGACCAGCATGCCGAGTACGTACAGGGTCACACCAAAGCCGCTGTACCACGTTGCCTGTGCAACCGGGTCGCGAAGAAACCGCCGCATGAGGAGAACCTGAGCCACGATCAGTACGGCGACCGCGGTTGCGGCCACGGGCTGCGCCCAGGAGAGCAGCAAGCCGACTACAACCACCTGAGGCAGGATCATCACGGTGCATGCAACCTGCGCAGCGCGGATGGCACCGAGCTGGACGGGCAGGCTACGTATCCCCATTTGCCGGTCGCCGGTGATGGCTTTGAAATCGTTGAGAGTCATGATGCCGTGCGCGCCGATGCTGTAGAGCAGTGCCGCGACGATAATCCCGTGCGCCGGTAGTGCGCCGCTTACCGCAGCGGCTGCCGTGAACCAGGGCAGGCCTTCATAACAAAGTCCGACGGCCGCGTTGCCAAACCAGCCGTTCTTCTTCAGTCTGAAAGGGGGGGCACTGTAAGCCCAGGCCAGCAAGAGGCCGAGCAATGCCGCGAGTAGCACCCAGGGACCGAGAAGGGCCGCCACGGCAATCGATACGACGCTCCACGCGATCGCAAACCACAGACCGTTACGGCCGGGGACCCGTCCCGAGGGTATCGGGCGATTGGGTTCGTTGATCGCATCAACATGCCGGTCGAACCAATCATTGACGATCTGGCTCGTTCCGCAGAGCAAGGGTCCCGCAAGGAGAATGCCGCCAAGCGCAAACGGCCAACGGTCGAAACCTCCGGCGCTGACCGAGACGAGACCGCAGCCAAACGCCCACATGGGTGGAAACCACGTGATGGGCTTGGTCAGCTCGACGTAGGCCGCCCATGCCGGGCGGTCGGGGGCGAGCGTGTTCGCGGGGGCACGTCCCATTGTGTGACAATAAAGCCTGACACACGGGAACGTCAACTAAGGATTACAGTCAATCCCCGCTATCCTCGTCGCCCGACAAGTCGCCAATGCCATAACGACGCAGCTTCACGTAGAGGCTCTGCCGGCTGAGCCCAAGCATTTCGGCAGCGGATGCCCGGCTCTGGTCGCTCATTTTAAGTGCTGCTTCGATGCACATGCGTTCGATGATGTCCGTCGTCTCGCGGACCAGATCCTTGAGCGGCACGCGCCCCACGAGCTCCGTCATTTCTGCGAGCGAGCGGGGCAGGACGGTTTCTTCGTCGCCCGTCGGTGCCTTCCGATGAAGCTGGCGACGTATGAGGAAACCGAGGCAAGGGTTGTCGCTGTCCAATGCCGAGACAGCCGAAAGTTCGACGTTGATCGGTTCGCCGAATTCCGGACGAATCACCGTTTCAAACTGCCGGATTTCGCCACGCTCGCGAAGATTGCGGAGCAACAGGCTGACGTCCACTCCCGGGCGGCCCAGCCACCGGTCGATGGGTTGCTTGACGGTCTGCAGGTCGGAGGCCATTGCAATGAGGTTGAGAAAAGCGACATTGCCGGCGAGGATCTCACCCTCGCCGGAGGTAATGACAAACGCATCCGGCGAACGGTTGACGATGTCGATGATCCGGTGAGAGATGCCGTCGCCGCGCGCAGGAGCCGCGCCGTGCATGCGAAGGAGAAAATACCGTCCGTCGTCACGCCGGACCAGGCTTGCGCTAAGGCTGACGGACTGCTGGCCATCGGCCGTCTGTACGAATAAATCCTCGGCGCCGCCCGCAGCCCGCACTCGTACGAGCAGTTCTTCGATGATGTCGTGGCTCGCATCGCTGAAGCCACGCGGGAAGGTGCGACCGATGAGCTTGTTGGACGGCATGCCCAGCAAGTCGCCAGCGGCAGGATTGGCCTCTATGATCTTGCGGCTGTCGGCGTCGATGAAAAGGATAGCCTCGGATGACATCGAAAACAGCATCCGATAGCGCACCTCCGCCTGGTGCATTTTCGCGTAGTCTCGCTCGAGGGAGTGCTGGACATCGAGGAGACGCTGTTGCAACTGGGATACCTGGCGCAGTTCACGGCCAACCGCAAGAATCGATTCGCCGTCCTCGAGTGCAACGGTTTTGTACATGACCGGCAAGTCGAGTTCGTCGGCGAGCGGATGATTAACCTGTCGCCAGCGGCTGTTCGTCACTTTTCCAGGGCTGAGCAGGTCCCGGATCTTGCCGCGGGATTCGCTGCTGACGGTATCCGCCCAGGCCTTGCCAATCCAGGCGCTGGCGAAGTTGAGGTCCGATGTCGCGGGACCCAGTGCCACGTCACGGACGATACCGTCACGGTCGATGATCAAACTGATGTCATTGGAATTCGCGATCAATTCCGCACTGATCTGATCGGTAAGGGCATTCATCAGCAACTCGGGGTTCTGAAACTGAGCCACGGCTCGAATTCCTTATTATACGGGAACGACCTTTACAGCGGTTGTTCCGAGCCGATTAATTTGCTGAGTTGCCGAGCCTGTTGCGGGTCAGGTGATCGATGGTCTGGACGGCCTGCCGGCCATCTGACGCCGTAGCGTCAGCGCCGATACGGCGTACGAGCGAAGGGTCCTGTTGGATTATGTAGCCTCCAACGAGAACGACCGCGTCGCGATTGCGCGAATGCTGACGGATGTGCCGGATCTGCACCCTCACATCGTCAATGCTCTTTTCCGTGAACAAGGAAATGCCGATAACCCCATAGGACTGTGCGTCGACCAGTGACCGGAAATCGCGCGCCGTGGCGGGGGTTCCGCTGAAGCAATCCCAGCCGGAACGGCGCAGGAACTCCATGACGACAAAAATCCCGAACGTATGCTGCTCACCCGGTGCGGGCAGGATCAGCGCATTGCGAGACTTGTCCGTCGACTCCGATATGGGATCGAAGCAGCGGCTGAATTCGAGAATCACCTGGTGCATGCGGCAAACGCCGATCGTGACATCAACGAAGGAACATTCGTCGCTGTCCCAAAGCTCGCCCAGGCGGCGCGCGGCCGGCGCGAGCAGGTCAAGGTAGAGCGTTGCGAGCGGGAAGCCTTCGGCCCGCAGTGTGGCCACGTACTTGGCGGCCACCGGGGTATCATGATGGAGCAGGAGGTGCACGAATTCGTCAACCTTGCCGTTGACAGTCGCAGCATGCTGACGTGCCGCCGACAATTCCTGTCGGGGTGTCGAACTTAGGGCCAGCATGAGTCTGGGGATGACGTCATTTTCGATGGTCCGACCGAGCTTGACCAGCATGTTGCGGCCCAAATCGACCAAATCGACACCGTCGTCGGTTAGCGAATCGATAGAGCCGTTAATGCCTGACAACTTGCCCTGCGAGTAGTCAGACGAGGAAAGGTTTGAGCCCTTTCTTGTCATTTTGATCCCCCCCAACCGGGCTTAGATCATAACGCAATCGCGGGCGGAATCCAGTGTCCTGTCCGGCCGGGTCCGGGTGCATTTAACCGCCCCTTTCCCCCTCGCATCGAGACCTTGATAACCTGGACCAGGCGCATCTGTCAAGATATGTTTACGTACCGAAATTCTGACACTATACTCATCCCTGCATCAGAGTACCGGTAAACGCCGGACTCCGCAGCAAGGACAAGAGGGTGACATTCCAGATGCGACAGCCCCTGCCAAAACGATCTAAAAACCCGGCCGCAGTGCCGCTTTATTCACCAGCGGAACGTGCACGGCGCGATGCGTCGCTGTGGACGCCCGTGCAGGGCGTCCTCGCCGCCGTCCAGTTTCTGATTTTCCTGTGCAGTTGCGTTCTTGTGTGGCGTTACCTGGCGACCGGCGATGGCGCCGGCGCGGCAACCGCATCCGTGGTCGCTAAAACGCTCGCCCTGTACGCCATCATGATCACCGGGTCATTGTGGGAACGTGACGTTTTCGGCCAGTACCTGTTTGCGCCTGCGTTCTTCTGGGAAGACGCCGTCAGCATGGTCGTTATCGCCCTGCACACAGCCTACCTCGCGACCTGGCTGTTCGATCTCCTGCCGCTCAGGGAGCAGTTCGCACTCGCGCTGTGCGCTTATGCAACCTATGTCGTCAATGCAGGCCAGTTTCTAATCAAGTTCCGGCGCGCGAGGCTGCAGTCCGCTGACGCCAATACACTCCTTGTGGAGATGCGCGCATGACTGGCGCCGCTTTGCGCGAAACCGTCTTGCGACCAGACCGCGAGATCCTGCGAGAGCGGGGCCAGCGTGAGGTGTTCTGCGGGTTGACCGGCATCGTCTGGCTGCACCGAAAGATCCAGGACGCTTTTTTTCTTGTTGTCGGCTCACGCACCTGCGCACACCTCATCCAGTCTGCGGCCGGCGTCATGATTTTCGCCGAACCGCGTTTTGCCACCGCCATCATCGGCGAGCGGGACCTGGCCGGTCTTGCGGACATTAACGATGAACTCGACCGGGAAGTGCAGAAGCTCCTCGCGCGCCGGCCCGACATCAAGTTGCTTTTCCTCGTCGGGTCCTGCCCTTCCGAAGTCATCAAGCTTGACCTCAAGCGTGCGGCCGAACGCCTGTCGCGACAGTTCCTCCCGAAGGTCCGAGTCCTCAACTATTCCGGCAGCGGCATCGAGACGACCTTTACCCAGGGCGAAGACGCGTGCCTTGCATCGCTCGTTCCAGAGCTGCCCCCGGCGGGTCCCGGCGCGCCCTCACTACTCGTCGTCGGCGCTCTCCCCGATATCGTCGAGGACCAGTTTCGTTCAATTCTGCGTGACCTTGGCATAGGCGCAGTGAATTTCCTGCCGCCGGAACGTTCGGACGCCTTGCCCGCGATCGGTTCGGCGACGCGTTACCTGCTCGCGCAGCCCTTCCTCGGCGATACGGCGCAGGCACTCGATGAGCGCGGCGCACGACGGATAGCGGCGCCATTTCCGATCGGTGTTGAAGGCACGATGGCATGGCTGACCGCGGCGGCGGCTGCGTTCGATGTGCCGCGCGAACGCCTGGAAACCGTCACCCGGAGACCGCGTGATCGTGCTCGCCTTGCGCTCGAGAACTACCGCGGGGAACTGGGCGGACGCCGAGTGTTCTTTTTTCCCGATTCCCAACTGGAAGTGCCTCTCGCGCGGTTCCTGTCTCGTGAGATCGGCATGCAGCTCGTCGAGGTAGGCACACCCTACCTTCACCGGGAATTGATGGCGGCGGAACTGGACGCATTGCCGGACGACATCGTGTTGTCGGAAGGGCAGGACGTGGAGCGCCAGCTCGATCGCTGTCTTGCCGCGGCACCTGACATCGTCGTGTGCGGACTCGGCCTCGCGAATCCGCTGGAGGCACGCGGTATCACCACGAAATGGTCGATCGAGCTGCTCTTCTCGCCGATCCACGGCTTTGAACAAGCCGCGGATTGCGCAGAGCTGTTTGCGCGTCCGCTACGCCGGCGGCAAAGGCTGGTGATCTGAATGGAACTCACGGTCTGGACTTACGAGGGCCCGCCGCACGTCGGTGCGATGCGTATTGCGACGGCGATGCGTGATGTCCACTACGTGCTGCACGCACCCCAGGGTGACACCTACGCCGACCTTTTGTTTACGATGATCGAGCGGCGACGCACCCGGCCGCCGGTCACTTATACGACATTCCAGGCACGCGACCTCGGCGGCGACACCGCTGGCCTGTTCCAGCGTGCGGTGATCGAAGCCTACGAGCGCTTCCAGCCGAAGGCCATGCTTGTCGGTGCCTCCTGTACGGCCGAACTCATCCAGGACGATCCGGGCGGGCTTGCGGAGGCCGCAGGCCTGCCGATTCCAGTCATTCCGCTCGAACTCCCCGCTTATCAACGTAAAGAGAACTGGGGCGCTGCCGAGACTTTTTATCACCTGGTGCGCCGACTCGCAGTCGATCCTCAGCCTGGATCGCGGGCCACGAACCGTCCCCGTTGCAATGTGCTCGGCGCAACGGCGCTCGGTTTTCGTCATCGCGACGATGTCGTCGAAATCAAGGCATTGCTGACGGCGCTGGGCATCGATATCAACGTCGTCGCACCATGGAACGCCTCGACCGCAGATATCGCGCGGCTGGGCGATGCCGACTTCAACGTTGTCATGTACCCTGAAATTGCCGAAACCGCCGCGCGCTGGCTCAAGAAGCGTTTCGGGCAGCCGATGACGTCGATCGTACCGATTGGCGTAAATGCAACCCGTCGATTCATCGACGAAATCGCAAGCCTGGCCGAGATCGATCCCCAGCCGTACCTCGACGAGCACCAATCGCGGCTGCCGTGGTATTCGCATTCCGTCGATTCCACCTACCTGACCGCCAAGCGCGTCTTCGTCTTCGGCGATGCGACGCATGCAATCGCAGCTGCGAAGGTGGCGCAGGAAGAACTTGGATTCGAGGTTGTTGGCCTCGGTACCTACAGCCGGGAATACGCCCGTAACGTCCGCGATGCGGCGGGAAGCCTCGGCCTGGAAGCCCTCATCACCGACGACTATCTCGCTGTCGAGGAAGCCGTCCAGGCATTGCAGCCGGAACTGATCCTCGGTACGCAAATGGAACGCCATATCGCGAAGCGACTCGGCATCGCTTGCGCGGTAATTTCCGGCCCGATGCACGTGCAGGACTTCCCGGCCGCACACAGCCCGCAGATGGGATTCGCGGGCGCGAATGTCCTGTTCGACGCCTGGGTACATCCACTCGTGATGGGTCTCGAGGAACACCTGCTCGGGATGTTCAGCGAGGATTTCGAATTCCACAATGAGGCCCGGGCATCACACCTGGGCGGAGGAAATCGCAAGTCGCGCCCGCCCGAACTCGCCGTGGCAATAGACACCACCTGGCACCCGGAAGCGGAAAAGGCACTGTCACGCGTGCCGTTCTTCGTTCGCGGCAAAGCTCGCCGCAATACCGAAACCTTCGCGCGGGAGCGCGGCCTTTCAGAGATCAGCGTCGAGACGCTCTACGATGCCAAAGTCCACTACAGTCGCTGAACGCAGCGCAGAATTGCTGGTCACGATCGTCACGCTCGACGGTCATCTCGGCGCGGCGGCCGAACGCGCTTTTCGAAACCTTCGGCGACAGGCGCCGGGTCTCGAATGCCGCCTGTACGCTGCAGGGGAATGGGCAGCAAATCCCTCGAACCTCGATGGCTGCCGTCGGGACATCGCACGCAGTGACATTCTCATCGTCTGCATGTTGTTCATGGAAGAACATATCAACGCTGTCCTGCCCGCACTCTCTGCCCGACGGGATAGCTGTGACGCGATCCTGTGTTTCATGAGTGCCGGCGAAGTCATGCGCCTGACCCGAATAGGCGGGTTCTCCATGGACGGTGGACAGCGAGGTCCGCTCGCCCTGCTGAAGAAGCTCCGCGGGTCGCGCAGTGGCCAATCCGGCAGCAGCGGTGCACGCCAGATAGCGATGTTGAAGAAACTCCCGCGTATCCTGCGCTTCATTCCGGGGACCGCGCAGGATCTGCGGGTCTACTTCCTCGCGATGCAGTACTGGCTTGCGGGCTCCGAGGAAAATGTCCGCAATCTGGTCGCCATGCTTGTTTCACGCTATGCGCGAGGACCTCGGCGCGCGCTGGCGGAGCAGCTTGCGGTCGATCCACCGCTCGAGTACCCGGACGTCGGCATCTATCATCCGCGCCTGGGTGATCGCGTTGCCCATACCCGCGAGGCCCTGGCATTGGTAAACGACCAGGATCGACCGGCTGTCGGCATCCTGCTGATGCGGTCCTACATTCTCGCGGGCAACACCGCGCATTACGATGCCCTGATCGAGGCGGTCGAGTCCCGGGGACTCGCGGCAGTGCCTATCTATGCCGCTGGCCTTGACGCCCGTCCGGCGGTCGAGAGATTCCTCATGGATGGCGATCGCCCGCTGGTAGACGCCTTTGTTTCCCTGACCGGGTTTTCGCTGGTCGGGGGACCTGCCTACAACGATGCCGGCGCAGCGGCCGCCATGCTGCAGAAGCTCGATGTGCCGTGCATCGCTGCGCATGCGACCGAATTCCAGTCGCTCGACGCCTGGGAACAATCGGATGCCGGCTTGCTGCCGGTAGAGACCACGATGATGGTCGCGATCCCTGAGCTGGATGGATCAATCGCTCCGACGATATTCGGCGGGCGGCGCGAGGATGCGCTCGCTGGCCGGCACAGGGAGATGACGCCGCACAAAGAGCGCATCGAACAGCTCGCCAGCCGTATCGAGAAAATCGTCCGCCTGCGCACGACACCGCGCGGGCAGCGCCGGCTGGCGATCGTCCTGTTCAATTTCCCGCCGGACGGCGGAGCGACCGGCACGGCCGCATACCTGTCCGTGTTTCGCAGTCTGTGGAACACGCTCAATGCCCTGCGCGCTGGCGGCTATGCGGTTGACGTACCGCCGGACGTCGACGCACTACGTGAGGCCATACTCGGGGGAAATGCGCCGCAGTACGGCAGTGTGGCGAACGTACACGCGTTCATTGCCACCGACGACCACGTTCGCAATGAGCCCTGGCTGGATGCTATAGAGCGGGCCTGGGGACCGGCACCCGGCCGCCACCAGGCAGACGGCTCGTCGATCCACATCCTCGGCAAGCAATTCGGCAACGTGCTGGTTTGTATACAACCGGCTTTCGGCTACGAAGGCGACCCCATGCGCCTTTTGTTCGACAAAACGCTCGCACCCACGCATGCATTTGTCGCGCACTACCGGTACCTTCGTAAGACGTTTTCCGCGCACGCGGTGCTGCACTTCGGCACGCACGGCGCGCTCGAATTCATGCCGGGCAAACAGGCGGGATTGTCTGGTGAATGCTGGCCAGAGCGCCTGATCGGTGACCTGCCCAACTACTATCTCTACGCGGCAAACAATCCGTCCGAGGCAACGATAGCCAAGCGTCGCTCCGGTGCCACGATCATCAGCTACCTCACGCCTACCGTCACACAAGCGGGACTGTATCGTGAGCTTGCGGACCTGCAGAGTTCGCTCGATCGCTATCGCAATTTGCCACTGGTTGCCTGCAACGAACGCAAGGACCTGGCCGGGCTCATCGCTACGCAGGCCTCGGTGCTCGAGTTGACGAACGGCATCGATGCCGCCCGGTCGACGGAGGAACTCGATGCCGGTGTGCACAAGCTGGTCGAGGCGCTCGACGACATGCGCACTGCTCTGATCCCGAACGGTCTCCATGTGCTGGGCGAGCCGCCGCCTGCTGCGGAACGCCGTGACCTCCTGCGTGCGATTGCGGGCGCCGATGCGGCAGATCTCTCGCCGGACGCAATCGAGGTCATGCTGGACCAGGTATTCTCGAGCGGATCGACGTCGAAAGCGCCTGCCGATGGCGCTTTGACCAAAAAGCTCGCAACGATCAATTCACGCCTGTCGGTCAATGCCGAGATAGAGTCACTGATACATGCCCTCGATGGCGGCTATGTGCTCCCGGTCGTCGGCGGAGACCTGTTGCGGACAGAGGATATCCTGCCCACTGGCCGCAACATCCACGGTTTCAATCCCAATCAGCTGCCGAGCCGTTTTGCGCTCTTGGCGGGTGCCGAGCAAGCCGAGCAACTGCTCGATACACATCGCGCCGCGGCGGGCAGCTATCCGGAATCGGTAGCACTCGTGCTGTGGGGCAGCGACAACATAAAAAGCGAAGGAGCGCCGATTGGCCAGGCCCTGCATTTGCTCGGCGCCGAGCCGCGTTTCGATTCCTACGGCCGTCTGGCCGGCGCGCAGTTGCGGCCGCTCGAGGAGTTGGGGAGGCCGCGTATTGACGTCCTGATGACCCTGTCAGGCATTTTCCGCGACCTTCTGCCGCAGCAGACGCGCTTGCTGGCGGAGGCGGCATGGCTCGCGGCCAGCGCCGACGAGCCTCTGGAAATGAATCATGTGCGCAAGCATGTGCTCGCATACCAGGCGGATTGCAACTGCGACCTGGAAACCGCGGCTCTGCGCGTATACAGCAATGCGGTCGGCGCCTACGGGTCGAATGTCAATTTCCTTGTCGAGAGCGGCCGCTGGGACGACGAAGACGAACTTGCGGAACAGTACGCGCAAAGGAAGTGCTTCGCGTACGGACGGGACGGCCAGGCCACACGCCATGATGCGCTCCTCGAGCGTTCACTCAAGGATGTCAGCCTGACGTTCCAGAACCTCGAGTCGGCAGAGCTCGGCATAACGAGCATCGACCACTACTTCGACACGCTGGGTGGTATCAGCCGTGCGGTCCAGCGGGCGAAGGGCTCTGCTGTCGAGGTCTACATCGGCGACCAGACCGGTGCGCGGAGCCGGGTCCGTACCCTGGCCGACCAGGTCGCACTTGAGACGCATTCGCGGATCCTGAACCCGCGCTGGTACGAAGGGCTGCTCGAGCACGGCTACGAGGGCGTTCGGCAAATCGAGTCACACATTACGAACACGGTCGGGTGGTCGGCGACGACCGGGAAAGTAGCACCGTGGGTCTATCAACGCATTTCCGAAACCTATGTGCTGGATAAGGAGATGCGTGAGCGACTGGCCGCATTGAACCCGGCCGCGTCTGCCAAAGTCGCGAGCCGCTTGCTCGAGGCAAACGACCGCAAATACTGGTTCCCGGACCCCGAAACACTGGCCGCGCTGGAGCAGGCGGGCGAGGAACTCGAAGACAACCTGGAAGGAATCGCCGAGGTGGCAGCATGAGTACGGCAACAGCAAAAGCATACGCACGAAAGGACCCGAATGTTCCGGTCCGGGTCGAACCCGGGCGCCCGCCCGATGGCGAGGGCAGTCTGCAGGTGTCACTCGACCCGGAGGACCGGATCGAAGGCGCAAAAGTGTTCGCCGTCTACGGCAAAGGCGGCATCGGCAAATCGACGACGTCGTCCAATCTTTCCGTTGCGTTCTCCAAGCTCGGCAAACGCGTACTGCAAATCGGCTGTGATCCGAAGCACGACTCGACGTTCACCCTGACGAAAACGCTCGTACCGACCGTAATCGATGTACTGGAGTCCGTGGAATTTCATTCCGAGGAGCTTCGGGTCGAAGACTTCGTGTACGAGGGCTACAACGGCGTGATGTGCGTCGAGGCGGGCGGGCCTCCGGCCGGTACAGGTTGTGGCGGTTATGTGGTTGGCCAGACCGTCAAACTCCTGAAGCAACATCACCTTCTCGAAGATACGGATATCGTGATTTTCGATGTGCTGGGGGATGTCGTCTGTGGCGGCTTTGCCGCGCCGCTGCAGCATGCGGAGCGAGCGCTGATCGTCACCGCAAATGATTTCGATTCAATATTTGCAATGAACCGTATCGTCACCGCTATATCTGCGAAGGCCAAGAACTACAAGGTACGGGTGGGCGGTGTGATCGCCAACCGCAGTTCGGGTACGGACCAGATCGACGGTTTCAACGCTCGCGTGGGCCTCAATCGCATTGCGCACTTCCCGGATCTCGACATCATTCGTCGCAGCCGGCTGAAGAAATCGACGCTCTTCGAAATGGACGAGACGCCCGAACTCCTCGCTGTACAGAATGAATACCTCCGGCTGGCGCAGTCCCTGCTCGATGGGATCGAGGAACTCACACCGACACCGATGCGTGATCGCGAGCTGTTCGATTTCCTGGGGTTCGATTGATGCAAGCGCCGTCCTATCTGGCCCGTCGGCAACAGGTCACCACCTATTTTGACCAGACAGCCGCCCATGCCTGGCAGGCGCTCACGTCCGATGCGCCGGTGAACCGCATCGTCGCCGCCATCAAGGCCAAGTCGAAGAACTACGACGTCCGGCTCGGCGGGGTGATCGCCAATCGCTCCAAGGACACCGACCAGATCGACAAGTACAACGCCGTGGTCGGCCTCCAGACCATGGGGCACTTTCAGGATCTCGACGTCATCCGCCGCTCGCGGTTGCAGAAATCGACGCTCTTCGAGCTCGAGCCGACGCCCGAGGTCCTCGGCGTGCAGGCCGAGTACCTCAGGGTCGCCGAGACCTTGTGGCGCGGGGTCGAGCCCATGGAAGCGTCGCCGATGCGCGATCGCGACATCTTCGAGCTGCTCGGATTCGACTGATGACGACCTCCAGCTACCAACTCAGGCGCAGCCAGCTCCTGACGTACTTCGATCGCACCGCGGTCGAGGCCTGGGCCAGGCTCACCACCGACGCGCCGGTCAGCGGCATTCGCGCCACGGTGCGCGCCGGCCGTGACGAGATGCGCGCCACCCTGCTCGGCTGGCTGCCGGATGACCTGCGCGGTTGCCGGCTGCTC
>JBGTLY010000197.1:0-3458 GCA_041743865.1 Woeseiaceae bacterium
TGCCTGCCGATCCTGCTGTGCGACACCCGCTCCCGCGGGATTGCCGCGCTTCATTGCGGCTGGCGAAGTCTCGTCGGCGGAATCGTGGAGACGACAGTGCAGGCAATGAACGTTGACGCCGCGGGCGTGATGGCCTGGCTCGGACCGGCGATCTCGCAGCGGGCGTTCGAGGTTGGCGACGAGGTGCGGGACCTGTTCCTGGCCGGCATCGAGGATGCTGCCCGCTGTTTCGACCCGAACGCGAAAGAACGCTGGCAGGCGGACCTGTACGGATTGGCCCGCCTGTATCTCGCGCGGGCCGGGGTGCATCGGGTCTACGGGGGGGGCAATTGCACCTTTCATGATCCGGATCGCTTCTTTTCGTACCGCCGGGCGGGCGGATGCGGTCGGATGGCGAGCGTTATTTGGCGGCAAGACGCTTGAAAAGCGGACCACGAACACAAGATTTGTGACATTGCAGGTCCCGACCCGGGACCGGGGTAGTACCGATGCGAATGGACAAACTGACGAGCAAATTCCAGATGGCGCTGGCGGACGCGCAGTCGCTGGCCGTGGGCCAGGACCACCAGTTCATCGAGCCGGCACACGTGATGGTTGCCCTGCTCGACCAGCAGGGTGGGAGTGTCCGTGGCCTGCTGACGAAGGCGGGCAGCAACGTCAACCTGCTGCGTTCGCAGCTTGGCGATGCCATCGATCACATGCCGAAGGTCGAGGGCGCCGGCGGCGACGTGCACATCAGCAATCAACTGAACAAGCTCCTGAACCTTACCGATAAACTCGCGCAGGACCGCAATGACCAGTACATCTCGAGCGAATTGTTCGTCCTGGCTGCGGTCGATTCGAAGTCGCCCCTGAAGCCGGTCATGGACCAGGCCGGCGTCGTCCGGGGCGCGGTCGAGAAAGCGATCGAGGACCTCCGGGGCGGTGCTCAGGTCAATGACCCGAATGCCGAAGACACCCGTCAGGCGCTCGACAAGTACACCATCGACCTTACCGAGCGGGCGGAGCAAGGCAAGCTCGACCCTATCATCGGCCGCGACGAAGAGATCCGCCGCACGATCCAGATCCTGCAACGCCGCACGAAAAACAATCCCGTTCTCATCGGCGAGCCGGGCGTCGGCAAGACCGCTATCGTGGAAGGCCTCGCCCAGCGGATCGTCAACAACGAAGTGCCGGAAGGCTTGCGCGGGAAACGCATCCTCTCGCTCGACATGGGCGCGCTCATTGCCGGCGCCAAGTTCCGCGGTGAGTTCGAGGAGCGGCTGAAGGCCGTGCTGAGCGACCTCGCAAAGCAGGAAGGGCAGATCATCCTGTTCATCGACGAGCTGCACACGATGGTGGGTGCCGGTAAGGCCGAGGGTTCGATGGACGCCGGTAATATGCTGAAACCCGCGCTCGCGCGAGGCGAACTGCACTGCGTTGGCGCGACGACACTCGACGAATACCGCCAGTACCTCGAGAAAGACGCCGCCCTCGAGCGGCGTTTCCAGAAGGTGCTGGTGACGGAGCCCACGGTCGAGGACACGATTGCGATCCTGCGCGGGCTCAAGGAACGCTATGAGGTGCACCACGGCGTCGAGATCACTGACCCGGCGATCGTCGCTGCGGCGACCCTTTCGCACCGTTATATCGCCGATCGGCAGCTTCCGGACAAGGCGATCGACCTCATCGACGAGGCGGCGTCGCGTATTCGCATCGAGATCGACTCGAAGCCGGAGTCGATGGATCGGCTCGAGCGTCGCATCATCCAATTGAAGATCGAGCGCGAGGCGCTGAAAAAGGAATCGGACGAAGCGTCAAGAAAGCGGCTCGACGACATAGAGACGCAGCTCGGCGATCTCGAGAAGGAGTATTCCGATCTCGAGGAGATCTGGAAAGCCGAGAAGGCCGCGATGCAGGGCGCGACGCACATCAAGGAGGAACTCGAGCGGGCGAAGCTCGAGCTCGAGACCGCGCATCGTGCGAGCGATCTTGCGCGCATGTCGGAGCTGCAGTACGGCCGTATTCCGGAACTCGAGAAGCAACTTGCGGAAGCGATGAAAGCCGAGAACCAGGAGACCACCCTGTTGCGGAACAACGTGACCGAGGAAGAGGTCGCGGAGATCGTTTCTAAATGGACCGGGATCCCGGTCGCAAAGATGCTCGAGGGCGAGAAGGAAAAGTTGCTGCAGATGGAAGGCGCACTCGCAGAACGCGTCGTGGGTCAGCAGGAAGCGGTAACCGCCGTTGCCAACGCCATCCGCCGCTCACGTGCAGGCCTGTCGGACCCCAAGCGCCCCATCGGCTCCTTCCTGTTTCTCGGCCCGACGGGCGTCGGCAAGACCGAGCTCACGAAAGCGCTCGCGAATTTCCTCTTCGATACCGACGACGCGATGGTACGACTCGATATGTCCGAGTTCATGGAGAAACACTCCGTGGCACGCCTGATCGGCGCACCGCCCGGTTATGTCGGCTACGAGGAAGGCGGCTACCTGACGGAAGCGGTCCGGCGCCGACCGTACTCCGTGATCCTGCTCGACGAGGTCGAGAAGGCGCACCCCGATGTTTTCAACGTGCTGTTGCAGGTTCTGGACGACGGGCGCCTGACCGACGGCCAGGGCCGTACCGTCGATTTCCGTAACACGGTCATTGTTATGACCTCGAACCTCGGTTCTCATCTCATCCAGGAGATGTCCGGCGAGGAGAATTACGACGCGATGAAAGCCGCGGTAATGGACGTGGTCGGTACCCATTTCCGGCCGGAGTTCATCAACCGGGTCGACGATGTCGTGGTCTTCCATCCGCTGTCTCGGGAGCACATTCGCAGGATCGTGGACATCCAGCTCGGTTACCTGCACGATCGGCTCGCCGAGCGCGACATGCGCATACATTTGTCGGACGAGGCGCGCGACAAGCTCGCGGCGGCCGGGTTCGACCCGGTGTATGGAGCGCGGCCGCTCAAGCGGGCGATCCAGCAGCAGGTCGAGAACCCGCTCGCGCAGGAGATCCTCGCCGGCAAGTTCAGGCCTGGCGACATGATCGAGGTCGGCGTTGCCGATGACCAGCTGGAGTTCCTGCAGGCCGCGTGACGTAGGAGCGGTTCACAGCCGCGAATGATAAGGAGGCAGATCGAAGCACTTGCGGGTCGCGGGCATGGCCCGCTCCTACGATGCGAATGGGAGGCAGATCTAAGCGCGTTCAGGTCGCGGGCATGGCCCGCTCCTACGAGTATTTTTTTGGAGAACTGAGGAATGCCCATCTACGGCTACACCTGCAAGGAGTGCGGACACACGCTGGACGCCTTGCAGAAAATGTCTGATGAGCCGCTGGTCGATTGCCCGGAATGCGGCAAAGCGGCCCTGAAGCGCCAGCTGTCCGCGCCACGCTTTCGCCTGAAAGGGCAGGGCTGGTACGAGACAGATTTCAAGAGCGACAAACAGCGCAATATTGCGGGCGACGCGGAGCCGGCCGCGGCCGAG
>JBGTLY010000198.1:0-26264 GCA_041743865.1 Woeseiaceae bacterium
GCCAGCGTCACACCCAGCCGGTCCGGGAGCAACGGTGCAGCCTGCTCGAGCAACGCCACAGCATCAACCGCTCGCCCTTCGGCAAGCGCGACGATGCCCCTCAGTGCAATGACTTCGGGATTGCCGGGCGCTGCCGCGGCAGCCTTGTCGAGCTCCCGCTTTGCTTCGGGAACATTTCCCTGGCGCAATTGAAGTTGCGCGAGGGCGAGCCGCGGGATCACGGACGTCGTGTGTTCGGCGGCGCGACTGAAAAGCTCCGCCGCTTCGTCGAACACGCCGCGACTCGCGAGGAGCTGCGCGAGCCCCGCAAGCGCCTGCGCGTTTTCCGGTTGCTGCTGAATGGTCTGCCGAAGCAGCAGTTCGGCTTCGTCCTGGCGGCCTTCCTGTACCAGCGAGGCTGCGACAAACAGCCGCGCGGTTGCATCGTCCGTGTCGAACTCGGCGGCACGTTCGAACAGTTCGCGAGCGCGGTCGGCCTCTCCGTTCATCTGGTGGTAGACCGCGACGGCGGTAAGTACACGCGGATCGTCCGGGTGATCCGCGATCAGGGCCTTAGCAATGGCCGCGGAGGAACCCGCATCGCCCCGGCGGTTTTCCGCAAATAATCGCAGCAAATCTGCCTCGATCGCCTGCGCGCCATCGCCGAATGAGCCCGTCAGCAAACTCGATGCTTCCGCATCGCGGCCCGTCGCAAGGTACGCGCGGGCGAGCTGCAGCCTCAGAAGCTCGTTGGTCGGATCCAGTGCCGCGGCCTGCTCGAGGTAGAGCAAGCCCTGCTCCGCATTACCGGAAAGCACGGTTGCGATGCCGCTAAGGAGCCCGATTTGCGGATCTTCGTCAGCCATATCCTGGACGGCGATCAGGGCATCGAGGGCCGCGCCGGGGCGTTGCTGCCGTAATCGTGTCTCGGCAAGCAGCTTGGCTGCCGCCGGATCCCGCGGCGAAACCGCGAGGACGCGCAGGAACTGCTGCTCGGCCTGGCCGACGTTTCCGCGAGCAAGCTGGATCGCACCGAGCAGGGAACGAAACTGGATCGTCTCCGGAGACGCGTTGACCAGGGGCTGGATCAGCGCGGCAGCATCGTCGAATTGCCCGCGACGAAATTTGACGAGTGCCTGGAAGTAAGCGGTCGAAGCCACCTGTGGCGCCTGCTCGGCGAGACGCGCAGCGACCGTCTCGGCTGCGCCGAGATCGTTGCGTGCGAGATGTATCTGCACGAGTCCAAGCAAGCTCAGGGTTTCGCGGGGGCCTATCGATGCCTCACGGTACAAATCGGCCGCACGCTGCATCTCCGTGGCTGCCTCGTCCAAACGGTCGGTGCGCGCAAGAATCTCGGCATGTGCGATGCGCACTCGCGGATCGTTCGGGTTGACAGCCAGCGCCTGGCCGAGCCGTTCGAAGGCCTCTGCCGGGTCGCCGCGGGCGTATGCGATCTGCGCTCGGGCAGTCAGCGCTCGTGTTCCGCCATCACCGGCGCGCTCACCATTCTCGAGCGAGAGCTCGGCCTCGGGCAGGCGGTCGCCGGCGAGCAGTGCTTCTGCTCGTAGCGTCCAGTACAAGGGTTCGACGGCAAGACCTGCCTCAGCCGCGTCCAGAAGTTCCAGAGCTTCGTCGATGAGCCCCTGGCCAAGGTGAGCCTCCGCCAAGCGGAGTGCGATGGAATCACTCGGTGCACCCAGTTGACGCACGTGTCCGAACTCGGATGCCGCACTCTCGTAGTCGCCGAGCAACAGTGCGATGTCGCCGCGAAGCTCGCGCGCCCGGATGTTGTCGGGCTCGAGCTGCACGACGTAGTTGAGCCGCAACGACGCATCCTCGAAGTTGCCGGCCGCGAAACTTGCGGCAGCCGCGTTGAGTTCGGTTTCCGGATCCGGCCGCTCGCAAGCCGCCATGCTCATTGCGAGCACGCACACGAACCATGCACCGACGGTTCCGTTGCGGCGTATTCGATTGTCCATCCCCACCAATTCCGACATCCGTTCGAATTGCGTAAGCGTACCATCCCGGGGCGCAGACTAACGTGCAGGCCACAGCAAAGAAACCGCCGATTTTCGCGTGTGCGCTCCGCCCGCAGTCCCTCGACGACGACGTCGGGAAACTTTACGAATCCAAACAGTTGCGTTCGCGTTAAGGTAAGTACGCAGCGCGTCGGGCTGCCCAGCCCGTTGGTTTGCCGCTGAAATCGCGCGATTGGCCGGATTCTTGCAACCTGATCGCGGGGAAACAAAAAAAATAGCGAGTCCGGGGAATGGCTGCGATCAACTGTGAGCGGCGGGGGACACCGTCCGCCGCGCGCATGATACTTTTTTCGTGTTTGCTGATTGCTGCGGTGTCACTCGCAGCCGGGTCGAGAACAGCCAATGCGCAAGCCAACGTAGACGGCGTCTGGTCGGACGTTGCCGACTGGCCCCTGATCGCTGTCCACGCGGCCCTGACTCCCGACGGCCGCGTGCTGACCTACGGCACCGACGGCGCAGGTAAGCAGACCGGCTATTTCATCTACGATATCTGGGATCCGTCGGCAGGCCTCGAAGGCGGGCACTTCACGCTCAACAACATGACGCTGACAGACATATTCTGCAGCTCCCAGGTCATCCTGCCACAGTCGGAAGAGATCCTGATCGCCGGCGGCGACAACTGGACAGGTACAGGCACGACCAATACGGGCAACAACAACAGCAACCTGTTCGACTGGACCGACAACACGCTTGCCCGTTCGAACAACATGAACCGGGCGCGATGGTATTCCTCGGCCACGGTGCTCGTTGACGGCAATATCTATATTCAGGGCGGCACGGGTGGCGCGGACCGTCCCGAGGTCCGTGAAGACAACGGTACGTACCGGCTCCTTTCGAACGTGCCCACCGGTGGCTATGCGGCGCTGTTCCCACGCAACTTCCTGGCGCCGGACGGCCGCGTCTTCGGCTATGACACGAATGGCCGCATGTACTTCGTGAGTACGGGCGGCACGGGCTCGATCGCTGCAGTCGGTCAGTTCCCGTCGGCCAATGCCGGCTGGACCTCCGGCGCCGCGATGTTCCGGCCGGGGAAGATTCTGCAGACGGGCGGCAACTCGAACGGCGCCATCGTCATCGATATCAACGGGCCGCAGCCGACGATCACCGCGACGCAATCGGCGTCGTCGCGCCGCCAGTGGGTGAGCGCGACGGTGCTCCCGAATGGCAAGGTCCTCGCCACCGGCGGCAGCCAGGTCGAAAACCAGCTCTCCGGCGTCAACAACAGCGCCGAGATCTGGGACCCTGCCACCGGACAATGGCACCGGGGTTCTGACGGTGCACTCGCACGTTTGTATCATTCAGCCGCGCTGCTGCTTCCGGACGCTACGGTGCTCATCGCCGGCGGGGGTGCACCGGGTCCGCTCCGCAACACGAACGCCGAGATTTATTACCCGCCCTACCTGTTCGATGAAGACGGTCAGCCGGCCCCGCGGCCGCAAATCCTGAATGCGCCGTCGACGGCAGACGTTGGCGACACCCTCGCGATCGAAGTGGACGCCAGCGTCAGCCGCGTCACGATCGTCAAGTCGGGCTCCGTAACGCACAGCGTGAACATGGACCAGCGCTTCGTCGAGCTGCCGTTCACGGCGGAGCCGGGCCTTGTCTATGCCAGCCTTCCCGCACGCGCGAGCGACACGCCGCCGGGTTTCTACCACCTGTTCGTGATCGACGCTGCGGGAGTACCCTCGCAAGCGTCAATGCTGAAGATCAACGTCGACTCGACGCCAAGTACGGCAGTCGACTACACGCCGACCATCGGCGGCGGCGGCGGGGCGCCGTTCCAGCTCGCCTGCGATGCCGACCAGGTCCTGGTCGGCGTGCACGGGCGTTATGCGACCTACGTTAACCAGGTCGGCCCCCAGTGCGTCGCGATTGATCAGTTCGGTCGCTGGATCGGGGACCCGGTCACAAAACCCGTGACCGGTACGACGGCGACTGGCACGAGTTTTAACAAGCTTTGCCCGCGGGATTCGGCGATGAGCGGCTTCCGCGGTCGCTCGGCGCAGTATGTCGACCAGATCGACATCGAGTGCCGCGCACTCACCTCGCATGGCGGACTCACAGGCCCCGGCCAGTTTCTTGGCGCGGTTGGCGGCCCGGACGGCTCGCCGCAGGCGCTGTCCAGCTGTGGCACCGGCAACCCGGTCTACGCGCTTTACGGCCGGTCCGGTGGCTGGCTGGATTCGTTCGGTGTGCAGTGTCGGCCGGGCGCGATTACGCCGATCGCAACCAACTCCTCGCCCGTCCTCGTTAACCCGGGTTCGCAAGCGAGCATCGTAGGTATCGCCGTGGACCTGCAGATACAGGCCTCGGACGGCGACAACGATCCGCTCATTTTCGACGTGCATGGCTTGCCGCCTGGCCTCCTGGCAAGTCCGCAGGCTCGCATCACCGGAACGCCGACGACGGCGGGCGACTACGTCGTGACGGTAACCGTAACGGACGGCACGGAATCCAGGACCGTGAATTTTGCCTGGCTCGTCGAACAGGTCGAAGCGCTCGCCGTCGAGCCCATGACGCCGCAGCCGCCCGGTCCCGTCGACACGCCGATTTCGTTTACCGCGACAGCGCACGGCGGTATCAATGTCCGTTACAAGTGGCAATTCGGCGACGACACGCCGGAGACGCCCTACTCGGCCGTGCCGTCGATCGAGCATACCTACTCGAGTCCGGGCATCTATTTCATCACCTTGACGGTCACCGACGATCTCGGCGTGCCTTCAACGCAGGCCTTTGCGCAGACAATTCATTTGCCGCTTACGGCGGCGCCTGCGCGCTATTCCTCGAATCTCGCCTACGATGAGACTGGCGGCGGCCGCCTTTGGGTCGTCAACCAGGACAACGACTCCGTGAGCGCGTTCGACTTGGCGACAAGTACTCGCCTCGCCGAAATTCCCGTCGGTGCTGCGCCCCGAACCGTCGCGGTCGCGCCCAATGGCACGATATGGATCACGAACAAGCGTGACTCGAGCATCAGCATAGTGAGTCCCGCGACACTTGGCGTCATGCAGACGATCGCGCTACCACGCGGTGCAGAACCCTACGGCCTGGTGTTCTCGCCCATAGCGAACCAGGCCTTCGTCGTTCTCGAGGGGCTCGGCGAACTCGTAGCCCTCGATGCAACGACCGGCGACGTTTTGGCTTCGGCCGACGTCGGCGCGCACGCGCGTCATGTATCGATCGACGGTACAGGCGAGACCCTGTATGTCTCGCGCTTCATTACACCGCCGCAACCGGGCGAGGATACCGCCAACGTCGCGTCGGAAATCGGCGGAGTTCATGTCGGCGGCGAGGTGTTGGTTCTCGACGCAAATACGCTGACTCCAGCCGGAACGATTGTTTTTCGTCATAGCGACAAGGCGGATGCCGAGAACCAGGGTAGCGGTGTGCCGAATTACCTGGGCGCGGTGGCGATTTCGCCGGACGGGGCATCGGCCACGGTTCCCTCGAAGCTCGACAATATCGCGCGCGGCACGCTGCGCAGCGGCGCCAATCTCAATTTCCAGAACACGGTGCGAGCAGTCAGCTCGCGGATCGACATCGGCACATCAGCCGAGGACTTCGGCCGCCGAATCGATCACGACAACGCGAGTCTCGCGAGTGCCGTTGCCTACGATCCCTTCGGAATCTACATGTTCGTTGCGCTCGAGACGAGCCGCGAGGTTGCGGTTGTCGATGTACACGGCGGCTTCGAGATCTTCCGCTTCGAGGTCGGTCGCGCCCCCCAGGGACTCGTCGTTTCACCGGATGGCTCACGTCTGTACGTCAGCAACTTCATGGATCGGACGATCGACGTCCTGGATATCACCGATCTGGCCGATAACGGACAGTGGAACGTATCGACGATTGCAACCTGGGCGAGTATCGGGACCGAGAATCTTGAGCCGACCGTGCTGCTCGGAAAGCAGCTCTTCTACGATGCGAGAGATACGCGCCTTTCGCGCGATCGCTACATGAGCTGCGCATCCTGCCACAACGATGGCGGCTACGACGGACGTGTCTGGGACCTGACCGGCATGGCTGAGGGCCTCCGCAACACGATCAGCTTGCGAGGCACCGCAGCGGCCCACGGCCCGTTGCACTGGAGCCAGAACTTCGACGAGGTCCAGGACTTCGAGGGACAGATCCGGGCGCTCGCGGGCGGTACCGGCCTCATGCCGGACAGCGCTTTCTTCTTCGGGACCCGTGGCGCACCTCTTGGTGACCCGAAAGCAGGCATCAGCGCGGATCTCGATGCGCTCGCCGCCTACGTCGCCTCATTGAATGACTTCCCGGTGAGCCCGCACCGGGACCCGGACGGCTCTTTCACAGCCGAAGGGGAAGCCGGCCGTGCGGTATTCATACGTGAAAACTGTGCGGCCTGTCATGCCGATGCGCCCTTTACCGATAGCGCCGCGGGCAATCTTCGCGACATCGGCACGCTGAAGGCATCGAGCGGATCGCGGCTCGGGGCGCCGCTCGCAGGCATCGACACGCCGACCTTGCGGGCTGTTTGGCGCACATCGCCGTACCTTCACGACGGATCGGCAGAGACGCTTGCCGATGCCGTCGCAGCGCACTCTGGCGTCGCACTTGATGCGGGCGACATGGCCGCACTCGTCGAGTACCTGAAACAGATCGACGCAGATGAGATCTTCGCGCCGCAGCCTGAACTGCCCGCGAGCGTCTGGGATTCGACCGTGACGCCTGCAATCCTCGCGGCCGAGGACTCCAACGCCGTCCAGCTCGGCGTGAAGTTCCGCGCATCGATCGATGGCGCCGTCACGGGCGTGCGGTTCTACAAGGGACCGGGAAACACCGGAACGCATGTCGGGAAATTGTGGAGCGCCTCAGGAAGTCAACTCGCATCCGCTGTATTCACGAACGAAACCGAAACGGGTTGGCAGCAGGTCAGCTTCGACACTCCTGTGCCGATAACGGCCGGAACGGTTTACGTCGCCTCGTACCATGCGCCGAACGGCCATTACTCGGCTGACATCGCTTACTTCAGGGACAGCGGTGTAGACCAGGGACCGTTGTATCTGCTCCGGGACGGCGAGAACGGCGGCAATGGCGTTTACGCTTACGGCACGGCGAGCACCTACCCGTCCGCAAGCTTTAATTCGGCCAACTACTGGGTCGACATCGTTTTCACCACTGGCGCAGTCGTGCCACCGGAAGATACGACGGCGCCATCGGTGATCTCGCAGTCTCCCGCGAGCGGCGATTCGAACGCCAGCCCGGCCACGAGCGTTACAGCGACGTTCAGCGAGGCCATGGACGCGGCAACAGTGAGCACAAGCTCGTTCGAACTTCGGGATGCCGCAGACGCGATAGTGCCGGCCATCGTGAGCTACGATGCCGCGACCCACACCGCAACGCTGGCACCGAACGCGGAACTCGCGGCAGCATCGACATACACCGCGACAGTGCGCGGCGGCACAGCCGGCCCGCGTGCGGAAGACGCCGCCGGCAACGCTCTGGCAGCCGATGTCTCCTGGTCATTCACGACCCGCGCGGTGGCAGATTGCCCGTGCAGTGGCTGGGACGGCGGGGCGAGTCCCGCAATGGTATCGGCGCCGGACTCGAATGCCGTGGAACTCGGGGTTAAATTCCGCGTCGATGTCGACGGCGCCGTGACGAGTATTCGCTTTTACAAGGGTGCGGGCAACACCGGCGAGCATGTCGGCAACCTCTGGAGCTCTGCAGGGCAGCTGCTTGCAAGCGCGATCTTCACGAACGAAACCGCAAGTGGATGGCAGCAGGTCGACTTCGACCAGCCGGTGGCTGTAACAGCGGATACGGTCTACGTTGCCTCGTATCACGCACCGAACGGCCATTACTCCGCGAACAGCGCCTACTTTGCCAACAGCGGCATCGACAGGGGCGTGTTGCACCTGCTGCAAGACGGCGAAAGCGGCGGCAACGGGCTCTACGCCTACAGTACATCGAGCACTTTCCCGACCCAGAGCTTCAATTCGAGCAACTACTGGGTGGACGTCGTCTTCGACGATGACGCCGGTGAACCGCCCGTCGACATCGAGCCACCGACCGTGCTTTCCGTGTCTCCCGCGATCGATGCATCGAACGTCACCACCGACACGAACGTGACGGTTACGTTCGATGAAGCAATCGACACGACCAGCATTGGACCGGACACGCTCGAACTGCGTGATGCTTCCGATCTGCTGGTTCCGGCAACGGTGACTTTCAATACCGCATCCCGCACGGCCACACTGAATCCCGGCGCCGACCTCGCAGAAGCCGCAACCTATTCAGTGACGGTGCGCGGTGGCGCCGCTGACCCGCGCGTCAGGGACCTGGCCGGCAACGGGCTTGCAAATGATGTCGTATGGTCGTTCACGACGGCCGCTGCGATCGCCTGTCCGTGCAGCGCCTGGGATGCCACGACTGTCCCGCAGGTGCCTGCCGTACAGGATTCCGGTGCCGTCGAACTGGGCGTCAAGTTCCGTACCGAAGTCGATGGCTTCGTCACCGGAATCCGTTTCTACAAGGGGCCGGGAAACACCGGGCAGCACGTCGGTAACCTCTGGTCAGTGTCCGGGGAGCTACTGGCGACGGCCGTCTTCACGAACGAGACGGCGTCGGGCTGGCAGGAAGTGACTTTCGCGGCTCCGGTTGCGGTTTCAGCAGGGACGGTCTACGTCGCGTCCTATCACGCCCCGAATGGCAACTACTCGGCTGACGTCGCCTACTTCGCCAATGACGGTGTGGACCGCGGCGTGCTGCGGCTGCTCGGCAACGGCGAGAGCGGCGGAAACGGGGTGTATGCCTACGGTGCGACGAGTGCATTCCCGACCGGCAGCTTCAACTCGAACAACTATTGGGTCGACCTGATATTCATAGGCAATTAATTCATCGGCAATTAGTTCGTATGCAATTAAAGGATCCGGTGATGACAAGAACGAATCACGATGTGACGATTGCCCAATGCCTGCGGCATGCGGCATACGCTTTTGCCTGCCTGTTAGTGGTCTCACCCCTTTGGGACGTCCGCGACGCCAGGGGTGAGATGCCGGCGTTTGATCGTGTCCGTGTTCTGCACTCGCCGCGCCTCGTCGGGGACGCAGAGCTAACGAACCAGTACGGTGAAAACTTCCGGCTGAGCGAACTGCAGGACCGCGTTGCGTTTGTTCTGTTCGGCTTCACCAACTGCCCGGACGTGTGTCCTCTCGGAATGCAGCGCTTGAGGGAACTTCACCACAGCGGCGCACTCGATCCTGCGGATGTCGCTTACGTCCTGATCAGCGTCGATGGCGAACGCGATACGCCGGCTCAGATGAAGATGTTTCTCGAGAAGTACTCCACGGACTTCATAGGGCTCACCGGCGAGCCTTCCGCCGTACGGCGCATCGCCTCCGATTTTTCCGCAGCCTTTTTCAAGGGTCACACGGATCATGGTGGGCATTACGACGTGGAGCACTCGCCGCAAATCTTCCTGCTGGACCAAAATGGTCAACTGCGCGCAGAACTCTACGACGCATCCCTCGAATCAATGGCGGGAATTGCGCACGCGTTGATCAACGAAGGCATTTGAGCCGCGGACTCGCCGTCGAACTTTTTTACAGTCTTGCCGGCAGAACGCAGGAAACGCGAAGAATCAACTTTGCATAGTTGAGGACCGACCTTGTTTAGATGCGATTTTTCCGCAGCTGGCATGGTTTCTGCAGCTCGGAGTTGAGAACAGAGTGCATGGTCGGCGACGCCAGATAACGTCGGGGAATTTGGAGTTCATTAAGTAAAATGAAGCAGGCGACCGATATCCGGGCGACGTCTGGGGTACCCGTGTGGCTTTGGGGCGCCTTGGGCGTAATCGCCGTGCTATTTTTCTTTGCGGCCTGGAACGGGTTTATGTCGCCGCGTTCCGATGATCCAGCGAGCCTGGTGATGCCGCCGGCTGAGGTCGATGCGAGCCTCGGATCCGCAGTTGCCGCAGACCATTCTGCGCTCCCGAGACCGTTTCCGCCCGGCGTCAGCGCCGCGGCTTCGGCACTGGCCGTTCGCGACGGCGCCCAGGTGGTCGGCAGCGCCAGCAGCGACGGCATGGTTCGAGTGAGTGTCGAAGGTGAACAACTGATTGCCGTTGAGGCGCACCACGGCTTGCCTGTGACAGCAATGGCCATTTCCAGCGACGGCCGCACTGTCTTGAGCGGCGGCGGCGACAGTGAGCTTCGCGTGTGGGACCTGCGGTCAGGAGCCGAGCGACTGAACCTGCGGGGTCACGAGCACCCCATTACCGCCGTCGCCATCAGCGCGAACGGGGCCACGTTCGCAAGCGCGGCTCAGGAAACTCGAATCATGGTGTGGGACGGGTCGACGGGCAAGCTGAGAGCCGTGCTTTCCGGCCATACGGATTTCGTCAACGACATTGCATTCGCAAATGAGGGTCGTCTCGCAAGTGCCGGCGCCGATGGCAGGATCCTGGTTTGGGATGTCGGCAGCAGCTCTGTACAGCGCACATTGTCCGGTGCCGGTACCGCGGTCAGCAAACTTTCCTTCGGTGCGGATGGCGAGACGCTCGTGAGTGGCTCGGACGACGGCACGGTCGTCATCTGGCACACCTCGACCGGCCGGGAGCAACACCGGCTCGCAACTCACCGGGCGAAGATCTCGGCGCTCGCACTCAGCGCGAACGGCACACGACTGGCGACCGCCTCGGCGGACAACCAGGTCGCGCTCTGGGACTCGTCATCGGGTGAATTTCTGGGCAGCTTCGCGGGGCCGGACGCCTCCGTGGCTTCGCTGTCGTTCGACGCAAGCGGGAACCTGCTCATCGGCGGTTCCAGCGGCTCACTCGCACAATGGAACCTGGGCCGATTGACAGCATTGGATATGTAACTCCCGTCGAGAGTCAGTTCGTACGGGGATTGTGCTTACTTAGGATTTAATGAGGCAAACTGGATGATTCATAGAGTGAGCACGCTGGTTCGCTGCACTGCAGCGCTTGTCCTGAGTGTGGTTGCGCTCGGGCTCAGCCAGCCCGCGGCCGCCCAGTCGGTCCCCGATGAGGGGCCCGGCGGACCGATCCTCATCATCAATTCACCGACCTCCACGTACGGGTCGTTCTACACCGAAGTTCTCCGCAATGAGGGCTTCAATCAATTCGCTGTCGAGAACATCGCGAATGTATCGGCGGTCACCCTGCAGAATTACGACGTCGTCATCCTGGCGGAAATGCCGCTGGCCGCCGGCCAGGTCCAGATGCTGTCCAATTGGGTAAATGCCGGAGGAAACCTGATTGCGATGCGCCCCGCCCCGGGCCTCGCGAGCTTGCTCGGTATTACGATCAGCGGCTCACCGGTCCAAAACGGTTATCTCCTGGTCAACACCGCCGCCAATACGCCGGGATTCGGAATTGTCGGTGAAACCATCCAGTATTTCGGCCCTGCCAATCGCCACGCCCTGGCAGGAGCAACCGAGGTCGCGCGCCTGTTCACAGCTGCCAGCACGCCGACCGCCAGTTCAGCCATCACCCTGCGGAACGTCGGTACGGCCGGCGGCCAGGCTGTCGGATTCTCCTACGATCTTGCGACTTCGCTGGTCTATGCCCGGCAAGGCAACCCGGCCTGGGATAACCAGGAGCGGGATGGCTTCTCACCGATACGCTCCGACGACCTTTACTTCGGGGATTCTGCGAGTGATCCGCAGCCGGACTGGGTCAACCTCGACAAAGTCGGGATTCCACAAGCCGATGAGCAGCAGAGGCTGCTCGCCAACCTGATCCAGCACGTCAACAAGGACCGGAAACCGCTTCCGCGCTTCTGGTACTTCCCGCGCGATGAGAAGGCCGTCGTCGTGATGACGGGTGATGACCACGCCAACAATGGAACGCAGGGCCGCTTCGACCAGTTTATAGCACTGAGTCCGCCGGGCTGTTCCGTGGCGGACTGGGAATGCGTGCGTGGTACGTCGTATATCTATCCGGGTACGCCACTAAGCAGTACGAACGCAGCCGCCTATGCGGCCCAGGGTTTTGAAGTAGGGCTGCATGTCAATACGAACTGCGGCAACTACACGGCGTCAAGTCTCGAATCGTTCTACAGCCAGCAGATCGCCCAGTTCGGTTCCGCGTTCCCGGGCCTGCCGCCGCTATCAACCCAGCGGCATCACTGCATTGCATGGAGTGACTGGGCGACCGGCGCCAAGGTGCAGTACGCACACGGCATGCGCCTCGACACCACCTACTATTTCTGGCCCGCGAGCTGGGTCGAGAATCGACCGGGGTTCATGACCGGGTCCGCGATGCCCATGCGTTTCGCCGACCTTGATGGATCCCTCATCGACGTCTACCAGGCCGCCACTCAAATGACCGACGAGTCGGGCCAGGTCTATCCGTATACCGCCAACGAACTGCTCGACTGGGCACTGGGCCCGGAAGGCTATTACGGCGCGTTCACGGCCAACATGCACACCGATGTCGCGCAGATACCCCAGAACGATGCGATTGTGAACGCTGCCCTGGCCCGGGGCGTGCCGGTCATTACGGCAGACCAGCTCCTGCAATGGCTGGACGGGCGCAATGCTTCGTCGTTCGGTGCGGTGAGCCGGACTGGGAACACCGTCCTCTTCACTGTGGACAAAGCCCAGGCAGCGAACGGCCTTCGTGGGTATATCCCGCTGCGCGACAACACCGGCGAAGTCGCAAGCATCACGCGAAACGACGTACCCATCGCGTTTGCGCCGCAGGTTGTCAAAGGCTCGGAGCAGGCTTTTTTCAATGCCCAGAGCGGCAACTATGTCGTGACCTACCAGGCCGACACGACGCCGCCTTCGGTCGTCGCAACAGACCCGGTTGCAGGCAGTACCGACGTCAGTCGGTTTGCGTCCGTCAGCGCCGACCTGAGCGAGTCCGTCGACCCAGCGACCGTCTCGACGGCAACCGTGGAGATGCGTGACTCCGGCGGCGTGCTCGTCGAAACGAACGTGTCCTACGACGTTAATATTCGGCGCCTCAGGATCGAGCCATCGGCCCTGGTGCTGGGGCAGAGCACGACCTATACGGTTACGGTACAGGGCGGTAGTACAGGCGTGCGCGACCTGTTCGGCAATGCGCTGCCGAACGATTTCTCTTGGAGCTTCACCACTAATGACGGCCCGGATTGTCCGTGTACCGGCTTTGCAGCGTCGGAGGCTCCTTCCAATTCCACCGAGAACGACTCTGCTTCAACTGAACTGGGTGTCAAATTCACGGTCGATTTGGACGGCTATGTGTCCGGCATACGGTTTTACAAAGGCACGGGCAACGAAGGTCCACACGCCGGCAGTCTTTGGAATGAAGGCGGCGACCTGCTGGCGACAGCGCTATTCACGAACGAAACCTCGAGCGGCTGGCAGCAGGTCGATTTCGACGAGCCGGTGCCGGTAACGGCAGGAACGGTCTACGTCGCGTCGTACCATGCCCCCAGTGGTCGCTATGCATCCGATGAGGGTTTCTTTGCGACAACCGGTGTTGATTCCGGGCCGGTCAACCTGCTCCAGGATGGCGTGATCGGCAGGAATGGTGTCTACGCTTACAGTACCGGAACGACTTTTCCGAGTGAGTCGTTTGGAGCGAGCAATTACTGGGTCGACGTCGTTTATTCGTATTTCCTGCCAGACGACTCAACGCCTCCTTTAGTAACTTCGGTCACCCCAAGTGCCGGCGCTACGAACGTCGGCTTCGCCACCACGTTGAGTGCGACGTTCAGTGAGGCCATGAATGCTGACTCGATATCGGGTGACACAATTGAGCTAACAGCACCAAACACCGCAGCTGTCGCCTCCTCGGTAATCTATGACGCTAGCAGCCGGACAGCGATGCTTACTCCGAATGCGCCACTCTTAGCGTCAACGACATATACAGCGACAATCAATGGTGGGCCTGGCGGTGTTCGCGACCTCGGGGGCAACACGCTCGCGGTTAACTTCGAATGGTCGTTTGCGACGGCTTCCCCTGATACAACCGCGCCAACGGTTACAAGCGTCTCACCACCGAATGGCAGCGCCGACCTACCGCGTTCGATCGCCGTTACGGCCACGTTCAGCGAGCCGCTCAACGCGGCAACGCTTAACGCTTCGACATTTGAGCTGCGTGACTCGCTAGGCGGCATCGTGCCCTCGACGATCGCATACGACGTTGGACAGAATAGGGCTAGTCTGACGTCGACGGCTGCACTGGCTCCGCTCGAGAACTACACGGCGACGATTCGAGGAGGCTCGTCGGGAGTTCTTGATCTGGGCGGTAACAGCCTTTCCGGAGATGTCAGTTGGTCATTCACTACCGGTGACTCAACGGTTTACACGTCATGGAGTCCTGATATAGCGCCGACGGTTCCCGCCGCGAGCGATTCTGGGGCGGTGGAGCTCGGTGTCAAGTTCACGGTCGATATTGCCGGCGCAGTTACCGGAATCCGTTTCTACAAGGGGCCGGGGAACACGGGGACACACGTTGGCAGTCTGTGGACGGCAGACGGCAATCAACTCGCCAGCGCCGTATTCACCAATGAGACAGCCACCGGATGGCAGCAGATCGATTTCGCGACCCCGGTGCCAGTAAACCCCAACACGGTTTATGTCGCCTCCTATCATGCGCCGAACGGTCACTATGCGTTGGACGCTAACTATTTTGCCAACGGCGGCGTTGAAACGGGCCCCGTAAATCTGCTCCAGGACGGCGTGAGTGGCGGTAACGGTTTATATGTGTATGCCGCGAATAGCCAGTTCCCGACGGCGTCGTGGCAAGCCTCGAATTACTGGGTAGACATCGCCTTTGCGACGAGCTTTTCTGATTCGATACCACCGACCGTCACGAATGTCAGTCCCGCTGATGGTAGCGCTTCTGTTGAAACCTCGACATCCATCGTCGCGACGTTCGATGAGGCTGTGGACCCTGCGACGATCACGCCATCGTCTTTCGAGCTTATCGATGCATTGGGGGCATCGGTACCCGCTGCTTTAGCTTATGACGGAAATTCGTTCGTTGCAGTTCTAACACCGGCTGCGCCCCTGGTTCCGGCACAAACGTATACAGCCCGCCTGCAAAGTGGCGCGACCGGAGTTCGTGATCTCGCCGGCAATACCTTGTCGTCGGATTATACGTGGACGTTCGCAACGAGCTCCACCCAGACATACTCCGCCTGGGGTCCAGGTGCCATGCCGACTACTACGTCGGAGAACGACCCCAACGGCGTTGAGCTCGGGGTTAAGTTCACCGTAGACACGCCTGGCGCAATTACCGGCTTGAAGTTTTATAAAGGAGTCGGCAACTCAGGGACCCATGTCGGTAATTTGTGGACCAGTAGCGGCCAGTTATTGGCAACCGCGATTTTCGTCAATGAAACGGCAAGTGGCTGGCAGAGCGTAAGTTTTTCCTCACCTGTGCAGGTCAATCCGGGCGCGGTATATGTCGGATCCTACTATGCTCCGAATGGCCGCTACTCGGTTGATCCGGAGTATTTTGCAGTTAGCGGCGTCGATGGGGGACCCGTCAATCTTCTGCAAAGCGGCGCCAGTGGGGGCAACGGCGTGTACGCATACGGCGCGGCTTCATCATTCCCGACTTCTTCATGGAATTCCAGCAACTACTGGGTCGACATCGTCTTTGCGGCCGCGACTGCGGATACCACCGCTCCGACCGTGGTCAGCGTTTCCCCGAGCGGTGGCAGTACCAATGTAACCACGATTGCGTCTGTGAACGCGGTATTCGATGAGGATATTGACAGCTCGACCTTAACTGGCGCGACCTTTGAACTTCGAGATTCGCAGGGCATTTTGATACCTGCGGCCGTTAGCTACAACGCTGCGACGCGAACGACCGTCCTTACGCCCAGCTTTGCACTTGCTGTCTCTCAGCCCTACACAGCGAGAGTACGAGGCGGCGCGAGCGGTATCCGCGATGTTGCCGGCAACGCGATGGCGGCAGATCATACCTGGTCATTCACAACAAGTGGCGAGCAGGTACTTTCCGTCTGGGGAACAGGAACCGTGCCACCCGTGCCCTCAGAAAATGACCCCAACGCTGTGGAGCTCGGCGTCAAGTTCACCGTCGATTCAGCAGGCGCGATAGCGGGCATCCGATTCTACAAAGGTGCAGGAAACACCGGCATGCACATTGGCAATCTGTGGACCAGCGGCGGGCAGCTGTTGGCGAGCACGGAATTTGTAAACGAGACGTCGACCGGATGGCAACAAGTGAACTTCGGCTCACCGGTCGCCGTGTTCCCAGGCAATGTTTATATCGCGTCGTATCACGCTCCAAACGGAAACTATGCTTCATCGTCCGGCTATTTCGCCAACAGCGGCGTGGATGCGGGACCGGTCAACCTGTTACAGGACGGCACGAGCGGCGGGAACGGCGTTTATAGCTACAGTGTCACCAGCACGTTCCCAACCTCGTCGTGGCAAGCGAGCAACTATTGGGTTGATGTCATCTACTCGACAAGTACGCTCGACAATACGGCTCCGTCAGTGGCAGCGGTTTTACCGGCCAATGGCAGCTTCGACGTCAGCGCTGCGTCGAACGTTGTCGCCCGCTTCAACGAGTCTGTAAACCCGTCGTCGGTGACGAATACGACATTCGAGCTTCTCGATGCCGGCGGTATAGCGGTACCTGCGACCGTGTCGTACGACCAGGGCTCTATGACAGCGGCTCTTGATCCCGTCGACTCGCTGGAGCTTTCTGCCACCTACACGGCAATCGTCCGCGGCGGAAGTGCCGGCGTGCGTGATCTCGTAGGCAACCCGCTGGCAACTGACTACGCATGGTCATTTACTGTGGAAACGACCGCAGGTTCATGCACGAGCGCGCCGAATGCGATCGTTGCGGAGAATTGCCTGCCAGGGAACCCGCCCTTGGAGTGGCAGATATCTGGAGTAGGTGATCCGTCGATCCAGGGATTCGCCACCGAGATCAGCGTTGACCAGGGCGAAACGGTATCGTTCAAGATCGACACGGACGCATCGGCCTACTCGCTCGAGATCTATCGCCTCGGTTACTACGGCGGCCTGGGCGCCCGCCGGGTCGCTACTGTTTCACCATCGGCATCACTTCCGCAGAACCAGCCGACGTGCCTGAATGACGCGACGACAGGATTGATCGATTGCGGCAACTGGGGCGTCTCCGCGTCGTGGCAGGTGCCTTCGGCCGCGACGTCCGGTATCTATATTGCACGCGCGGAACGTACCGACACCGGCGGCGCGAGCCATATCGTATTCGTCGTTCGTGATGATGACAGCACGTCGGACCTGCTTTTCCAGACCTCTGACACCACCTGGCAGGCCTATAACAGCTGGGGCGGCAACAGTCTTTATGTCGGAGCGCCAGCGGGACGTGCTTACAAGGTCAGTTACAATCGGCCCTTCAATACGCGCATCGTCGACAACGGGCAGGACTGGCTGTTCAATGCCGAGTACCCGATGGTCCGGTGGCTCGAATCGAATGGCTACGACGTCAGCTATTCGACTGGCGTCGACAGCGACAGACGTGGCGGCCTCATCCAGAACCACCGGGTCTTCCTGTCCGTAGGTCATGACGAATACTGGTCCGGACCTCAGCGTGAGAATGTCGAGATTGCGAGGGATTCAGGCGTCAACCTCGCATTCTTCAGCGGCAACGAAATTTTCTGGAAGACCCGCTGGGAGCCCTCCATCGATGGAGCCGGCCAGGCGTACCGTACGCTGGTGACTTACAAGGAGACGCTCGAGAACGGAAATATCGACCCGCAGAGCCCTCCGACCTGGACGGGCACATGGCGCGACCCGCGCTTCAGTCCTCCCGCCGATGGCGGCAGACCGGAGAACGCACTGAGCGGTACGATGTTCCTGGTCAACAGCGGAACGTCGGAAATCCGTGTGCCGGCTGAGGACGGCAAGATGCGTTTCTGGCGCAACACGAGTGTTGCTAATCTGGCACCCGGCACTTTCGCCACGCTTGCTGATTCGACGCTTGGTTACGAATGGGATGCCGATTTCGACAACGGCTTCCGGCCAGCGGGTCTCGTGCGCCTGTCGACAACAACGGAGACAAATGTAGAGGTGCTCCTGAACTATGGATCGTCCTATGGGCCAGGAACTGCCACGCATCATTTGACGCTCTACAAAGTCCCGAGTGGCGCGCTGGTCTTCGGCGCCGGCACCATTCAATGGTCTTGGGGTCTCGATGTTAACCACGATCGGGGCGGCAGCAGCGTACCGGATATCCGGATGCAGCAGGCGTCCGTTAACCTGCTCGCGGATATGTCCGCACAGCCAGTCACGTTACAACCTGGCCTGTTCCCGGCCTCCGCATCATCGGACAGCACGGCGCCATCAACGTCTATCACGACGCCGGCAAACGGCGCAAACGTGGCCGCGGGAAGCCCGGTAACGATCAGCGGCACGGCCTCAGACGCCGGTGGCGGTGTCGTCGGTGCTGTCGAGGTATCGACAGACGGCGGAGCGAGCTGGCGTCCTGCACAAGGCCGGGAAGACTGGAGCTACACCTGGACACCTGAGAGCAGCGGATCAGTTGGTGTTCGCAGTCGTGCCGCCGACGACAGCGGCAACCTCGAGTCGCCCGGAGCAGCAATTTCCGTTACGGTCAACTGACTTGGGACGCCGCAAGGCGCTAGAATCCCGTCTTTAGCTGCCGGGGGCCAATCGACCGAGCGCCGATTGGCCCCCATTGCAATCCTGTTTAAGGACAAACCGAGGATCTGGAGGAAGTTTTATGCCCGTAGCGAATTCGGTACGGCTTGGCAAGGAGGTCAAGATCTTTCAGCCTGATCTCGTCAATCTGTACGGCTGTGAAATCGGTGATGAAACAAAAATAGGCGCGTTTGTCGAGATACAGAAGAATGCAACGATCGGCGCCCGCTGCAAGATTTCCTCGCACACCTTCGTTTGTGAGGGCGTCACGATCGAGGACGAAGTGTTCGTTGGCCACGGGGTCATGTTCATTAATGATCGCTTCCCCAGAGCTACGAATGCGGATGGCTCCCTGCAAACCGAGGCAAATTGGAGCGTCGAGAACACGACGATTCGACGAACCGCTGCAATCGGATCCAATGCCACGATAGTGGCCGGAATAACGATCGGCATCGGTGCCCTGGTTGGCGCAGGCGCGGTCGTCACCAAGGACGTTCCTGATTACGCCATAGTTGCCGGGGTACCTGCCCGTGTCATCGGCGATGTGCGCAAGAAGTAATTGGATATGAGGCCGTCGGATCGCTCGATCGAGCCGCGTCCGCTCCTGATTTTTCCTTGCAATGGCAATGCGATCGAGGCACTCGACTGCCTCGGGCTTGCCTACCGTTTCGTAGGCTTCGTCGACGACACGCCCGAAAAGCAGAGTGAGGGTGCAGTCGGCCATGCCGTTCTCCCGCGCACGGCACTCGAAGAACAGTCATCCTGCCAGGTCCTTGCGGTGCCCGGCGGTCCCTCGTCATACACGGCACGCAAACAGTTGATCGAAAGCCTCGGGATAGACGTTGTACGTTATGCACGGGTGATTCATCCCTCTGCTCAAATTTCTTTGCATGCAACAATCGGTTACAACGTACTTGTAATGGCCGGCGTCGTCATCACGAGCAACGCCGGCATTGGTAGCCACGTCTGCCTTTTGCCCAATGCCGTCGTGCACCACGACTCGAAAGTCGGCGACTGGTCCTTGATCGGCTCCAACGTCTCGATCGCAGGCGGGGTCGACGTCGGCGAGAATTGCTACATCGGTAGCGGCAGCAGTATCAGGAACGGCGTCCGGATCGGCGATCGGGCATTGATCGGCCTGGGAAGTACCGTGATCGATGACGTCCCGGGCAATGCAGTTGTTGCCGGCAATCCAGCGCGCATTCTTCGTTACATGAAGGACCCGTACGCCTGACCTTGGCTATTTTTCAGCAAGCTATGCGGACAGTATCTAATCATCATGGTTGTCACTAGTTCCTCAGTCGACACGCGGGAATCGCGGACTCCCTCGCTAAATACCTGGGGCCAGGGCATTCTGTTGTTGCTGTTGGCAATCGGCGTTTATTTCCAAACCTGGGTGGATATCTGGCCCTATTGGGAAAACAAGAACGCTACGTACACGCACGGGACACTGGTTGCGCTGGTTGCCGTGTGGCTGGCGTGGCGTGCACGATCCACCGTCAACCCGATCAAGCCAACGCCAAGCGCGCGGGCGGTGCCGGTCGTTCTGTTGCTCTCTGCTGCTTGGCTGCTGGCAGAGAGAGCCAATGTATTCATCGTCTACGCTACCCTGTGGCCGCTTCTCGCATTCGTGATCCTTTGGGCTGGACTCGGATGGCGGGCCGCCTCCCGATTCGCCTTTCCCCTGAGTTTCCTGTATTTCGCCATTCCAGTCTGGGACTACCTCAAGCCGCCGTTACAGGCCATAACATCCTGGGTGGTGGGCCTGTTGACCGGCGCTCTCGGGATACCCGCAGCGATTGACGGTCCTTATGTGACCTTGCCGACCGGATCGATGTACATCGCCCAGGATTGCAGCGGTGCGCATTTCCTGAGTGTCGCGCTTGCTGTCGGCGTACTGGCAGGCGTCCTGCGTGGTGACGTTCTGCGCACTCGACTCCTGATATTGGTCGTCGCCGGCTTGCTCAGCATGGCGTTTAACTGGCTACGTATTCTGTTGATCGTACTCGCCTACCTGCATCCCGACCTGAAGCAGGGACTTGAGACGATGGGACATCTGACGTTCGGCTGGTGGGTCTTCGCGCTTGACTTGATTGTATTTGGTCTGGTCTTGCGCTTCGTACCGCGCTCGGCCAGCGAACACGTGGAGAAGCGACCACCTGGTCCATCAGCACAAATGCGGTGGAACAACAGCACAGGCTTGTGGATAGCAACAATTGCCGCAGTCATATTCCCATCAATTGCATGGGTCATGCCGCGTGTCGGTCCCTCTCCGAATGAAATATCGGGCGCAGACCCGCGCATAAGAACAAGCATCGAGGGGCTACTTGCACCCGACCTGCGCTGGAACCCGCACTTCCCGGGATCAGCCTGGGAGCACCGCTTCGCAATAATGACAGATGGAGGGATGGCGGTTGAAATCTATGGCAACCAATACAACAATCAAACTCAGGGGAGCGAACTCATCTCTCGTGGATCACATCTGTTTGATCCTTTGTATTTTTCCCACGTTTCATCAAGCATCGTCTACCTGCAAGACACAAAGGGCCAATCAATACCGGCACGTCGCGAAATTCTGACAGATAGCGCGGGGACCTCGTGGCTGACCCTGCACACCTACCTTGTTGATAGCGAGCCGACCGACAGTAGTCGTCGCGTACAGCTAATGACAGCGCTTCGATCGATGTACACGCGCACGACTGCTGGAGTTATTGCTGTAGCGATGCCGTGTGTGGAGGAATGCGAATCCCGAACTACCGAGGTTGACGACGCGTTAGTTTACGTAGTCGAGATCTACCGAAACGAACTCAGTTAATTGCGAGTATTTCTCCGAGTGTCACCAATGATAACGTAGCAGCGATCATCGTTGACTCGCCTTGGCTGCTGGTAGTGTCACGATGTCGCGGGCGATTGATATGCTTATGGGACGGGTGATGCCGCTCCCGCTAGGACTTTGAATTTTAGCATACGGGAAGGAATGTATTTTGAAAGCTAGCCCAGAGTTGCCACGCCCACGGCTTATCCTGTTCCGATTTCGGTACGAGGAAAGCGTACCGACCTTTTTGCGGATCCACCAAGACGAGCAAGTCCGGTGCTTGCGTCAGTTCTTTGATGTCCACGTTATCTCCAATAATTGTGACTATGATCGTGTTTGTGATGCCATAGAGCCCGATCTGGCGGTTTTCGAGTCGGGTCTAGAAACTGCCAGGACACACCGCCTTGACATAACCAACACCAATGCGCACTCATCTGTCCCAAAAGTAGCACTTCTGAACGCGGATGGATGTTCGGAGTTGCGGAGTGCGATCCTTTCCGATTTAGATCAATGGCAGATTGACACGGCATTCTCGATTTCTGCCGTCGCGCCGGAGCACTTCGAGGGTCTAATTCCAAACCTGTTTGTTTGGCCAAACTTCATCGATCCGCACTCCTTTTGCGACCGCGGTTTACCAAAGTTGGTTCCAGTACTTCTGTCCGGTAGCCAGAGCCCAAGGTACCCTTGGCGGCGAAATGTGTTTCCGCAGCTCCTTGAAAGCTGTTGCGTCTTGGTTTGCCCACATCCGGGATATACCGCACATTCGAGAATCGGTCTCGCAATCATAGGGGATGATTATGCCAGGTCCCTTAACACCGCTCGAGTGGTTCCAACATGCGGATCGATCAGCCGTGAGCTTGTCCGCAAGCATCTAGAAATACCGGCTGCGCGAAGTTGCCTCATCACAGAGAATACACCGACTGTCCAAGCAGCAGGTTTCGTGGATATGGTTAATTGCGTTTTCGCAGACGCGTCTGATGTTTTGGATAAGGTCGAGTATCTTCTATCAAATACTGATCGACTGTCGGAGATCACTGATAGTGGGTACCAACTCGTACATTCGAGGCATACCTTGGAACAACGAGGCCACCTGCTTGAGTGGCTTCAATTGAAGCGCTCTGCCGGCCGCGAGCAGCGCATCCTTCAAAGCGATCCGTTCGCCCCCCTAACACTGGCAACAGACGAGGAGTCCGACGACGTACCCATCTTCAGGTCAGGGAGTCTCCATCTGGCGGAGCTTAGCGCCGCCCGAACACATATGCGTGCCCATCGCTATCATCAAGCCCGAAAAGGCTTTCAGAACTGCCGCGACTGGCTCGTTGAGTTCCCCGAAGCGAGATTTGGCCTCGTCGTCTGCGAATTGATTGACGGCAACGCCCACGAAGCCCTGTCGCTACTCGCCGCGAACATCAAGCAATCCTTGCGTCGGTACCGTGCTCAAAATCCGGATCCGATCGAATGGGCGTTTCTAATTTTGTGCCTATTGTGCCTTGGCCGTAAGCGAGCGGCTTTTAAACGTGCGCTGCAGTTCCCTCAACTCAGGCATTCAGAACTCGATTGCGTAAGGGCATTGGTTGAAGCCACAGTAGGATCAAGTCTGGCGATCGGCAACCCGACTAAGCCGTGCGGATTCCGGTCAATTCACAGCACACCTTGGCGGACGGAGTACGAACGACAGGAGACAATCATAAGAATGCTCGAAAAATCGGGGCAGAGAGGGATTGCCGACCATGCAAGGCGGCATTTGCTCGATCCGGACCACCATGCTTCTGATCCTTCACTGCGCTCAAGCGTTGGTAGGCAACTGCGGCTAGCCAGTTATTGGCGGCCGTGGAAGACTCGTGTAAGTCTGAGTCGTTGGGACCACCCAGACCTTTCATATGCTGTCTTTTCTAAGGTCGCTGCTAGATTTCGACGTTTTTTTTCGAACAACACGTAGCCTGCGACCGGTCTCGCCCAGCAAGCTCGTCACGGCATGCTCGGACGAAACCCGGAACTGTGACGCACGTCACAATTCCTCCTGTGTCGGCGTAGGACGACAGTGCAATTGCATCCGTGCACCATTGACCTCCCTCGAATCCGGGCCCCGGGTTCGTCGGTGCCGCAGCGACGGGAGTTCACGGATGATCGAAGGGATGGCCGGAAAACCTTGCGTGCTCCTCGCCACCGTCGCTTGCATTATCCTCCTGGCCGCATTCCCGTCCCGGGCCGGGCAACTCAGCGCTATCGTCAACGGCAAGTCCTTGCATGCCGGCGCCGACCAGGACTGGAACGAGAACAACTACGGCCTCGGTCTCGAGTACGAGTTCGCGAGCGCATCCCGCTGGAAGTGGAAGCTCATGGCCAACGGCTTCGTGGACAGCGTCGATAACATGTCCTACATGGCCGGTGGCGGACTGCACCGCCGGGTCTGGGACACCGGCCGGTTCTTTGACCTGCACCTCGACGTCGGCCTGAACGCGTTCCTCATGACCCGAGACGACGTGAACGATAACCGTCCGTTTCCGGGCGCCCTGCCCAGCCTGAGCATCGGTAACCGCTACGTCGGCGCCAACCTCACCTACCTGCCCCGAAAGGCCGTGGAACTCATGTACCACTCCGACGACGTCGATCGCGGCATTACCGGCATCGTCTTTCTGCAGCTGAAACTGAATGCGGGGCTTTTTGGCCTGAAGAACTGAGGCCGGCTCGGGCGCCTTAATTGACGCTGTGTACCGCCTCGTTGGAGTAGCCGCTTTCGATACCGGCCATGTTGGATGCCGTAATGGCGAAGTAGTACGTATCCGGAACCAGGTTTTCGACGACGTAGGTCGTCATCCCGGCGTTATTGATGTCGACCGTCGCTGTGTAATTGCCGGACTCCGGGCCGTAATAGATCGTGTAGGCGCTCAGGTCTGTCAGTGGCGTGCCGTCCTGGTTTTCGAGCGGAGCCGTCCATGACAGCGTAACCGCGCCCAGTGCGGCCTGGGTCACTTCGATAGAAAACTGCGGCAGCGATGCCGAGGCCGTGCCGTCCGTTACGCTGATACGAATGCTGTTGTACGTTCCCTCGCTGCCCTGGCTGGCCGTGCCCGAAAGCCGGCCCGTGGCCGAGTCGAACTGCGCCCAGCCTGGCTTGTTCTCAATGCTGAATGACAGGCTGTCGCCGTCGGCATCGGAAGCGGACGGCGTGAAGGAATAGCTATTGCCGACGAGGACCTGGGAGGCCGGACTGCCGGCTATCTGCGGAGAGCTATTCGGGGGGTCGCCGCCCGGCGGCGACCCCGGATCGAGCGATACGTTGGCTGCTTCTTCGCTTTCCTTGCAGCCCGCGAGGGCCATGATGCCGAGGACAAGAACCAGGCTGCATCCCTTCCTGCTTACGTGTGTTCGCATGCCGATACTCCATTATCGAATTCAAGGCCAACGCATGGGGCGTCAACCATCGCGCTGCATTGACGCATCGCGGCCGGGAGGGCAAATCGACTGAAGTAGCGCGCACTGGAACTGCAAGCAGGCTCCTGCTGCGGCAACCCCGCTGTCTTAGGCTATGCCCGTAGACCGGTGGCTTTGCGTCCCTGCCTTTCGACAGGTTTGCCGTGTTACTGAGTACCCTTATACCAGCCTGTCGGGTGCAAACAAGAACACCCTGCTCACCGCACTGGCTGAGATGCAATTTTGTGAACTGGTTCTCTGGTTTCCCGCGCTTATGTTCAACTGGGTCGGATGGATAGATCTTTCTTAGGGCTCCGCCCGAAGATTGGTAGGTGCCTTAGGTACTGCTCCGGACGACATCGGTCCGATGTAGGACGTTGCGATAACCAGGTTGTCATACCATTTGTAGTTCTGCTGGGTTGATCCCTGGCCCCCATTCTCGAGCTGAATCTGATCGATTTTCACCGAACTGACATCGCGGAAGCGAATGTTCTGCCAGTCAGCAATCAGATCGCCATCTTGCCAAACAGCCACCCGGCCGTCTCGAACTCCGGGCGTATTCAGCTGGACAAGTACTTCATAACAAATCCAACCGCCTCTGTTGGGAACGACGCTGGGCCGCGCGACGAAGTGCGGACCGAAGGACTGAGAGCCGTTCGTAACCCTGCCGTCACCATACCAGTGCTCGCCGTAAACATCGTCCTGCTCGGGGTGATAAACGTACGCATGGGTATAGCCGGGTTCAGGCTCGGAACCCCACTTGGAATTCTCGATATTGACGAGGAAAAAATCCGTCCCGTTCGGGCGTCGGCCCGGCCCATTGTAGTTGCCACTGATCCGCAGGCCATTATGAGCGGAATTGACACCCCTGTAGTCCGGCTGAAATCGAGAATAGACGCGCATAAACAGCGCATCTTGCTCCGATGACAAATCGCGAACAATCGCGTTCGAGACTTCGCTTCCGGTCGACGGCATTCGCATACGCAAAGATTGAGATCCACTGAAGAAGATCGATGAATCAAACGACAAATTCGACCCTTGATAATAGTTATCGTAGTTGCCGGATCCCGTCAGCTGACTCGCCGACGAATAACTCTCGAAATCATCGGCAAACAGGACATCCGGATGAGATTCTATATCGGCATCGTTAGGATAAGATGTCGATATCCCCGCGCCACCTTCAGGCAACGCTGGCGGAGCCTGTGCAAATGCATCCGTGGCGAGCGCCAACAGCAAGGAAGTCAAACCACCCGCCAAAAAAACGTTAGTACATTTCATTCGTCGAAATCTCCGCAAACGTCAAATGCTTCAGTTCGCCACTGCCGCACACTCTCTAAGATACCCATGCCAACGGGCGCCTCGATTAACCATGGCTTAGAGTTGTGACACAGTTCACGCTTATTTTCACCTGTCGC
>JBGTLY010000199.1:0-9796 GCA_041743865.1 Woeseiaceae bacterium
ATGCAGTTCGCAGCGCGTGCAGTCCTCGACGCAGGCCCTGAGCGCATCCCAGCCGAGCGCCTCGCCCGCCGGTACACCGGCGGGCGCCTCCGGGGCGATGCCCGGTGCGTCGCGAGGCAGCCAGACGTCAATCCCGAGGGCTTCGAGATAGGCGCGGCGCTGATGTTCGTTCAGGTACATGCGGAGTGGTATTCGACGTACTGCGAGGTGCCTTAGTTTGCCACGGTGACCGGACGAATACACCGCGCCCTGGCATGCCTCACGGGTGCGGCAATTGTCCAATGAGATCGCTTCCGGCCCGCAGGGTCTGCCCGGGCTCGGCGAGCACTTTGCTCCTTGCCGGCAGGTGGACTTCCGCATAACGCGTCAGCCGCAGGTATGCGCAGCGTTCGCCCTGGCCGAGCCGTTCGCCGTACCGCGCAACGGACTTCGGCGGGATGCCGAAGCGATAGCCCGTGAATTGCAGGACGACGTCGTCGCCCTCATCGGTGCGCAGCCACAAGGCGTTGGTCCGGTAGTCCCGGGCGCGGTCGGCAGCAGCCGCGCTGAGGTCCATGACCTTGCCCTCGACGGGGCTCCGTGCACAATACGTTCCGAGACTGTCGATGCCAACGACGATACGGTGCGCTTCCCCCTGCAGCACACCATCCCCGACGCGGTCTACGCTCAGCACTTCACCGTCAACGGGACTGACGACGCCAAGCGGTGCTGCCGGAATCGCCCGGTGCGGGTCGCGAAACACGAGGTACAGAACGACCAGGACAGTGCCCGGAACCGGCAGCCAGACGACGCCGGCGAGCCGAAACGTGAACCAGCAGGCCAGCGCGGCAAGCAGGAGGAGCGGTATGCCTTCGCGGGCAACATAGGGATTTCGTCGTCCGTGCAAAACTCGTGGCATCCGTCCGGTCCCAGGGGACTCGCGACCTTCCCTTGCTTTTGCGGACGAGTCAATAGGCTTCGGTCCCGACCACGGACCGGCGTTTCACGCTAGAATTCGCGGCTCGACCTGAACCCACCCAACCGCAACAGGCACGGACTCGATGCGCTACACCACTCTCGGCCTGACGACCCTTAAAGAGGTACCGGCCGAGGCCGAGATCGTCAGTCACCAGCTCATGCTTCGCGCCGGGCTCATCCGCCGGCTCACATCGGGCATTTTCACTTGGATGCCGCTGGGTTTGCGTGTGCTGCGCAAGATCGAGGCGATCGTGCGGGAGGAAATGGACCGGGCCGGAGCGCTCGAGTTGCTGATGCCGGCCGTGCAGCCAGCCGAACTCTGGCAGGAGTCCGGGCGCTGGGACCAGTACGGCCACCTGTTGCTGCGCATCCGTGACCGGCACGACCGCGACTATTGTTTCGGACCGACTCACGAAGAAGTCATCACGGATCTCGCACGCCGCGAACTCAGGAGTTACAAGCAACTGCCGCTCAACTGGTACCAGGTGCAGACGAAGTTCCGTGACGAGATTCGCCCGCGTTTCGGCGTCATGCGTGCCCGCGAGTTCGTGATGAAGGATGCCTATTCCTTTGATATCGATGCCGCGGGGCTGCAGGCGTCGTATGAGCGCATGCATGCCGCATACACGCGTATCTTCGAACGGCTGGGCCTGCACTTCCGGGTGGTCGACGCCGATTCCGGAGAAATCGGGGGCAGCCGTTCGCAGGAATTCCATGTCCTGGCGGAGTCGGGGGAAGATGCCATTGCGTGGTCGGACGCCGACGGGTACGCGTCGAACGTAGAAACCGCCGCCACCGTGCCGCCAGCAGCCGGCCGGCCGTCCCCCGGCAAGGCGCTCGAAAAAGTGATCACGCCCGGCGCCCGCACGATCGAGGAGATTTGCACGTTTCTAGGCGTATCGCCCAAGCAGACGCTCAAGACACTGATCGTCGCCGGCACAGCCGGTCCCGTCGCCCTCGTATTGCGGGGCGATCACGAACTGAACGCCGTCAAGGCCCAGCGTGTGCCCGACATCGCGGCACCGCTCACTATGGCCGATGCGGAAACGGTTCGCGCCGCCACTGGCGCGGGCCCCGGTTTCGCGGGCCCGGTCGGGCTTGGGTTGCCCGTGTTCTTCGACCACGCCACGGCCTGCATGGCCGACTTCGTCTGCGGTGCAAATGAATCGGATCGTCACTTCACCGGCGTCAATTTCGGCCGCGACCTGCCAGTGCCGCCGTCCACATTGGACCTGCGCAACGTGGTCGCGGGTGACCCGGTGCCCGGCGGCAGCGGCACCCTGTCGATTGCGCGCGGCATCGAGGTCGGCCACATCTTCCAGCTCGGCACGAAATACTCCGAAGCGCTGGGTGCACGAGTGCTCGACCAGGACGGCCGCGAACGGGTTTTGGAAATGGGCTGTTACGGCATCGGCGTATCGCGCATCGTGGGCGCTGCGATCGAACAGAACCACGACGAGGCCGGCATCGTCTGGCCGGCAGCGATCGCACCGTTCGACGTTGTCGTCGTGCCGATCAACCAGCAGCGCTCCGACGCCGTCCGTGAAGCCGCGGAGAGCCTGGTGGCCGAGTTCGAAGCGGCCGGCATCGACGTGCTCTACGACGACCGGGACGCGCGACCGGGTGTGAAGTTCGCGGATGCCGAGCTCATCGGCATCCCGCATCGGGTCGTCGTGTCCGAACGCGGACTGGCCGCGGGGGAACTCGAGTACCGGCACCGCACTCAATCGGAGTCCCGCGCCCTGAAACGTGAGGAAGTTCTCGAACTGCTGAGGAGGGACTCGGTACCATAAACCAGGTACTGGAGAGCACAGATTAAGAATATTTCGCAAATCGCTGTATTAACAGCGTTTTTTCTTTTAGACACTGCAGGGAACGCGGGCCGTGCACAGGGCCACCCGGACGCGGAACTGCGTGTCGTGCTGCGCGCCGCCGTTTCCGATGCCGACAGCTTCTCCGACCGCTTCGAGGCTGAAGTCTGGCTGACGGACATGTCCGCGCGACTGTCAAAACAGGTGGCCGACCCGGAAGAACGCATTCAAATCCTGACCCGGGTGCATTACGAGGCCAGCCGTGTCGACCTTCCGCCTGAACTCGTGCTCGCCGTCATCGAAGTGGAAAGCAACTTCGACCGCTATGCAGTCTCGGTCGCCGGCGCGCTCGGGTTGATGCAGATCATGCCCTTCTGGCTCGAGGAAATCGGCAGGCCCGACGATAACCTGCTGCACATCGAGACGAACCTGCGATACGGCTGCACCATTCTCAGGTATTACCTCGACAAGGAGAAAGGTGACCTGAGGCGCGCGCTGGGCCGTTACAACGGCAGCCTCGGGCAGCGCAAATACCCGAACAAGGTCGTGGATAAGTTGACTCGCAAATGGTTTCGCGCCTGAGGCAGGTCAGCGCGGTCGGGACGACTCGCTGAGCGAGCGCGCTTCGAGCGCCTTCGATTTCGCCTGCATCGCACTGCGCCGCGCGCGGCTGTAGTCTTCGACGTCGAGCTCGTGCTCAGCCGCCTCGAGCAATCGCAGGGCTTCGTTGAGCTGGGTCGCGGCGTTCACTTCAGCGCCCGACTGGCGCGCAACGTCGATCGCCTGCCGGGCATCACTCATTTCCTGGACCGGCGGGGCTGTCTCGCAGGCGGCGACGGCAAGCAGGAGGCTTGCCAGAAAGGGAAGCTGTCGCTTTGTGATCAAGGTGGATCGCACCCCCGACAATACTTTGCAACCGCTCAACGCTAGCAAGCGCGCGGCAGCATAGTCAAGGCACCCCTGACGGCCCGCGCAGCGCCTGTTACAGTGCGGCCCGAACCCGCCTGGAGTCATCAAGGAAGCCATGTCGCTAACCATATACCACAACCCCCGCGGCTCGAAATCCCGTGCGACGTGGCAGTCGCTCGGGGAGGCGATCTTCGAGTGAGCGAGATCCTGGTGCTGTACTACTCGCGTAACGGCGCAACCGAGGCGCTGGCTCGCGAGGTATGCCGCGGTATTGATGCAGTCACCGGCATGGCGGCGCGGCTCAGGACCGTGCCTGCCGTCTCCGCACTCAGCGAGGCTGTCGAACCTGCGGTGCCGACACAGGGTCCCCCCTACGCGTCGCGGGATGACCTCATCGAGTGCGCCGGTCTGGTGATGGGCAGTCCGACGCGATTCGGCAATATGGCCGCGCCCCTGAAGTATTTCCTGGACGGGACCGGTACCGAGTGGCTGGCGGGCCGGCTGGCCGGCAAGCCGGCCGGCGTGTTCACCTCGACCTCTACGCTGCACGGCGGGCAGGAGTCGACGCTTCTCAGCATGGCGATACCGCTCCTGCATCACGGGATGGTGATCGTGGGCGTCCCCTACACCGAGGCGGCGCTCAGCACCACCACGACCGGGGGCTCGCCCTACGGAGCGACGCATGTCACGTGGAACCGCGACGACGACGCGCTCGCCGACGATGAAAAGCGCATTGCACGAGCGCTCGGACAGCGTGTCGCCGAAATCGCCATTCGACTCGGGACCTGAAGCCTGCGCTCAGGGACCCTTGGCGAGTATCTCCCGAACGAAAGGAACCGTGAGCCGGCGTTGTGCGCGCAGGGCTTCGCGATCCAGCCGCTCGAGCAGCGCCTGCAGGCTGCCCATGTCGCGGCGCGCGCGCGTCAGGAGGTAGCGCGCCGTATCGGGCGGCAGGTCGAGCCCCCGCTGCTCGGCGCGAAGTTGCAACGCGGCGACGCGCTGTTCCTCTCCGAGCACGCGCAAGGCGAAGGTCGGCAACTGCATAAGGCGGCTCGCGAGGTCAGGAAGCCGGAACGGGCATTCGCGCGGCGCCATGGCCGCAGCGACGATGAGCTGCCCGGTGTGCGTCTGCACTTCATTGAACAGTGTGAACAACGCCCGCTCCCAGTCGGCGTCGCCCGCGAGCACATCGATGTCATCGAGCGCGATGATACGGCGGGACTCCAGCCCGTCGAGCATGCCGGGGCCCGCTTCCCCGAGCTCTGCCGCCGGCAGATACACGGCGCCGTCGCCTGCTGCAGCGCAAGTGGCCTGGAGCAAATGACTTCTGCCACTGCCGGCCGGGCCACGCAGCCACGCCCCGCCGACGGCATCGCCCCGCGCCAACATCTCGAGATGCATGACAGGCGCCTCGTTACCGGCCGCATAGAAGCTCGCAAACAACGCGTGATCCGACAGCCCGATCGGTAAGGCGAGCTGCGTCACGGGAACCTCACGCTCCCCCGCGTGGCAGGGGAGGCAACTCTGATTGCGCCGCGCCGCTACCCGGGTCCTCCCGCAGCGCTGGCGCCGCGGCGGGGTGCTCCTTGAGGTAGCGGTGGTAGGCGAAACGAACGAGAACGGACAGGACGGCAGCGGCGGGCAGTGCCAGGAGGATACCGAAGAAGCCGAACAACTGACCGCCGGCGACTACTGCAAAGATCACCAGCACCGGGTGCAGTCCAATGCGGTCGCCCACAAGTTTCGGCGTCAGGAACATCCCCTCGATCATCTGCGCGATGGTAAACGTGATCACCACGCCGATGATGGACCACAATGGGTTGGGCTCCAGCGCCACGACGAGCATCGCCAGTACGATTCCCAGCACGAAGCCGAGATACGGCACAAAGCTCACCAGTCCCGACACGACACCGATCGCGACGGCGAACTCGATGCCGACGATGCCAAGTCCCACCGAGTAGATGAGCGCAAGGGCAAACATGACCAGTAACTGCCCGCGCAGAAAAGCGCCGAGCACTTCGTCCGTTTCCCGCGCCAGGGCGTACACGGTGTCCCGATTGCTTAGTGGCACGATCGCGGCCAGGTGCCCGCGGATACCGTCCCAGTCGCGAAGCAGGTAAAACGTCAGGATTGGCACCAGGAAGAGGCTCATGACAGCTGTCGCGAGCATGCTGCCCGTGTTCGTTACCGACGCCAGCGCCTTGCCGCCCCAGGTCCCCGCCATGTCGCCGTATCGCGAGAGAAACGCACCGAACCCGACGTCCTCGCCCGGGTCGATATCCAGATAGTTCGCGATGCCCGGCAACCAGACCTGCTCCGCCCGGCTCGCAATGGCCGGCAATGCCTCGAACAGTGCACTGACCTGTTGCCGGATGAGCGGTCCGACCAGAACCACCAGGGCACCGATGAAAAGGAAGGTCAGCAGGAAAACAGCTACGACCGCGAGTGTTCGCGGCAGGCCCAGCGCTTGCAGCCGATCGGCCAGGGGATCGCCGATGTAGGCCAGCAGCGCAGCCGCGACGAATGGCGTCAGTACCGGCGCAAGCAGGTACAGCAATACCCCGGCGATGGCTAACGCAATCAGCCAGGCGACGCGCAGTTCCGATTTCATGCCACTCCTCCGCGACGGGCCCGGCGGGACCACCGCAATACATAGTCGATACCGCTAATCACGACGGTCACGAAGGTCGCCGCGCCGAGCAGGGTAACGGAAATGCGCTCCGGCCAGTCGAACGTTGCCCGACACAGGACGAAGAGCAGAAACAGCAGCTGGAAGGTCGTATTAAGTTTGCTGACTGCCGTAGGTTCGCCCTGCAAGGGTTCGATCAGCAAGTGATAGGCGACTGCGCCGCCGACAATGATGAGGTCGCGCAGGATGACCACGGCCGACAGCCAGACCGGAACGAGGCCGATAACGGCCAGCGAGATGAACATTCCTGCAATGAGCAGCTTGTCCGCGATCGGGTCGAGTAAAGCACCAAGCTTCGATTGCCAGTTGAAACGAGACGCAAGATAGCCGTCAACACCATCAGAAAGCCCCGCAATCCAGAACAGCAGAAGTGCCCAGCCGTAGTCGCCGCGGTGCAGGAGAAACAGCACGGGCAGGACGAGCGCAATGCGCAACAACGAGATTGCATTGGGAATGAAGCGCAGCGACATGGCGATCCTGACCCGGACTTAGGGGTTGTAGAAAAACTCCAGCGAACCGAGATTGTCGTCGTTGGTATCGAACCCGCTCGTGTCGATGCGCTCCTGCTCCATGAGACCCTCGAAACGCAACGCCCGCGCAAGCCGGGCAGCGCCGCCGTGGGCAGAAACCCGGTACTGCAGCCGGTCGCCCGCCACCTCTACCAATGCAAAACTGTCGATGACGTTGACATTGGCGAGCATGTGTTGAACCTCGCCATACGCTTCGACGCTCGTGACGCCGTGAATGCTGAGGTCGATGGCGCGGAGCGGCTCGCTGCCGATGATCGCGAACTCCGTGGCCAGCACGTCCGAGATCTGCGCCAGCACGGTCTCGGGCGCGCCTGTCCACTGCCGCTGCTCATCGCCGAACAGGTAGGTCCAGCGATTTTGCGCGCTGCCTGCGGCCTGCACCCGTCCGATGAGAATCGAGTTCACATCGTAGCGGGCGGATGCCTCGAGCACACGCTCGTCAAAGCCGCCCCAAATGTCGCTGAACGCCACTTTGGCCATATCCTCGCTGTCCTGCAGCGGAAACGCCACGGGCAGGCCGCGTTCCGCAGCGATCTCGAGAATGCGTTCCCGCAGCTGGCGATTGCGGTTCAGTGAACGTGCGTCGTCCGGTTGGCGATCGGAATCGGCCGCGCCGATGATTTCACGCTCGCCCTGCCCCCAGTCCACGGCCAGCCAGACGAGCGTCAGAGGACGATCGCCGCCCCATACCGTCTGGTCGGCATCACGGAGCGTTTTTTCGATTGCTGCCCCGTCGAACGTGACGAGCAGGGTGTCCTCGGGTGCCGGCTGGAACTGCACCACGTAGACCGAAGGATCGGGAAACAGGGACTCGATCAATGCGGGATCGTTGCCCAGTTCCGAGCCCGATACCCGCAACAGAACCTGTCGAAGCGCCGCATCGTAGGCGCGGGTCCGGGCATCGCCCTGTTGCTGTTCGAAAGGAACCTTCGAGGTATAGAGTGACGCGACATCCGCGGCGGACGCGGGCACAACCCAAATGACGCCGGCGATCGCCAGTACCCAGGACCTCATACCGCTGGTTTCCCCTTCTCAAACCCAGCGGCTATTATATCGCCCCCGCAGAGAGCGACCATCGTTTCGGAGCCCCGGACCGCCTCCCAATGAGCCAGAAGCCGCTGACGTACAAGGATGCCGGTGTCGATATCGACGCCGGAAACGCGCTGGTCGACCGGATCCGGCCGCTCGTTGCGCGAACGACGCGACCCGAGGTCCTGGCCGGGCTCGGCGGTTTCGGCGGCTTGTTTGCGCTCACGCCCGACCGTTATCGTGAACCGGTGCTCGTATCCGGCACCGATGGCGTCGGCACGAAACTCAAGCTGGCCCAGCAGCTCGGCCGGCACGAGACGATTGGCATCGACCTGGTCGCGATGTGCGTCAACGATGTGCTCGTGACGGGCGCCGAACCGCTGTTCTTCCTCGACTACTTCGCCTGCGGCAAGCTCGACGTGGACACGGCCGCGGCCGTGATCGCCGGCATTGCGGAAGGCTGTTCCACGGCAGGTGCCGCGCTGATCGGCGGCGAAACGGCGGAAATGCCCGACATGTATGCGCCGGACGACTATGACCTGGCCGGCTTCTGTGTGGCGGTCGTCGAGCGTGCCGAAATGATCAACGGCAGTACTATCGTTGCGGGCAATGTTCTTATCGGTATTGCTTCCAGTGGACCGCACTCGAACGGCTATTCGCTCATTCGAAAAGTCCTCGAGCGCGCCCCTGGCGAAACGATCGACGGGATGCCGGCGGCGGAACGACTGCTCGTACCTACGCGGATCTATGTTCGCCCCGTACTCTCACTGATTCGCACGGTGGCGGTCCGGGGGCTCGCCCACATCACCGGTGGCGGCATCACGGAGAACCTGCCCCGGATCATGCCGGCGGACTGCCACGCCGAAATCGACACATCCTCCTGGCAACCGGGCACGGTGTTCGACTGGATCGCCGGGCACGGCCATATCGAGCTCGCTGAAATGCGCCGCGCATTCAACTGCGGGGTCGGCATGATCGCCGTGGTCACCGAAGAGGATGCCGATGCCGCCATCGCATCGCTGCAGGCAAGCGGTGAGCGGGCGTGGCGGCTCGGACGGGTCGAGGCCGGCGGTGGCGGGGTCCGTTATCTTTGAACCGGGTGACCGCAGGCGGGCCGTGCCGTACCGCCATCCTGATCTCCGGTTCCGGCACCAATCTACAGGCGTTGATCGACCGGGTCGGCGCCGGTACGCTCGCGCTCGACATCGCCCTTGTGGTTTCGAACCGGCCGGATGCCTATGGCCTGGTTCGCGCAACCGGGGCGGGAATCAATACTGCGGTCCTTCGTAGTGGCGAATTCCGGACGCGCGAGGCGTTCGATCAAATGCTGAGTGCCGAACTCCACGCCGCGGGCGCCGACCTCATCCTCCTCGCCGGTTTCATGCGCATCCTCGGATCCGGGTTTGTCCGGCACTTCGCGGGCCGGATTTTGAACATTCACCCGGCGCTCCTGCCCTGCTACCCGGGCCTCGATACACATGCGAGGGTACTGGCCGCGGGCGACACCCATCACGGCAGCACGGTGCACTTCGTCACCGAGGTACTCGACGGCGGACCGCGGGTCCTCGCAGGCCGCATCGCGGTACGTCCAACCGACACCCCGGCATCGCTGCAATCGCGCGTCCAATCCCTTGAGCACTGCATTTACCCCGAGGTCGCCGAGTGGTTCGCGGCCGGCCGACTCACATGCCGTGACGGCGCCGCCTGGCTCGACGGGCAGCGCCTCGACGAACCCGTCGTCCGCGATTTCGACCTATAGACGCGCAGCGGGGCACCCGTTTGTCTCACGACCACCGGGCTCCAGCATTGAAGCCCGTCGCACTCTCCGGGCGAGCGCGTCGGGCGTTGCCTGAGGGAAGTAAAGCGCAGGC
>JBGTLY010000200.1:0-6262 GCA_041743865.1 Woeseiaceae bacterium
GCCCGCGAATATGACCTTGCCACGCAGGCCAGTAGGGGCGGGCCATACCCGCGAATAAGACCTTGCCACGCAGGCCAGTAGGAGCGGGCCATGCCCGCGAATAAGACCTGGCCCGATTTACCTACGAAGAATTGAGCTGCAAACCATTCGCGGCTAACCGCCGCTCCAACCGGCTTGTGGAGCGGGCGCCGCCCGCGAACGGAGCGTACTTCGATTCAGCCGCGTACCATTCGCGGCTGACAGCCGCTCCGACGCCTTGGAGCTATAATTCTTGTGGCGCACACCTGAAAAGAGGAGGGTCTATGATCACGCACCAGTGATTTTTGAAATTGGCGATCGGAGCCTTGGTAGCGATGTCGGCGACAGGGACAGTGGCTGACGAAGTTAGTCCAGATCGGGGTAAAAAGAAGGCGAGAGTGGCGATTGTCACCTGCACGGCAGAAAGCGACGGTTTCTGGCTCTTCACCGCAGGGGACATCGACGGGCGCCGACTGGAATTCTCAACCCCCACACCATGCAGCAAAGTTCTGGGTAGTCTTGCAACAAACGGATTCGGGATACAGACGCCCGTCACCCCAGGCTGCAATGCATCCGATGAGGCCCGGACCTGGACTGCGATAGCCCTTGCCGAATCGGGAGGCTCCAACTGATTGCCGCGAACAATTCGGGGCAATAAAAGCGGTCGCCGCCTGTGCGCTGGAAATCGCCCCGTTCTGACGCGTCCGGTGGCTACCAATGGCTACGCTGGCCGAGAGCCGAAAATTCACTTGCCAGTGAATATTCGCCGGCGTAGAAGCTATCGCTATTCGGAGGCCGCGGCGCCTCTCGTAATGACCGGGCCGCAGATACAAAAAAGTTCCCGGAGCCTCCTTAATCCTCTCACGAACGGTGAGCGTCGTGAGAGCGACATCGCAGCCCTGCGACATGGAGGATCTCACAGTGAACACTCTCGCTGGAATCAAAGCACACTGGCTAACAGCCGCATTGTTTTCTATCGCCCTTGGGTTAACGACCTCGCGCGCAGAAGCCGAGAATGCCCAGGTCATCTACGAATGGAACCGGATCGCGCAAGAGAATATTGGCGGCCCGCCGTTCGTGCAAACACGCGCGTACGCCATGGTGCACATTGCAATGGCCGATGCCGTGGTGGAGATTGAAGGCCGGTTCCATCCCTTCCACGTCCAGTTGAACTCGCCGCATGCAGACGGCGCATCGGCCAAGGCGGCCGCCGCGCAGGCTGCGCACGATGTGCTGGTCGCCTTGGTTCCGGCAAACGAGGCCGCCCTGAATGACGCGCTGGCTGAGAGCCTGCAGGATGTCCCGCCAGGCCCGCGCTGGCCCGGCAGGCATATCGGCAGGAAAGTCGCTGCTGCAGTGCTCGAGTGGCGGCTAAACGACGGCTATGCCGCCGCGAATCCGCAGCCACCGACATTCCTGCCATCCGTTTTGCCGGGCATATGGCGGCAAACGGCATCCGGGCCCGCACAGTTCTCGGAGATCAGCATTGTGACTCCCTTCGGCCTTATCTCTACGACGCAGTTCCTGCCGGTCGTACAGCCGCAACTGGAAAGTGCCGAATACGCGATCGACTTCAACGATGTGAAGGACGTCGGGAGTGCCGCCAGCGTGACCCGGTCCGACCGGGAAACGGCCCTTGCGCAAGCGTTTGCCAACGCCCCGGGCGATTACGCCAACGTAACCAATTTTTTCCGCGTATGGCAGAACGTCGCGAGGGATGTAGCGCAGGACGAAAGCCTGGACCTGGTACGGACTGCACGGCTGTTCGCGCTGATGACGGCTTCCATGAATGACGGCATCGTCACCTCGCAAACCAGCAAGTTCATCTTCCGCTTGTGGCGCCCGGAAACAGCCATTGCCGCGGCAGATACGGACGACAATGACGCAACCGACGCCGAGGTTGGCTGGGTGCCCTTGCTGGGAACGCCGCCCTACCCGTCGCACTCGAGCAATGCATCCTGCGTCGGTACCACCGCTGCCCAGACGCTGGTCAACGTGTTCGGAACCGACAGCAAGTCATTCACCGCGACGTGGTACACCGGGGACTCACCGCCGGTGGTCGTGTACGCGGAACCCTACGACAGTTTCTGGGCTATGGCTCATGACACCGGCAGCAGCCGGGTCTGGGGTGGAATTCACTTCCGGTTTGAAATTACAGCGAGCGAGCAGGCCTGCACGCAGGTAGCGAATTACGTGTTCGACAACTACATGCAGCGTCGTCAGCCCCTCTAGGAAACGTAAAACCAGGCACCGCCCGCCGTTGGAGCGGGCGGCGACCTGTTGCAGCATCTCGTTACCTGTCACCATGGCCCGACCAGATGGCCGGAGACCGGGCCGGCCGACGGGAGGCGAAATGCAGATCCGCTACTTCGGTGCACTGATCGTCACACTTGTCGGCATGTCGGCTTGTTCGGAGGCGCCGACGCCGACCGAAACCTGGTGGATCAACAGCTTCAAGGTACCGTGCACCGGCGTCGCGCCGATGCACTGCCTGCAGGTCCACCAGGGCGAGACGCCCTTCGACGAGTGGCAGTTCCTGTACCAGGACATCGCCGGGTTCGAGTTCGCACCCGGTAACCTGTACCGCGTAGACGTACGGGTAATCGAGCTGTCGGCAGACCAGGTGCCGGCGGATGCTTCGTCGCGGCGTTACGAACTGGTCGGGATCCTCGAACAACGGCCCGACCCGCGTGCGCCGCTGCACGATATATTCGTGCTGGAATCGATCGGTGAGGAGAACCTCGACCGAGCAGAGTCCGGCGCGGGGCAAACCACGATCGAGTTCAACATTGTGCAGGAGCGCTACGCCGGTTTTGATGCGTGCCGGGAATTCGAGGGCCCTATCCTCGCGGTCGACGGCGAACAGCTGCAACTCGGCCGGGCGAGCGCCAGCGAGGAAGCGTGCCCGGACGGTTCGTCCGTGACGGTGCTGATCGACGAACTGGCGAGCGTCGCCGCATGGCGCCGCGACGGGAGGTTGCTGGAACTCCTCGATACGCAGGGCACGCGTCGCCTACTCTTCAGGAAAGTCGACTAGCCGGTCGAGCGGAAGCTCCCACCGCCGTAGGAGCGGGCCATGCCCGCGAATACGTTGTAGGAGCGGGCCACGCCCGCGAATCTGCACTGGTACCGTTCGCGGGCGTGGCCCGCTCCTACAAAAAACATGCCGGGCAAGCCCGGCATGTTCTTACTACTGTAGCAGGCAATTACCGATTGCCGTCGGCATCGCGATTGCTCTTCCCTTCACGATTGCGATCGGGGCTGCCTTCACGATTGCGGTCCGGGGTGCCATCGGGACGCTTTGTGCCTTCGTCACGTTTTTTTTGATCCGGGTTTCCGCCCTGCTTACCTGACTTGTTCCGGTCACGATTCTCTTCAGTTTTCATGGTTCGCTCCAGATTGTCATATCTGCTTAATTGACGGCAAAAATGCCCCCGAGAAAGGGACTCTAAAGCCGGCGCCCGCTGAATACGGCACGCATTATGTTCACTGCAATTACCGTACCAGCCCGTTGGAGCGGCTGTCAGCCACGAAGGGTAAATGGCTGAATCGAAGTACGTTCGTTCGCGGGCGTGGCCCGCGCCTACAGGCCGCGACGGTGTTATTCGCGGGCAACGCCCGCCCAACGCAGCGCCGCGGCATTAAAACTGGAAGTACGGCTCCCCGGTGCGTTTGCCTGTCAGCGACGCACGCGGTGAGTCCGACCGAGTAATTGCCTCAGGACGTCGCCTCTAACTGAAGGGCGCTGGCGTGATTCTCGTTCCGGCCGCTGACCGAATCACCAACGGCGTCCCACCAATCGACAGTCTGCGCTTGGAGTTTCGCCGCGAGCGGCAGCAATACGGCAATAAAAATTAAGCGTACGGGACGGAACTGCATAGGAGGTCACCTTTGGGTACCACGTTAGCGCGACCAACAGTCTGTGGACATCAGTGAATGTACCTACGCTGTTGGAGCAGGCGATACCCGCGAACAAGAGACGGCCCGATTCGACTTCGAACCAGTCGCTTACTTGAAATCGCGCTCGATAAAATCACGGATTCGCTGACGCCCGGCCTCGTCGATCGACGTCTTGTCGACGAGCGCGAGCAGTTTTTTTCGATCGACGAGGCGCCGGCGCGCGAGTTCGCGCGTGAAGACGTGGTCCTTGTCACGACCCGCTGCGTACTTTGCAATCGCCAGGTCATGCGGGTCGAGGCACATGCCCTGCACGCCCTCGGTTTCGCCCAACGCCAGTGCAATCAGGCGTCCCTTCCAACCTCGCGGAAGGGTTGCCGTCGTTTCGTCCACCGGATCGGCGTAGTAGCCGAAGGATTCATGAAACGGCGAATCCTGGCCAATGACATTGAGCCATTCCGTGCGGTCTACGTTAGCCGTGGCGATCAGGTCGACTTCCGCGGAACGCGCGATGTCATCCGGCAAGTCCGGATACGAGCCGTGCAAGGCCTGGCTACCGATGATCATGAACCGCTTCTCGCCGGTGATCCGGCCGGCGGCTCGCAAGACATGGTCAAGCTGCTGCTTTTTCATTCAACTTCCGGACTTCCTCGCGTCGCAACAGGCCGACATACGGTGGAGACTGGCGCAAACGGTTGGCCCACTCGTCACGCGAGAGCATCGCTGCATACAACTCGCCGTCGTCGCCCCGCTCGATGAGCTCCCGCCATTCGTCGTAGGCGGGTATCCACATGTCCTGGCGCTGCCATCGATGCAGGTTGGCGAGGCTTTGCGCCCGTATCTCGCGGGTTGTGAAACGGCGCACGACGGCCAAAGCCAGGTCACGCTTGAGCTCGTCCAGGGCTTGCTGCGTAAAGGCGCCTCGCGAGGAGGGGCGGATTCCGTGATCATTCAAGTCGAGCGTATCGCCTTCTTCGAGCCCCCATGCCTGGAGGACTGCCTTCGGCAGAATAATGCCGAGGGAATTGCCGACGCGCCGTAGAGTCAATTTCATGACGATATTATAACGCGTTATAACTTACTGGCAAGCGCCGCGCGGTCGGAGCGACTGCCAGCCGCGAATCGTTCGAGGTTAAATCGGGCTACGTCTTATTCGCGGGCAGCGCCCGCTCCAACACCGCCCGCGTGGCCTCATCCGCCGGGAACATAAGCTCGATGCGAATATCGGCCAGCGCAATGTCCTCGGTCGAACCAAAGGCGGAGATCGTGGAGAAGAACGCGAGCGTCACCCCGTTCAGCCGGTAGCGCGCAGCGAGCACGGCGGGCATGGACATCGCGGCCGGCGGGGACTCTGCCGGCAGGAGCGCGGCGAGTTTCGCGGCTGCGGCTTCGAGCACGACGTCGCCGCCCAGATGGCTGATCTCGGTACGTAGCCTGGCCAGCATGTGCCGGCGGATTTCCTCGCGATTCTCGAGCGCTTCCGCAAAAGGACCTTCGAGCAGCGCATCGAGCAGGCTGTCGCCGACTTCGAGCCCCATGGGTTCCATCAGCGCCGCGGCACAGGTATTTACCCGGATGAGCGTCCAGTGCCGGTCGATGGCGATGCCCGGGAACGGGTTGTGGCGCTCGAGCATCCAGTCCATGGCCGCCCGGACATACGCCATCTCCGCGTCCGCGAGGTCGCGCTGCACGTAGGCGCGGGAGAAGCCTGCGGACTGCAGGAGGACATTGCGCGTCGCGCGCGGCACCTCGAGGGATTCGGCGAGCGCCAGGACCATGGACTTGCTCGGCTGGGCGCGGCCGGTTTCGAGAAAGGAGATGTGCCGGGCGGAAACATTGGCCGCGAGGCTCAGACCGAGCTGGCTCAGGCGCCGCTGGCCGCGCCAGCTCTTAAGCAATGTACCGAATGAGTCCGACATAAATGATCTCCTGGGAAATGGGGAAATGGGGTCAGGTTAAATTTTTCTGCGCAATGACCTGCGCAGACTGGTTCTGCAAGAAAATTGAACCTGACCCCATTGCTCGATTCTACGGGACGGGCGAGGCCGCGCACTTACCTCCGAGGTAATTGCCGGGGCTACCTCGCGCCACTAACCTGTCGGGCATTGCACTCGTCCATTTTCACTTGCCCATTTCAAAGGGAGATCATCATGAACATCGACACACGCGTACGCTGGCTTAAAACGGGGTCGCTCATCACCATCGGCTTCGGCGTGCTCATCGCCGCCGCCGCCGTTCCCGCCTTGTCCGCCCCCGCGGCACTGCTGCTCGACCTGGTGTTCCTCCCCATCGACGGTACGCAGACGGCGGACGCACCGGCCGCCCGGCTGATGGCCGCCATCGGCGG
>JBGTLY010000201.1:0-17600 GCA_041743865.1 Woeseiaceae bacterium
AGTGCGTGGCGTGAACCGGCCCGGGGCAGCCTCGAAGTAGCCGCAGAAATTGGCGCGGGTCTTGTCCTGCACCTCGTCGGCAATGGGCTCGGCGCAGCTTTTTGCCTTGCTGGTGTCATAAAACCGGCACATCCGGCAGACGTGCTGCTCGGCACGGCAGAGTCGGCACTCATCGGTGCGGGAGAACGGCAGCGAGTAGGCCGCAAGCGAGGCGCCACAGCGCCAGCAGTCGAGGGTCTCACTCATAGCCGAGGATTCTTCGCAGGCCCGGTGCGGCGAATTCGACGAGCCGCTTCTGAGTTTCCGGTAACACCTCGGGCACGTCGGCGGCCGGCCCGCGCAGGTTTTCGCGCGCGGTGCCGCTCTGGTTGCGGTCCGAGCCAACGCGCACGCGCCCGCGCCAGTCCGCGGGCAGCGGGCCAATCCCGCAGGCTCCCAGCAACTCCTCGAAGTAGGATTCCGCCGCAGGCGATTCGAGATCCCTGAGTGCGCCGATGAGATCCTCGTAGCGCACCAGCTTCGCGTCGGTCCCGAGCCAGGAGACGGCGTTATGCAGGAAGATCTCCTGCAGGTTCGGCGCCTTGTCGTGGATGCCGAAGATCATCATGTTGAGCACTTCGGGGACGGTCGCGTGCCCGCCCTTGAGGTGGTCCAGCGCGCCCTGGAAGGTGTCGGAGAGGAAAAACCGCGCGCGTGCCAGCACCCAGTCGTAGGGATCGCGCACCAGCACCAGGTGGCGCACCTGGCGCAGCGCAATCGCGGTATCGTCCGAGAAAAGCAGGTGGCCCCAGCTCAGCATCGGCGCTGAGGGGGAGAACGCGGAGACGTTCTGGCGCAAATTGGGGTACTGAATGAAGGCGCGATGGTACTGCTGCTCGACCGGCACGAACATTCGGACGATATTTCGCATCAAGTGCGTGCCGCACTTGGGCACGCTGTTCAGGAAAACGGGTCCGGCCAAATGTGCCTGGGCGTGATTGCGGTTGAGATCGTTCAGGTTGTCGGGCTTCATCACGATGTTCGGCATCCTGGACGCTCCTTGAACTCGCCGCTTCGCCGGAGTATATGCGCCGCTCCAGCAGCCGCCGGCGGATGCACGCCAAAAAAACGTGCCGCCCGCAGGCGGCACGTCCGTCCTCGCCGATGCGCGGCCGATGCCGGCCCGGCTAGAATTTCTTGGTGAGGTCCAGGAAGTAGCGCCGGCCGAGCCAGTCGTATTGCGAGTAGAAAGCCGACTTGCCGATGGTGGAGACCTCTCCAAGGCTCAGGGTCGTGACCCGCGGTGGCTCCTCGTCGAGCACGTTGGCGACGCCCAGCCGTGCCCGCATGCCCCAGTTCTCGAACTCGCGCGTCACCGACGCGGTGTGATAGACGACCGTGTCGGTCTTCAGCACAACTCTTACGGTTTCCCCACGCAGCGTCGCCGTGTCGCCGCCGAAATCGCGATGGTTCGAACTGGAGCCGATGAAGTTCATGCCCCAGTAGTAAGACCAGGGGCCGCGGTCGAAGGTCAAATTGAGGCGCCCGTTCCAATCTGGCTGGCCCACCAGGCCGTTCAGGTCCTCGGGCGTCTGGGCGAAGAAGGCGCGCTCGTCCTCCTCCTGGAACGTGTGCTGTGTCTCGATCGTCAGGTTGCCCCAGCTCAGCGGCAGGCGGTAAAGGGCGGCCACGTCGAAACCACGATTTGTCTGGCGCGCGATGTTGATGAAGCTGTCGCGAACGTTGTCGATCATGTTGCCCAGGGACGGCACGCGCTCGAAGAAGTCGCAGAACGGCTCGTTCGGGAAGAACTGGGAGTCATAGCAGTTGAACACGATCAACTGGGGTCCGAACTGGTCGACCTCGTCCTTGACCTCAATGTCGAAGTAGTCGACCGACACGCTGAGGTCGGCGAAGGCCGGCCGCCAGACCACGCCGACGGTATTCGAGGTGGAGGTCTCGGCTTCCAGCACGCCGAAGCCGCCTCCGGATATGACGGTAGCCGTAATCGAGCCGCCGCCGAAATCCGGCGCCAGCCCGTCGGCCGCACAATTGTCGGCAATCCGCTGCGAAAGGTCGCCCGCGGCCAGCGCGGCCCCCCAGTTGATGCAGGGATCGATGTCGCGCTGGCCGATGAAGCTCGTCTGGTCGGCCAGGAACAGCTCGAACAGCGCGGGCGCCCGGAAGGACGTGCCCTGGCTCGCGCGCAGACGCAGCGCCGGCGTGAGGGCCCAGTTGAGGCCGACCTTGTAGGTATCGCCGCTGCCGTAGGAATCGACGTCGGTGTAGCGGCCGGAGGCGGTGAGCGTCAGGCTGTCCACGAGCGGCTTGCCGGAGAGCAGCGGCAGCTCGATCTCCGCGAACACGGCGTGGCTCTGGTCGTCGCCCTGCGTGATGCCAGCCGACGAAGTGCCCCAGCCGTTACCCGACAGCGTGATGTCTCCCGGGACATCCTTTATCTCGTCTTCCTGGTAATGGACGCCAAATGCGATCCCGACCGGTCCGGCGGGCATGTTGAACAGCCTGCCGGTCATAAAGGCCTCGACCGACATCTGGTCGTACTTCGTGTTGCCGGTGTCCTGCCCGAACAGGAATGCACGCACATCCGGCGACACCTCGCCATTCAGGAATGCCGGATCCAGCCACGGGATATCCACGCAGGGCGCGCCACGCACCGACGAAACGGTGCCGACACAAGTGGCCTGCGGTACGTACGGCACTCCCGAGAACCCGCCAAAAGTGATGTTCGTGTCTCTGATCGAGTCGTTGAAGATCTGGTCGTTCGTGTAGTCGCCGTCCGAACTGCTGAACTGCACCGACATGTCCCAACTCCAGCCCGACTTGAGGTCGCCGCGCAATCCGGCGACGTAACGCTGGTAATCGACCTCGATCTCGCTGTCCGCATGATCGGTGATGGGCGTGGGGCTCAGGTACTGCGCCCCGGTCCATCCCGCGCTCTGGGGGTCGCCGCAGCCCGGGCAGGTCGAGTACGTGTAGTTCCAGAACGCCTCGTAGAAATTGAAATCGCTCGGGTACTTGTAGGACCAGAACTGGCGATAGCCGTTGGTCCGGGTTTTGCGGCGATTCAGGAGGACTTCCGCATAGGCGGTCACGCTGTCCGTGATCTCGAACTCCCCGTCCGCGAACACCGTCGCACGTTCCATCGTCGGAATCAGCGACGTGCCGTCCTGGAAAGGATGGTCGCTGTTCGTCACGCCGTCGGTGGCGCGATCGTAGTTGACGGGAAACCATCCGGGCGGGGTGCGGTGCTGGTTGACGGTCCCATCATCGGCCGTGAGCGGCGGGATGTATTGTCCGAGGTCCGCGTCGAAGTCGTACTGCATCAATTGCACGAAACTACCGTTTTCAGTGACGTTGGGCAGGTTGCTGGGCTCCGTGTAGTTGTACTCATAGACCCAGATGTGGCCCCAGGGGGCATCGATGCAGGCCGGCTTGCCCGTGCGCGGGTCGATGCGATCGCGCCGTGCCCCGGTTCCGGGATCGAAGACGTAGTCCTCGCCGCAACTGAAATAGTTGCGGTCGCCCTGCTTGAGCTCGGATTCGCGGTGATAGTCGCCCGTGATGCGGAAATTGCCGCGCCCGAGGCGCTTGCCCCAGGAAACGTTGAAACGGGACTCCTCGCCGCCGCTGTCATTCGGCACAGAAACGAAGCCCTGCGCCTCCGCTCCGTCGCCCTTCTTCGTGATGACGTTGACGACGCCCGCTACGGCGTCGGAGCCGTAGATTGAGGACGCGCCGTCCTTGAGGATCTCGATGCGCTCGATGACGGCGAGCGGCAGCACGTTGAAATCGAAGGCCGACACCTCGCCGCGCGTACCCGCGGGTCCGGCGCGGCGCCCGTTCAGGAGCACCAGCGTCCGGTTGGCGCCCAGGCCGCGCAGCGACAGGGTCTGAGCGCCGGTGCCGCCGGCCTGCACGAATGCGGTGGATGATGCGGCCGTCACCTGGGGTGAACCAGCGGCGACCGTTGAGGTCTGCAACAGCGCGCTGATGCTGCCAATGCCCTGAGCCGCGGCATTTTCGGGAACGACGATGTCGATGGGCTGAGATGCCGCATAAACGTCTTGGCGTATGCGGGAGCCGGTAACGGACACTTCCCCTAGTTCGGTGGGTTCGACGGCGCTCGGATCCTGCGCCTGAGCTTCCGCGGCGCCTAGCGCACTCGTAGCAATGACACAACTGATCGCGCGCGCCAATGTTGCGTTCTTGAGCATGTTGGATCCCCGGTATGTAATGTCGCTTTTGGGCGTACCCGCGTGAGTCTGGACCCTGCTTGCAATTCCCCTTATTGCGTAGTAAATCGCTGACAGTGCTGATTGTAAAGGGTGAGATGCAAACGCGTGGGCCAGCGCACAAGCCAGTTCAAACTCTGTTCCGGCACCGTGCCATCTGCGAACGGCCAGGTGATCCAAAGCGCTGGACCACCTTGTTGCTTCGGCGGCCAGCACCATGTGGCATTTGAGCAACATGCCTCAATGTGGGGTCCAGGTCGCAGCTCCTTGGTGCGAAACCACTTGGAGATCAACTATATTCTGGACGCTGGTCGGGGCATTCCCGTTTGAAGAGTCTTTGGGCTGATCCGGCCCAGTGGTTTGCATTACGCTCAATTCTAGCGGTGATGGCTTCGCCGTAGGCGTTCACAGGACGCCCGGTCCGCGAGCCCGTCACGATCGCGTATCGATATCAAAGTCGTAGGTGCCCCTCGCATCAGCGCCGGAGAGTAAGCGGATGTGATGCCCGATTGCGAAGCGGCCGGGCGCGGTACGAAGCGACCCGAGCAGGCTCGAAGTAGCCGCAGAAAATGGCGCGTTCCTTGCTCCGGACCTCGTCCGCGACGGGCTCAGCGCAGCTTTTCGCCTTGCGAGCGTCGTCGAAACGTCACATGCGGCAGACGTGCTGCTCGGCCCGGCAGGCGGGCCACTCGTCAGTGCGCGAGAACGCAAGGCTGAGATCCGCCAGCGGCGCGCCGCATTTCCAGCAGACGAGCGGATCAGACATATGCGAGAATGTGGTCAAGTCCGGAAGCCGCGAAATCTGCCTGCTATTTCTGAGTGTCAGGCAGGATTGCAAGAACCACAGCGGTCAAGCGCATTATGCTACCTGCAGCAGAACATGGCTGGGAGGGCGATTGCATGACACTTCGCGACGCGCTTATCGTGGGAGGGCTAGTCACAATCGCGACATCCGTGGCATTCGCTGACGTCCCATGCCCCGAAGACGCAAGCACTGCTGCGGCACGCTCGGTGGTCGAAAGTAATGTCTCGATACCTGCGGGCGATTCAAAGCCTGAATCAAATTCGGCGCCTGCCGAGGCCGAGCCTGAGGCGCGCAATTCGGACGCCAAGAAGTCTGATGCGGAACTTGTGATGGAAATGCAGGCTGCCGGGTACAAGATCGTCAACGAGCGAGGCACGCAGTTGTTCTGCAAGACTGACGACATACTCGGCTCGCGGCTGAGAAAGAAGACACGCTGCCTGACGGCCGCCGAGATTGAGCAGGAACACCAGGCTGCCAGCGACACATTGTCCGAAATGAGCCGCAAGTCATTCATTCCACCCAACGAATGACTGTGACTTTTGCCGGCTGGCTCGGGCGGCAGCTACTTACGCCATCACGGCCGACTGCGCTCGATGCAGCGCCGACCCACCCTCATCCGCGCCTTCCGGCAGCAGGCACAACTCGCGCACTAATCTGTCACTCATTTACGCTAGTCTCAACAGGTGTTGGACATAAACAGCAATTACTGCCTCGCTGGACCCGGCCGCAGAGACTTTGTGCGAAACCATTTCGAGATCAGCCATTTTTCGCCGCTGGTCGGTGGCATGCCGGCATGCAGTGAACGCGAACTGGCCTTGCCCCGGGCATTTACATTATGAAAGGCCAGGGCCGCGCCGGCAGGCGGCTTGAAACGAAGATTCAGGAGCGGAAAGACCGTCTCACCGCCGGTGAATTGCTCGTTGAGATAAACGAGCAGGGTTCTCACGCGCTGGCCACGCAGAGCGAGCTGCGCGGCGTTTGCCGGCGTGTCCGGAATGAAATCTGAATGTGGTGCATAACTCTCTCCCGGCAAGTAGTGCAGCACGCCGAGTCCCTCGGCATTTTCCGGCGGCATGCCGGCAGCTCGCGCTGTTCTCAGGTTCACCAATTCGAGCAGGAAATCGCTGTCCGCCAGGCCAAATGTCATGACGGCATTGCTGCGTGCCTTACGAATGCTTTCTCCGCCTTGTTCATCCACGACCTTGCCGCGCGACATCTTTGGCGCCGCCATGCCGATCACGTAGTCACACACTTGTGGCGGAAGGAAACGTGCCATGGACTCGATGCGCGGTTCCTCGCATTCAATGCGGCGTTCGAACGCCCTCTCGACCCAGGCCAGGTCGGCGGCGTCAGCGAGGCAATTCCAGTCGGGAACTTCGTGCATGTCGGGCAGCCCGAATGAGCCAGAGTCCGACTTCGGTGCAAGGGGATGGCCGGACGCAGCCGCCGCCGCAAACCAGGCGCGAGCTTCCGCTTCACCCGGAAGCCCCTGACTCAGCGCATACATGGCGACGCTTGAGCCAGCGATGGCTGCGCGCCGCAGCAGAGCCGCCCCATCCGGCCGGTCCGGTCCAATCAACAGGCCGAGCTGTGCTGCCGCGCGCGCATGACCGAGCTTCGCAGCTTGCACCAACCAGCGCAGTCCCTCATGCGCATTACAAGAAGCGCCGACGCCCCCGCCATACAGGAGTGATGCGGTGTGCGCCGCATCGGCGTGTCCCGCGTCGGCGCTTGCAAGGATCCGTGACAATCCCCTTTCAATATCCTGGGTTCCGCCGAAGCCGACGATTTCCCAGAGACCCAGCCGGGTCACCGCGGTCAGTTGCCCGCTTGCGGCTGCGCGTGTTAGCCATTCGCGCGCTTCCTGAGGCCGGCCGGCGGTCGCGATCAGCTCGGCGAGGGTTTCCTGTGCCAGCGGCTGACCCGACTGCGCGGCGGCCCAAAGTCGTTCGAAATTCGCCTGATTCATCTAGAGAGGCCGCTCCCAGGCGCGAAACGCCAACCCCTGCGCCTTGAGAGCCACTCGCAACTCGCGCGTTGCAATCGGAAATCGGCGGCTGGCGTTGACATTTTCCGCATGAATTGGTTTGCGGACCTCGAGGAAGCTAGATGTCATCACGGGCCGCGTCGATTCTTGCGGACGCCGCGTCGCCGGGTAGTCCGCAAGACCGCAGGCAGCAAGCAGTTCCGGAATCGCCGTGTCGGGATTTGCGACAAGCAGCTCGTAGTCTACATCGATGAAAAGTCCCGGAATGCGTTCAGCCCAGGCGTCGAGCAGCCGCTCATACTCGCCGATGTAGCGCGCGATCCAGCTCGGCGACAGGTTCCACGCCGAATCCTCGTTAAACCGGGCTCGCCAACAGGACCAGGCCACGTCCAGCGGATCGCGCCGGCAACGGATGATGCGGGCACCGGGAAACGCGCGGAGGATTACCGCTAACCTGAGGTGATTGCTCAACAGCTTGTCCGTGTAGCGGGCGCCGGCGCCGAATCGCTCGTCGCCCAGCGCGAAATACCAGCGCCGGATTGCTTCCCATGGATCCTGACCGGGGCGCACCCTGCGCATCCGCTCAACGAAAGCGGCAATCGGCGTTCGCGTGAAATCGCCGAGCATGTGCCTCATCAATCCCATGAATTTGAGTTCGCCGCCGCCCTGGATGGTCGGGTGACGGGACAGGATCTGCTCGACCATCGTTGTGCCCGATCGTTGCGGGCCGAGGATGAAGATGACCCGCGAGCCTTCCTCGACAGTCGCACGGTTCGACTTGAGTTCTGTGAGCGGAATGGCTTCCAGAGAGTCGTGCGCGCTGTCAGCGATCGACGCCAGATCGAGCGTCACTACCTGCCGGCGCTTGGCGGCCGCTTCATCGAGCATCCGTGCCGCCGAAGCGTCGTCGCCGATATCGACATATGCCTTGGCCAGAGCCCATGCCGCTGCAGCACTTACACGGGGTGCGGCGCCTGCGAGTTGACCCTGCAGCTGCTCGAGTACGGCTATATCCGGATCACCGGCCGCAAACGATCTGAGTTGCGCCACGCGTTCCCACAAAAATGGATTGCCAGGTTCCTGTTGCAGCAGCCGTTCCGTCAGTGCGCGAGCCCGGTCGAGCTTGCCGGCGAACATCAGCATCCTCGACAGGTGGAACAATTCCGTAAAACTCAGTTGCCCCGCCCGGACGGCTGGCTCCAGCACAGAGACGGCCTCGTCCGCGCGTCCGATTGTTTCCAGCGCCCGAGCCAGGATAAAAGCTGTCGGCACCGTGTCTGGCACCACCGCCCGTAGCCGCCGTGCCGCAGCAAGTGCCGCATCGTCGTCATCGAGTTGAGCGCAGAGCGTGACGACTGTCGCCCAACGATCGCCTAGCAAGGGTGGCGTGGCGATGATTCCACGCAGGATTTCCAGTGCGGCAAGTCCATCCTTGCGCGCGGCGGCATCCATCGCCCGGTCCAAAGCGTCGCCAGCGGGCGGAATCGAGCCGTTCTGCGCACTCACTAAAGGGCTCCGGCGACATCGAGCGCTGCGCGCAGTTTTTTCGTCGATTGCGGAAATGCCGCCGCTGAATCGATGCTTGCCGTATTGATCGGCGCGCGCACCTGGGAATAGCTCATGGTGATGACCGCACGTTTAGAAAACTGCGGTTGTCGTGTTGCGGGGTCGTCGACGAGCCCGCAGGCCTGCAGCAGCCGGGGAATTTCCCGGTCCGAATTACGGGTCAGTTGCTCGTAGGAGACCCTGGTGATCGCAGATGGATAGCGTTTCATCCAGGCATCCATGATGCGCTGGTGGCAGGCGATGTATAGCGCTGTGCCTTCCGGTGAATTGCTCCAGGCCGATTCCGCGTCGAACTGCGCGCGCCAGCATGACCAGGCCACGTCGAGCGGGTTTCGACTGACGTGGATGATGTGCGCTTCCGGCAGGGCTAGGCGGATCGCGCGAACGCGGAAGACATTGGAAAGGAGCTTGTCGGTGAATCGGGCGCCTGAGCCGAATCGCTCGTCGGCGAGCGCGAGATAGCGTCGTCCAAATTCGGGCCAGGGATCCAGATTCGAATTGTCGGTCCTGCTGCGCATGGAAAAGTCGTTAATTCTGGCAGAACTGCAGTCACCGAGTTCGCGCGCTGCCAACCAGAAATGCTTGAGTTCTCCGCCACCGCGGATCTCAGGATGACGCGAGAAAATCTGGTCGAGCAGCGAAGTTCCGGATCGCGCGGGACCGATAATAAATACCGGGCGGTACGAACCAGCTGTCGCCGACGAGCAGGTGTCTTCCGCGCCGGATTTGCACCAGGCGAGGACATCGCGAAGGCTGAATTCGAGCGGGCGTGGATCGAACGGAAATCTCGCGCCATTTGCGGCAGCACGCGCCTCGAGGCAATCGCTGGCAGCGCGATCGTCGCCGACGTCGACATACGCCTTCGCAAGCGCCGAGGCAATGGCAGCGCGGTCGGAGGGCCGCGCAATCTTTGATTGTTCGAATATCTTGCGCATCCTGGCGATATCCGGATCGCCTTGGGTGAAGCGCTTGGTCTGGGCAATGCGCTCCCAGAGTGTCGGGCTGTCGCGATGGGAGGCCAGCAAGCCGCGGCAGCGGGCCTGGGACTCGTCAATGCGGCCCGCGAACATCAGCATGCGAGTCAGCTTGAAACATTGGTCTGGCGACAGTTTGCCATTGTCCGAAAGTGGCAACAGCATCTCGACCGCCTCATCGGCCTTACCCGCCTGTGTCAATGCCTCGGCAAGAATGAATGTCTCGGCGGGCCGCTGGCCAGACTCGGAGCAAAGCCGCGCGGCTGCCTGGACGGCCGCGTGATCGTCGGCGATCTGGCCGGCGATCCTGACTGCATCCATCCACTTGTGCCCGAGCCTCTCGTCCGAGGCCAGAGCCAGCCGAAGGTACTGGGCCGCAGCCCAAAGTTCGCCACGGCCAACGGCCGTCGATGCCAGCCCCAGGGCCAGCGAGGCTGACTGACGCATGAATTTCCCGGATTCCTGCTGCGACCAGAAGGGTACGCTGAAATTCACGGCGTTCAAAGATCGCGCGTAAGCGCGCGGCAGGCGATTTACCTGGCGTCTGCCGGTGGTGGTTCCGGTCCTGGCGCTCCGGGGTGAACCAGATCGAACCATTGCCCAATGAATTCAACGCTGCTGGTTGCGACGGGCTTGTCGTCTTCGAAACGCGGGCTGTAGAGGGCATCCTGGAAAGACTGTTGCACCTGGAATGTCTGCATGCCCGACATGTCGCTGTCCGACAGGACTACATCCTGGGCCCGGCCATTTTCGGTCACGGTCAGCGTAAATCTGGCCTGGCGCAACAGGGTCCGCGACTTGGGCTTGAAGCGGTGCGTCAGAGAAGTCGCCGGGGGGCGGTAGACGACAAGGCGAGGCGCGTGCAGCGGATTGGATTCACCCTCCTTGAGCGTGCTGGAAAGTATCATCGCCGCGCGGCCGTAATGTTTCAGGGCGACCTCGTACTGGCGGGCGGTCATGAACCAGTCGCCGAGTTCGATCAGCGTGCGACTCAGGAGCTGCGGTGGCGGATCATCCTGTTTCTCCAGGATGCTGAGCGCTTGGTTCAATGCTTTTTGTCCATTTCTGTCCATCTTGCTGGAATTAAAGTCCCGCTGTTTCGGATACAGGATTCCCGGCAACCGCGACAACGTTACCTGGTCAACGCTCGCGTATGGCGTTCCAACAGATTTCGGGTCGGCCACGAACTGAAGTCTGTGCGTCCGACCAATTCCGAGGAGGGAATCGATGGCAGAGGGGTTGTTTTCGCCTCCCTCCTTGCCGGCAATACGATAGATTTGCGCGTATACAACGCGCGCCGTTTCATTCCGGTCAATGGACTCGTACCAGCGCGCAAGATCGAATAATGCCTGCACGACGCGCGGATCGTTCGCCGCATAGTTTCGTGTCGCGATCTGCACGAGATAGCGGCGCTCGGCTTCCGCGCCGGCATAATCGCCCATCGCCAGGGAAATCTCAGCCAGGGCCTCGACCAGCCTGGTCTGGTCAGGGTTGAACAATCCCAGCGCCCGGCGGTGGACGCCGAGGGCCTGCCGATAGAAATCGACCGCCAGCTCGTGGCGATTCTGGGTCGCGTACACTGCGGCAAGCCCGGCGAGCGGCGGCAGAAATTGCAGCGACGAGATGCCTTGCGAATGCTCCAGCAACCCCAGCGAGCGCATGTAACTCGCCTCCGCGCCTCTGAAATCGCCCAGCCGCAACTGTGTGGCAGCCAGATCGTTGAGCGCGACTGGTAGATCCCGGGAACTGACAGCGGCAGAGTCCGCCTCAGCGACCATCCGTTCTGCGAGCGGCAAGGCTTCCCGGTAACGGCCCGCAGCGAACAATGCGCGGAACTCTTCGCGGGCGGTCTGTGCAGGATCCGTCTCTGGTTGGGCGACCGCGAGCTGCGCAGGAATCAGGCTGCTGGCGGCTATCAGCACCAGGGTAATCAGGAGCCCCCGCATGTTCGAGATAGACCAACTTTGGGCGTGCATGTTCCACACCACAGCAAGCTAAGCCAAAAAAAGGGGGGCGGCAGTAAAAGCTGCCGCCCCCTTGATGATGAACACCCTACAAGAAAGTTGGCAGTCTTAGAACTTTACGATGATCTGGCCGAAGATCCTGCGGCCGATCACGTCATAAAGTGACGACTCGGTGCCGGACTGCACGTTTGGCGCATATTCCGGCGGCTGCTCGTCAGCGACGTTGTTGACGCCAATGCGCAGCTGCGACTCGCTGCCAAGGAAGCCCAACTTCCAGGACGCGCCGATGTCCAGGTAGGTCACGGACGGAACGCCCGTGAAACTGGTCTCGCCGGGGAAGATCGCCCCTGCACGGTTGTCCATGCTGCTGATCCAGCGCAGACGTCCGTCGAACGCGAAATCGCCGATCGTGTAAACGGCGCTCAGGTTCGCCTTGTCTTCCGGAATGCTGGATCCAAGGCCTGCCCCGAAGAAGGTCACGGTACCAGAGTAATCAAGCCACGGCAGGCCCGGGGCGTCCTGTGTCTCGGCGGTCAGGTTGTGGACCCACAACAGGTTGAGCCTCAGGTCGCCCACCGGCATCGGCACCCCATAGTTGACCTGCAAATCCAGGCTCTCGCCCTTGATCCCGCCGCCATTGATTCCGGGATAGAGCCCGTCGCCCGACAGCGGATTGGACAGGAAAATGATGTCGCCGCCGAAACGGATGATGGACCCGCAATTCGGGTCGGCCGGATCAAACGTCGGGTTGGTCCCGTAATAGTTGTAACAGGCCGCCACGATCACATTCGGTGCCGGAGTCAGGATTGGACCCTTGATCTTGATGCTCGAATAGTCCAGCGACGCCTGCAGGTTCTCAAGCGCACCCGCCCATGGCGACGAGAATACAACGCCAACACTGTAGGTATCAGCCTCCTCAGGCCCAAGGGCAGTATTACCTGCAGTCGTGATGCTGATCTGGTTGCCTGGCGTCTGGACATAGATGTCGATGTTCGCCGGACTGACGCCGCCATTGCCGCCGGCATCGAGGCACAGTTGCCTGATGGCCGCCGCATCTGGGCCGGTTCGAGCGTCGCTCGTCACGGAACAGGGATCGAAGTACTGCGGAGCGGAACCGCCGCCGTCGAACAGTTCGCCGAAGTTCGGCGCACGAACCGCACGCTGATATCCGCCGCGGAGACGCACGGAATCAGTCGCCTGCCAGCTCATCGACGCAAAGTATGCGTCGCTGCTGTCAGACGGATTGCTTATATCCTTAATCCGGTCCTCGAATTTCGCGTCGGAAACGCGATAACCCAGGTTGAGTTCGAGCGACCGTCCGCCCCCAGAATCCCTCCAGAGCGGCACCAACGCTTCTACGAAGATGTCTTCAAAGCTGTTCTTGCCACTGGACGGGGTCTGGGCGTTAAAGCCAGAGATCGGACCGGCCGACGGGCCCGGATCGAGCTCGTACTCGAAGTAACGGCCCTGGAGGCCCAAGGCGACCGATACTGGGCCGGCCGGCAAGTTCACCAGATCGCCCGTGATGATGGCCTCGCCAATCTTCTGCTCGAACTCGGTCGTCAGCGTGCTGGCCACAGTTATATATGCCACGCACTCGGCTGACAGCGGGTTTCTGCCGAAGATGTTGAAGCCCTCCGGGCCGCATCTCGATACACCACCATCTGGGGCATTGATCAGTTCGTACAACCGGTTCGTGTCCAGGTTGCCGCCCTGCTTCTGGTCGATCTCGGTGAAGCCCTCGGAGTAGGAAAGTTCCCAACCCCAGTTGTCGCCGAAGAGCGGACCCTTGGCGCCGATCATGTACTGCACAACCGTGTTCTCGTAATCCGAGGTCCGCAGCCCGGCGCTAATGGTGCGCTGACGCATCAAGAACGGCTCGGTTGCGCCCGATCCGACCAGGGTTGTGTTGTCGCCCGTGCGTGAATTGAGCAGCGTCATGAAATCCGCGGGAATCCAGGGATTCGTAACCGGCACGACCAGATTGTTGGAGACACTGGCTCCAGGCTCCACCAATGCCGACGTAGCCTGAGTTGCGGACGCGAACCCAGGCGCCCTCGTGGTTACCGTCGGGAACGGAGTCGGCGCCAACGCCGCCGTAGACGAATAATCCGTCCAGCCGACACGTCCGAACACTTCCACTCCGCCCTCGAATTCGTAGTCCATCTTAGCCATGAACGAGCGGCGGTCGAGCGGCAGCGTCAGGATGTTGACCGAGTCGAAGTTATATGAGTGGAAGTCGGGATAGAAATTACAGTTGACCACCAGGCAGTCAATCGGATAGCGGAAATTCACCACGTCGAGCGGGCTGTTGAAAAAACCGCGCGAGTACATGGTTCCATCCACGTTGAAGCCAAGCGTCCCCGGAATGGCATCACCGGCGACATAGGCCGGATCGTAGCCCGCAAACAGTGCATCCACGGCTGCCTGTGTCGGCCCGTTGGAACCCGGAATGTAGTTGCCTTCCGGCAGGAACGACGTAGTCGATGTCGCATTCGCGGCGAACGGGCGCTGAGCTTTGATCATGCCCTCGCGATCCGCATAGTCGAAACCAAACATCGCGTTACCGCGCCCGTCGGCGAAGTTGCCGCCTAAGACCGCCGAAATCGAGAATTCCTGGGCATCCCACTCTTCGGTGCTGTTCGAGAAGCTGTAGCGCAAGTCCGCGCCTTCGAAATTGTCCTTCAGCTTAAAGTTAACCGCACCGGTGACGGCATCCGCGCCGTACACCGCGCTCGCACCACCCGTGATGATCTCGATGCTCTCAATCATCGCCTGCGGAATCGTATTGATGTCAACACTCAAGTCGCTGGCCGATGGCATCGCCCGCCGGCCATCCAGAAGCACCAGGTTGCGATTTGCGCCGAGACCCAGGTCGACGTTGGACTGACCGCCGTTGCCGGGGTTGTTCGACGTCGTGGTTCCCGCGGGACTGACCTGCGGTAGCGTGTTGAGGAATGTGTCGAGCGTGACGTCCGCGTTGCGGACCACCTGCTCGGCGGGGAAGGTCGTGATCGGCGAATTCGACGTATAGTCCCTGCGGACGATGCGTGAGCCGGTGACGACGATCTCCTTGAGTTGTTCCTGCGCGGAAATCGGCGCAGTTTGCAACCCGGCACCTATCGTTCCGGCTGATACCAGCGCAAGTCGAACGGCCCGAGTGATATTGGGATTGGCCATTACTAAAATCCTCCTGCAGAGGTTGCGTTGTTGGATTCCAGCGACGGCCTGACCATGACCGCGCTGCTTCCCCGAAAGGTCCCTAAAACAATAACGAATCGGGTTGTGGGCAGGATCATAGTCCTGCGGAACCGCGAAAGAAAGCCTAAAGGCAAAAAAACAACATGGCGCTGGTACACGCTCGAACACAGCTCGCACCCGTAAATTGGCCACTTGTTACATTCTCCAAAGCCCGAATGGACCGAATTGCCATTTTGTGGCCAAATAGCAACACTTAAGACGTTGCGAGGTCGCCACACGTGCCCATTTCAGCGCCGAGTTACTGTTTGTTGGATCTATTGGCGGCATGTGCAGCCAGGGCGGCGGACCTTCGTCACCAAGCGCGCACGCTGTGAACGTCACTGTAGGGCTGGCCGATGGCCAGCACGGCAGCTGAGGCGGGAGTATTGTTGACAGTGGTCCGCAACGGAGAGGACTCGTAGTGATTGAGTCGCAATGGGGCGCCAACGTGGCTCTGCATCCGTCGCGGGATCACTTTTTGGCCCCAATCAGCGCCTACAGAGCCGCCTTACCGGTGTCAGAGGACAGGCACATCCGCCAGACTTGAAGCTGGGCCTGGCAGCGACGGCATTCGTCGGTCCGCGAAAGCGGCAGGCTGAGATCGGTAAGTGATGCACCGCATTTCCTGCGTAGCAGCGCTTCGGTCGAGCGGCAAACTACACCTCGCGCAGCCAGCCGGTGATGCTGTAACGGCCCGCCTGGGCAAAGGGTGTCACGTAGGATACCGCGTGCATTTGCGGTACCGTGAACAGGTTGAGAGCGTTGAACGCAGGGGTATAACCCTCCGCGATATGCCCATCGGGCGCAATGAACTGCAGGATTCCGCCCCAGTCCGGGATCCACCGAGGCGTGAAATTCAACACGTAAGCCGCCACGCGCTTCTTGTCGCCGATCAGATCGTCATGATGCGTCAAGAAGTGACCTGAACGATAGAGCGTGGCTTGGGCATCGGTAAACGCGATCGAGCGCACTCCGGTGATGCTGCGAGCAATTTCCAGGAATTCGGCGCAATTCAGGAATTCGTACAGACGCATCACGTATAGCGAGCGGTTTTCCCCTCGCTCATATATGTCGGAGATTGGATAGTTGTTGAAAATGTACTGGAACCCGTCACTCGCGCTCGAGTGAAGGCAGTCGAAAAGGCGCAATCGCTCTGGCTCCGGCATGTCCTCCAATTCGCCATTCAGATCCACCGGCCGGTCGCCGATATTAAAATGGGTTTGCCATGGAATTTCTGTAGTGAGGCAGTTGTGGACGGCTGCGGCGCACTCGGCTGACAGGAATGGCTTGATATGTATCCTGCCGGCGCGCGCATAAATGGATGCGATCAGCTTCCAATCGAACGATTGGTCGAGGCGTAAGGTCGGGTGACACGTTTCCATCCATCGATTCTCACACGCATTGCGAGCAGCTAACGCCGCGTGGCCAACTTATGATCGGTATCGACTGGCGCACCGACGGGATCCCGTCAGAAGTAAAGGTCTTCGCGTAACTGATCCATAGCAACGCATTTTGATTGTTGCGGATAAGCAATAAATGTCAAGCGACCGACGGCGTGCTGGACACGATCGACAGGGAATGGAGTTCCGGTCGCCATAACTTGCCGAGTCGCAATGGCACCCGGCGTCATAACACGCTTCGATTCGCCGAGGAAAAATCCAATGTCGCGCGGGAAGTATAGTTGCTCGAGCATAGCCGTTCGAGATATCTACTGCCGTCGGCGCCCATGCGATCAATGGTCTCGTCGTCCATCAATGCCGGTGACGGGTGTGCATCAAGCGTCTGCTCAAGCAGGGTCGTATCCGAGCGCGGAAAATCGACGATGAATATCGAACTCTCTAACGGCAATGGTGCACCAGTATTCCATGCGGCGACATCGGTGGCGTTGCAGCTAAAATTCGCTGTCCTGAACAGAGGACCTTACGGGTTCCTGCAACTCCGGAGTGGAACTGAACTCCAAGAAATAGAGATCGTTGGCGTCCTGCCTCCGGCTTTCACGATCGGCGAGCCGGGCTTCGACGAGCTTGAATTCGCAACCCAATGGGGGGATTTGTCACTCGGTTGAATGATCAATCTCTTAGGTCCGCGCCGCAAGGGCAGGATGAATGATCCTGTCTCCGGCGACGAGTCCAGTCCGTGCTGCGGTGCCGGCCGCAAGCTCGAGCACGGCTATGGCTGGCGCCTCCGAATGGATGGGTTCAAAAGACAGCGGCTTCGCGTCTGCGGCTACATTGACGACGACCCCATCGGCGTCGATGAAGATGAGGTCCAGCGACAGGTAGGTGTCCTTCATCCAGAACGACAGGAACCGGGGCCGTTCGAACAGGAACAGCATGCCGTGGTCCGCGGGCAGGGCACGGACATTCATCAAGCCACGCGCGCGGCTTCGATCGTCGGCAGCGATCCAGACCTGAAAGGGATGAGTCCCGGAATCCGTGACGATCTGCAATTCGGACCGGGGCAGCCCGGGAAAGGGGTCCAGAGCAGGGGGTTCGACCGCGCCGGCGGAAACCGCGCGGTCACTATCGCCAGATGTCACGATCCCCGCGAAATCGAAGCGGGTCAACAGCACCGCGCCGTCGCCGTCCACTGCGCGTGCCGGCACGGTGCAGAATCCCCTGGCATCCACGCGGTAGCTCCTGGGCGGCAGGGCGGCGTCGAGAAGCGCCCGCTGCCGGACTTCATCGAAGTAGCAGCGGCTGTCGCCCTGGGTGCCGTAGATTCTTTCGCCGGCGCCGTCGAGCAAGGTCACATTGACCGGGACGCCTTTCGCCGAAACGCCCATGCCGAGTTCGGGGGCCGCGAACACGACTGACAGGTCGCCGCCGTCCC
>JBGTLY010000202.1:0-11677 GCA_041743865.1 Woeseiaceae bacterium
ATCGCGCGCATGGCGCGCTCCTACGGTAGGAGCGGCCCATGGCCGCGATGCCCCGCGATGTTATCGCGCGCGTGGCGCGCTCCTACGGTCGCGCGTCAGCGCAGGACGACGGGCAGCTCGATGCCGCGTATCGCGTCGCGCTGGAAGTCCGCGAATTCACGGTACTCCCCGGCCGGGAATCGCCGGGTCGCGGCCTCGTAGTCGAAGCGGACTTCCCAGACGTTCCCATCGACGGCTACGGCGCGCTGCCAGTGGCCGAAGCGCGATTCTGCAGCCTCTGGGCGCTTGAAGCCGGCGGCGAGCTCACGCCCTGGCGGTACACGCACCGACGTGCGGGCAGTCACGCGCAGCGGATAGTAGAACTCGAAAGGAAAGCGACGGTCCGATATGCGGTCGTATCCCAGGTAGTAGGATTCGACGAATCCCGGCAGGTCGAACTTGCCGTCTTCGTTGATCGGCATGCTGTACTGGATCTCCACGACGAGGTCGTAGTTGGCATCGAAGACGTTCTCGACGAAGAAGTCGGTGACTTCCGCGTCGGCGTAGCGGCCGGCAACCCAGCGCTGGATTGCGGCGTGCATGTCCGGTGCCTCGATCGCGCGCAGTTGTTCGCGAAGATTGGCGGCCTGGTAGCCAGACAGCCGAGCGGTTTCGCGAACCGCGAGCCCGGACTCACCGGCGAGCTCGACCACCCGCTCCACGTCGAGCCCGTTGCCACCAAAATCGCCGTACGCCGGGATTTCAACGAGCGACGGCGATTTGTCGAGGACCAGCGCGTGATTCCCGCGCAGCGAACGCGGCGCGAGGACGCCGAGTTTCAGGTCCTTGTCCGTCGGGTCGATGAACAGGTGACCGCCATCGGTCGGTACGGCCACGATCATGTGATTGAACTGTTCGGTGTTGGGTAGCGCCGGATTGACGTCCTGGCCGAGATTGACCAGTGCGAGGGACGCATCGATTCCCACCGCGTTCAACATCTTGGTCAGCAGTACGGCATGGTCCTTGCAATCGCCGTATCGATCGCGCAGGGTTTCGCGCGCCGGCTTCGGGATGTACGCGCGCCGGCCAAACTCGATCGCTTTGTAAGTGATCTCATCCTGCACATAGGCGCTCAGGATCTCGACCCGCCGCGGTCCGTCGACTACGCCCGCGACGAGTTCCGTGGCGCGATCAGAGACACCGGTCGCCTCGAGCTTGTCGGCGATCTCCTCGAGGTAGTTTGCGCCAACCGCTTCCCAGCTCTCACCGACAGAGCCGAGCATCACCCAGGGCAGGATCTGGTCATGATACGGTTGCAGGGGTTCCCACCGAAAGGCAACCGGGTCATCGAGCCGCCAGATGAGCGCGCCGTCGTGGCGTTCGGGTTCGGTGACGGTATTCGACCGGTATTCGAAAGCCCCGGTGTCGCCGGCAACGAAAACCGCGCTGTGCCTAATCGGCCGATCCGACGCGAGGAAATGCGTTTCCATGGGGACCGTGCCCGGCTCGACATTCGTGAGTTTGCTGACGATGGCCTCGATCGTCATGCCAGGAGCAAGTTTCGGTACCGGCAGGTGTACCGTCCGGTCGGTGCTCGCCTCGTAGCCATCCTCATTGCTCGTGATGAAGTACGACTGGAGGCTGCCCTCTGCGATCACCTCGCCATCCGGGTCGATGACGCGCAGGCCGTTGACGAAGAGGCTTTCCGACGAAGCATCGAAGTCGAACTGCAGTGTGCTGAAAAACTCGACGCCGTTGTCGTCGAAAATGTGCATCTTCTGGTAATACGTCGTGATCACCGCATCCCCGTCGCGGACACTGAGTCCTTTGATGCGGCTCAGGTACTCGGCGCCGTAACCGGCATGCTCGCGGGCCGGCTTGACGTCGGCGAAGTCTTTCGCGAGTTTTTGCGGCATGGGCACCGGATCGATCGCCTGGCTGATCAGTGTCACGTCGCCTTCGCCCAGCATTGAATCGATAACGTCGAGATACTCACGCACAGGTTTATTGCCGGGTGCGAACCCCAGGGCCTGCTCGAAGGACGCGCGTGCGTCACGGTAGGACTGAAGCTCGTACTGTGCGCTGCCCTTGTAGAAGTAGCTTTGCAGCGAACGGTAATTATTTGCGATCAGCTCATCGGCAACCCGCAACACGCCGGCCGGATTTTCCATCTGCTCGTAGATGTCGATACGCGCGTACGCGCTATCCGGGTTGAATGCGCGACCCGCATCCATGGCGTCGAGCAGTGCGAGGGCACGCTCGTAGTCCCCGCGACGGCCGAGCAAGTCGACTTCGAGCAGACTCAGCGCGGGGCTCTTGCCACCCGCGGCGTAGCGTTCGAACTCGCGGTCGAGCTCGTCCCAGTTACCCGCATCCGCCAGCATCGTCGCAAAGGCCGAAAAGTCGTTGTCCCCCCGGTAACCGGCCGCAAAGAGGTCGCGGTATATCCGGGTTGCTTTGTCACTCTCCCCGAGCTGGTAGGCGAGCCATGCATCCCAGCTCTGGACAACCGGATCGCCGGCGACCGGGACGACCCGGGACTCCAGCCAGTCCGCGGCTTCCTGGTAAGCCGACAGTTCCGCCAGGGCCTGTGCGCCGTTGGCGGCGTACGCGGGATCCGCCGGCGCCAGCGTGTTGGCCTGGTCGAAATAGCGGAAAGCGTCGCGATAACTGCGTGCCGCATGAAGCTGCAGGCCGATCGTGTTCAGCACCGCCGCGTTGCGCACCTGTTCCCCGGGTGTCGCGTACCCGGCGCTCGGCGCCGTCGCGTCTCCGTCGATCTCGAATGTTTCCCAGAGGCTCTCGAGACGTTCTGCAACGCGCGACTTGGCCATCGGCCCCCAGGCCGCGAACAGCCATGCGCAGCGCTCGTCCGCAAGCATGGCGATGTGGTAGAGGTATTCATCGCCGTCGACGGTGTCGGTGCCGGCAAACAGGCGGCCGGCCGCGCGGCCTTTGACCACCTCCCGTTCCGCGCTCACGAAATCGGACGGATAGTCCTCGCCGAACTGCTGCAGGGCGACGCGATACAGGGACGTCGCAGCCGGCGCGGCTCCCTGCCAGCAGGTCGGCATGACCACGAGGCCGTAACCTTCGAGGGACAGTGCGCCGAAGTCCGCGCCTTCGATGTCATCCGTGACATCCGACCAATCCATCCATTCCCGGCCCTCGGCGCGAATCCGGTAGCCGAAGGTCCTTGACCTGTAGTCATCTATCGGGCGTGGGGGCCGCGGCGCGACCGTCGAGACCGATGCGGGTTCCGGTATCGAGAACCCTGCAAGCAGCCGGTCGGCCTCGGCGATCAGCACGTCATGGCCCGCCGAAGTGGAGAACGTCAGGAGCTGGTAGGCCCGGTTGCCGTCGACGATGGCCGAGATGACATAGCTGGCGTCGTCGGAACCGGGCGCGGCCTCGATAAGTTTTTGAGTCGCCCGCACGCCGCCCGTCTCGCGTGTTCCGAGGTCGCGGAAGCTGTACGAGGAAGCCGTCCCGTCATCCGCAAGGCGTGCCTGCATCGCCCACTGCACCGCCTCGGCGTACTGCTCGGATCCGAGGCTCAGCGCCAGCTCCTCGGCGATGATGAGGGACACGGCATGCGGGCGCAGCCGCAAGGCGGTGAAACTCGCGTCCGGGAACAGCAACGAGCCGTCGATGTGGCGGTATGCGGCGCCGGTCAGGTCCACCCGGTAGTTTTCTTCAAGGTGCTCGAAGACAGTCACCGGCGTACCGGGCGATACGGTGTCGGCCGGCGCCGGATCGTCGGCTGCAAGGGTACGTCCAGCCGTCGCGAGAAGGATCATTGCCGCGAGGGCTGCCGTGCGGGCAGAGGATGTCATCCGGCCGGATTCTACCTGCGAGCAGCCAGAATGATGTGTTCGATTCGGCAGTTTGCGCACTGCGTGCACGGGGCACACGTATGCGGGCACGAACGGCCGGAGTATTACGAACGCCCGCTTGCACTTATAATCCCGCGCCATGACCTATTGCCTCGCCGCCTGCGTCGATGCCGGGCTCGTTTTCGTCTCCGACTCGCGCACGAACGCGGGCATTGACCAGCTCGGCGTGCATAGCAAGATGCATCCCTTCACCGACCTCGGCGAACGCTTCTTCACGTTGCTGAGCGCCGGCAACCTCGCCACCACGCAGGCCGTGGTGGCGCGTCTTCGCCGCGATATACGCGACGATGCGCAGGCAAGCCTCGCAAAGGTTTCCACGATGCGCGATGCGGCGGACTATATAGGCACAGTCAACCGGCACATGGTTGAGAAGTACGGCAAGGACGATCCGGAAGACAGCTTTGCGCCGACCGCGGACTTTATCTTCGGCGGCCAGATCGGCAACGGTGCCCACGCACTGTTCCAGATCTATCCCCAGGGCAACTACATTTCACCGACGTCGCTCGTGCCTTTCCTTCAGATCGGTGAAAAGAAGTACGGAAAACCCATCCTCGATCGCATCGTGCAGATGCGGTCGACCCTCGATACCGTCGCCTTGTGTGCGCTCGTGTCCATGGACTCGACGATGCGCAGTAACGCGAGTGTCGGGCCACCGATCGAGCTGATGCTGTACCGGGCGTCGCCGTCCGCGCCCCCGGTGCACATCGTCTATGGCGAGGATCACCCGTACCTGCGAACGATTCGCGAGTCCTGGGCCGTTAATCTCCGGCGGGCGTTCGACGAACTGCCGCCGTTGTCGATGCCGGAGTCGGAACGGGCGATGCCCGCGAATTGAACGTCGTTCGATCGACCGCGCCCTGGTCGCGGTTGGCAGCCGCCCCTACGTGACCCGATCAATCGCGCGGTGTACGAACTCGATCTTGCGCGCCACGGTCCCGGTCAGGACGAAGGGGTAAGCATCCGGCAGGCCGAGCGCGCGCATCACTTCATTCATTGCGAGCACGAGCTCCACGAATCGCTCGTACCAGTGGCTGTTCCCGGTCGATGATGCCAGGCCCGAATCGACCGCAACGTCGAGCACAGAACGGATGTGCAGGTAGTGCGCCCAGCACTCGGCCCAGTCCTCCGAGGGATGTGCCGTCGCGTAGGCCGATATATAGTCGTTCTGCCAATTCGGCGGCGGGCCGTTGTCGTAGTGCGCCTGCAGCGCCTGGCCGTAGTCCGAGGACTCGTCGCCGAAGAGCTCACGTGCCTCGTCGTGATTGCCTTTGTCCACGACGATGTGGAAGTAGTGATGACCGGATTCGTGACGCATATGGCCGAGCAGTGTTCGCCAGGGCTCGTTCATCATCTGGCGCATCTTCTCGCGAAACACTTCGTCCGCCTCGGCGGCATTGATCGAAATGACGCCGCGAGCGTGCCCCGTGTATACGTGCTGTTCACTCACACTCGGGTTCGTGCGCCGGTCTTCCTTGAACTCGAAACGCAGCTTTTGCGGATCGACCGGCAGACCCAGCTTCAGCAGGTCATAAACCAGCCTGCGCTTGGCGAATTCCAGTTTTCGCCAGCGGTCGAAATTCTCCGGCTTGTCGAGCACAGGGATCGTCTGGCTAAGCGCGCAGGACAGGCAATACGCCCCGTCGCGATCGCCGAGCGGCAGCCAGTTGCAGTTCACGGCCGTCCCACGATTGCCGCAGGCGGGCAGGCCGGAGCCGGGCGACTCCTCGGATCGCATCGACAGTACAGTGCAGTCGAACGCGAGTTGCCGGCTGCAGTTCTCGCAGCGGAGGTTGTCGAAATAGACGGCTTGCCCGCAGCGGCAATGCATATCCTTCATGCCAGGCGGCTCGTTTCCGCGGGCTTGAACCACGTACGCACGATAACGTCGTGGACCACTCCGAACTCCGTTTGCAATTCGTCCATGAGCCGGCTCACCGCCGCGCCATCGAGATCGCCGGGTAACGGTGACGGAAGAAAGGCCTGGACTTCGTCCAGCGCCGCCAGCACGGCCTCGCTCCCCGGCAGGGCGTCGGCGTACTCGCGCGCATTCTCGAGACAAGCGCAAATAGCGCGCGGAAATGCACGATCGTTAAGCAGGAAATCCACGACGGCAAGGCCCTCGACAACCGGCTGGTAATACTGGCGATACATCTGGAAACCGCTGACGGATTTCAGCACGTTCGTCCACAAGGTCGAACCATAGCGCAAAACCAGCGCCTCGTTCTGTTGCAGATAGGCGGCGGCCACGTCGATGATGCGACTGGTCATGTCCGCACGCTCGAGGTTCTGCCCCAGGGAAAGGAAGTGGAATGGGTGATCGTGACTCATCGTGCCAATCAATATGCCGTTGATTTGCTGACAACGGCCGATGCACTCGGAAAGTATGTCGAACCGGTTACGGCCCTGCGAGGCAGAGCGGAGGTGCTCCCGCGCGTACTGGTAAAGCTCATTCGCCGACTCCCAGCTTTCCTGCGGCAGGAGGTCGCGCGAGTTCCTGATGTTGTCGCGGGCCGAGCGGATGCAATGCAGGAGGGAGGAATGGCTGTCAAGATCGGCGAGCAGGAAATTCAGGATCGTGCGTTCCTGCGCATCCGGGGTCGGTGCATCGACCGCATCGCCGGCGCCGAATATCGCGACCAGTTCCTGCCACTCGACACCGACCTCCTCGGGCAGGTCGAGCAACAGCTGGGAGTACTGTTGCACGATGCGCGCGCTGTTCTCGGCACGCTCCAGGTAGCGTCCGAGCCAGTACACCCTCTCGGCAGAGCGGGACAGCATCAGCCCTGCCCGTCCACGATCCACGTGTCCTTGCTGCCGCCGCCCTGCGAGGAGTTCACCACGAGCGACCCCTTGCGCATCGCGACGCGGGTGAGGCCGCCCGCCGTAACGGAAACGCGGTCACCCTGGAGAATGAAGGGCCTGAGATCCAGGTGCCTTGGCTCCAGGACATCCTCGCACAGGGTCGGGGCAGTGGACAGCGACAGGGTAGGCTGCGCGATGTAGTTGCGCGGGTCCGCCCGCAAAAGTTCGCGGAATTTCGCATGTTCCTTGCGCGTTGCATGCGGGCCCACCAGCATGCCGTAGCCGCCCGACTCATTGGCCGGCTTTACCACGAGATCGGCGATGTTCCCGATGACGTGCTCGAGGTGTTGCGGGTCGGAGCAACGCCAGGTCGGCACATTCGGAATGATCGGGTCCTCGCCCATGTAGTAGCGAATGATCTCGGGGACATAGGAATAGATGACCTTGTCATCGGCGACACCCGAGCCCGGCGCGTTTGCGAGTGCCACGTTGCCGGCGCGCCACGCCCGCATGATGCCCGGCACGCCGAGCATGGAGTCGGGCCTGAACACCTCCGGATCGATGAACGTGTCGTCGATGCGCCGGTAAATCGAATCCACCCTCGTCAGGCCATCGATCGTGCGCATGTACACGCAGTCGTCCTCGCCGACGACGAGATCGCTGCCCTCGACCAGTTCCACGCCCATGGTCCGTGCGAGATAACTGTGTTCGAAGTAGGCGGAATTGAAAATACCGGGTGTCAGTACGACAAGCTCGGGCTTCTCCGTCCGCCCGTCCGGAACGATGGATTCGAGCATCGTCGAGAGTGCCGACGGATACTCGCTGACCGGACGCGTGCGGTAGTTGCGGAACATGGACGGGAATACGCGCTTGATGACATTGCGGTTTTCGAGCATGTAGGACACGCCGGAAGGAACCCGCAGGTTGTCTTCGAGCACGAAGATCGTGCCGTCCGCATCGCGAACGAGATCGGACCCGCAAACGTGCGCCCACACGCCATGCTTCGGCCGCGCGCCCTTGCAGGGCTCCAGGTAGTTGCGCGAACTGTCGATCAGCTCCGCCGGAACGACTTTGTCATTCAGGATCCGGCGCTCGTTGTAGAGGTCGTCTATGAACAGGTTCAATGCCATGACGCGCTGGATGAGGCCGCGCTCGACCCGATCCCATTCGGCGCCCGGCATGATCCGCGGGATCAGGTCCAGCGGCCAGGCGCGGTCGATGTTGTCGCCTTCCGAATAGATCGTGAAGCTGATGCCCATATCCATGATCGTGCTGTCGACGGCGCGTTGCCGGTCCACGAGTTCGTCGGGCGACAGTGCCACCAGGAATTCCGCCAGGAGCCGGGCATGCGGGCGGGGTTCCCCATCCCTGGCAAAGAGCTCATCGAACAGTCCCCTGCAATCGTAGTTACCGACCATGCGGGAGCCTCCTACAGCTGACTTCGGATCGGGAGCACGGTCATGAATCCCGCCACGAACCGGTCCCACCAGCCGGTCTGCGGCTCCCTCACTTCCACGAATTCGGCGCCATCCCTGCTCCATCCCCGCCAGCGCAGGTCGCCGTCATCGAGAAACAGCTCGTAGGTATCCACGCGCAGCTTCTCCTCAATGCGTGCCGCCATCGCCTGTGCCAGTTCGGGATCGCGAATGATCACGCCCATTTCCGTGTTCAGGTGGGCCGAGCGTGGATCGAAATTGAAAGAACCGATGAACACCTCGCTGCGATCGACGATAAAGGCCTTCGTATGCAACGTCGCCTTCGCACCGCTCGCCGCGACGAGCTCCGCGCCGGCGATGTCGGAATCGGGTCTCGCTTCGTAGATCCGGATCCCTGCTTCCAGCAGGGGCTTGCGCGCCGGTGCGTAACCGCCGTGCACCGAGAACTGGTTGTTAGCCGCGAGCGAATTCGTAATGATCATCACGTCGATGCCCCTGGCGTGCTGCCTGATGAGTGCCTCGATGCCGCGCTTTCGCGGCACGAAATAGGGCGAGATGATGATCAGTTGTTTTTCGGCACGGATGAGTTCGTCCAGCAGCTCGTGCGAGATCTGCTTGAAGTCCCCGGCATTATTTTTCAGACCCTTGTCCGGCGAGTCGTAAACGAGGCGGTATCCGGACCAGCGGAACATATTTGTTCCAGCACGAGCGAAGCCGGTGTAGCGATCCAGCACGGCATCACGGTAGTGGGTGTTGGGCAGGCTGGCATAGGCATCCGCAAGCCCCTCACGCAGCCGCTGAAGGTCGTCCTCGGGATTCCCGGCCCGATCAGAAAAAGCCGCAACGGGCAGCGCGGTCTCGTGGTTCCAGTAGAGGTCGAACATGCGCGATACATCCTGAACCACCGGACCGATGCCGATGACGTCGAGATCACCGAAGTTCACGTCAGCACCGGCGGCGAAGTACTCGTCCGCGATATTCCGGCCGCCCACGATCGTCACCTGGTTGTCCACGGTGAACGACTTGTTGTGCATGCGCCGGTTGACACGTCCGAAATCCGCGAGCGACCCGAGCGCCCGTCCCGCGAACCCCCGGTTGAACGGATTGTAGATACGTATCTCGATGTTCGGGTGATGGTCAAGGGCTGCCATGCCCGCGTCGTACCCGGACGTGAACACATCGTCGAGCAGCAGGCGGACGCGTACTCCCCGGTCGGCGGCCCGCACCAGCGCGTGGAGGAAGGCCCGGCCGACGAGATCATTCTTGATGAGGTAGTACTGGAGATCGATGCTCTTTTCAGCCTGCTCTGCCAGGAGCAGGCGTGCTGCAAGTGCCTCTATTCCGTCGCCGAGCGGATGAAACCCGGACTCAAGTTCTGCATGCCGCCCGGTTTCGGGTAAGAATTCCATGCCGAGTGTCGTCTCCGCCGTGTCGGTGATCGCCGTCGATGCGGTTCGCGGGTAGTCGAAGTCGATGGTCGTGCATGCACTGGCCAGCGCAGCGAAGGCAACAAGCAGAATTATTCTTGTGTGCCTGTTCATGCCACAATCATACGGTGACGATCCCGAATTCACCAATGCCCGCAGTCAGCGGCCGGGCACCGCGGGCATATTACCGGTGACAGGCAGCGCGACGGCGGCCGGTATCCTCACGCAGCTACGTAGGCACACGTGGCTCCTGATCGTCCTCGCCCTGGCCGGCATCGGCGTATATTCAGCCACCCGTGACCCGGCGGCCTTTGCCGGGCAAAGACACTACGGTTTCCTGTCGATACTGCCGGCACTCGCAACGCTCCTCATCTGCTTTGCGACGCGCAACGTGATCCTGGCGCTCTTCATGGGCATTGTCGCGGGCGGCCTGATCACGACCGACTACAACATCATCCAGGCGTTCCTGATCCCGAACATCGGTACACCGCGTTTCGCGGAACTGCTGCTCGTCTATCTGTGGGCGCTCGGCGGCCTGCTCGGCATCTGGAACCGAAACGGCGGCGCGTGGCACTTCGCGGACTGGGTGTCGAAGCGCTTCGTCCATTCGCGCCGCTCAGCCATGTTTTTTGCGTGGCTGATGGGCATCCTGTTTCACCAGGGTGGAACGATCAGCACGGTATTGACCGGAACCACGGTCCGTCCCGTGGCCGACCGGGAAAAGGTGGCGCACGAGGAACTGGCCTACATCGTCGATTCGACAGCGTCGCCAATCGCAACTGTGATTCCGTTTAATGCCTGGCCACTGTACATCGCCGGTCTGATCACGATTCCCTCGCTCGCGGCACAGATCCCGGACCGCGATGCCGCCATCAGCCTGTTCTTCGATGCCCTGTGGTGGAACTTCTACGGCTGGTTTGCCATCGTCTTCACACTGCTCTTTGCTCTTGGCCTGTTGCCTTTCATCGGCGGTCCGATGCGGCGCGTGCAGGAACGCGTTCTTGCCACGGGTGAACTGGACGCGCCGACGGCCGAGCCCATGGTCGCAAAGGAGCTCACCACAGTCGACATCGCGCCCGGCTACCGGTCTTCCCTGCTCGATTTCTTCGTGCCGATTGCCGTGCTCATGGGGATCGCAATCGTCCCCTATCTAATGGCCGGCCGCTTGATGATCTTTGAGGCTTTCGGGCTTGCACTCGTCAGCGCCGTCGTGCTGTCGGTGCTTCGCGGCATGAGCGTGAAGGACGCCTTCGACGGCGTGGTCGACGGCATCAAAGGCGTCACCGTTGGCGCAATCATTCTCGGTCTCGCTGTGACGCTCGGCGGCGTATCGGACACCCTTGGCGCATCCGTCTGGGTCATCGAGTCGACGGCGTCGAACCTCACCGCCGCGCCCTATGTGCTGCCCGGGCTGCTGATGGTGATCTGCATGGGCGTGGCGTTTTCCGTCGGAACGTCCTGGGGCACCTATGCCGTCGTCTTCCCGATCGCGCTGCCGCTCGCGTTTGCGCTCGCGACGGACCCCCTGTATGTCCCCCTCTGTTTCGCGGCGATCATGGGAGGAGCCGTCTTCGGCGACCAGTGTTCGCCGGTCTCCGACACGACGATCCTTTCGGCGCTCGCCTGCGGTGCCGACCTGATGGATCATGTCGTCACCCAGCTGCCCATCGCTCTAGCAGCAGCCTCGATCGCCATCGTGCTCTACACCGGGATTGCGTTCGCGATCAGTTAGCATCCGCTGCTGCGGGCCGCGCCATGCGGGCGGGATGGATCGGCGCGGAGCCGCCCGTATATAATGTGGATCCTCCGCCGGCCAATCCGGTGACGGCGAACCCCACAGCTCCGGAGCATTGCGTTGAATCGGGACCAGAAATTTTTCGATTTGTATTCACTCGTCATCGGCGGGCTCGCCGCCATTGGCCTGGCGCTGTTCGTATTGGCCATGAAGATGTCCGAGCTGACGCAGGACGTGTACACGCAGGGAACCGACGAGTACCAGGCTTCGGTCAATGAACGGATCCGCCCACTGAGCGAGGTCTACATGCCGGGCGAGGCAGCAGACGCGGCCCGGCCCACCGCGACCGCGCCGGTAACGCCGGAACCGGTCGCGACGGCGATGACCGGTCCGCAGGTCTAC
>JBGTLY010000203.1:0-10721 GCA_041743865.1 Woeseiaceae bacterium
CCGAATCGAGATCGAGAAACGTGTAGGGCTGCGCATTGCGCGTCAGGAACTCCTGCAGGCGCTGGGTCGCGGCCGAATAGCGCGAACCAACGACTAGCAGGTCGCTTGCATGCTCGGCGATCAGCCGGACGCGCCTCAGCACGAAGCTGCGCATGATGATCTCCCCCAGGCGCGCGTGCGTGACAACGAGTTCCTGGAGCCGCGCGGGCGCAATCGAAATCACGCGTAGTGCGCTGCCCGCGCGGCCGGCCACCATGCGCGCCCGGCCGGAGAGGGCGACGATGTCGCCGCTGAACTGTCCCGGGCCTTCCTCGAACAGGACGGCCTCGTTACCGAATGCGTCGCGTCGCACGATTTGCAGGTTGCCCTCGAGCACGACATGAAAGTCCACGTTCCGGTCGCCGATATCCCACAGCAGTTCACCCTGCGCGAACTCGCGCTCCGTACCGAAGGGACGGATCTCGTCGATCTGTTCGGCGCCCAGGGACGGGAACATGTCGGCCAGGCGATCCGAGCCTGGCGAGGCAGCTGGGTTACCCGCCCCGTGATTTGCGGCGTCGGCATTCATACGCATGCATCCTTAGATTGGTCCAGCGACTATTGTGCGAGCGGGCCATGCCCGCGATTCGCGCGCGCGGCGCGCTCCCACACTGCCCGCTGGTCACAAACCGAAATTGTAGAGGTACCTCACCCCGAACTCGCTGCGATCGTTGTTCAGAATAACCAGAGCGTAATCAGTCGGCAGGAGCTTCGCATTCGCGTACTTCTCGTCGGTCACGTTGCGCCCATACAGCGCCAGCGTCCAGTTGCCCTCGGGGCTGTTGTAGGCGATGTCAAAATTCACGATGTCGCGACTCTCGATCTCAGTCATGCGCACAGGGTCGTTCGACGGCTCGCCGTACATGTCGTCCCGGAACGACCAGTCCGCCCGGAACGACAGGCTCGCGCCGTGCTGCAATGGCAACGTGTATTCGGGACTGAGTGACCAGGTCAGGTCCGGGGTCAGTGGTGCCACTACGTTGGGATTGGGGTCATCTACGTCCACGTCGATGAAGCCCAGCGTCGCTTGCAGAAAGAAATTTTCCGTCGGCGTCCAGGAACTTTCCCATTCGAAACCCGCCGAGGTCTGGTCCACGATGATGTTGACGGTATTGAACCCCGCGCCGCTGGAGTTGCTGACCTGGTACGGCAGGTCGGCGTAGTCCGTATAAAACACGGCGGCCGACATGCTCAGGCTGTCCAGTGGCTGCCCCTTGAGGCCCACCTCGTAGTTGATCGCCGTAACGTTCTCGCCGGCGACGTAGCAATTCGGGTAGGTGACCCCGGTTGGCCCGAGCACGTCGAACAAGCAGAAGGCGCGCGCCGGGTACTGGCCGGACTGGTAGCCGGTCTGGATTGCCCCGTACAGGTTCAGCCGGTCCGACATCTTCCAGGATGCCGCCAGTTCTCCCGTCAGCTCATCCCAATCCCGGGAGTTCTCCGCTTCCAGCAGGCCTACGATCGGTGCGGTAAAAGCTTGCTTCTCGTCCTCGGTGTATCGCGCGCCAACCGATACGCGCAGGTCGTCGCTCAGGTCGAAGCCGAAGTTGCCGTACACCGCCAGGCTTTCTGTTTCCTGCTGGTTGATGAATACCGCAGGCCCGCCCAGGAAGAAGTTGGGGTCCTGGCGGTTGCCGCCCTCTTCCTCGAATTGGTACAGGCCGGCCACGAAGTCCCAGCCTTCGAAGTCGCCCGACAGCTGCAATTCGGCCGATTGCTGGTCGGCGTCGCCGGTTTCCGGGTAGGTAAAGATGGTGCCATTCTCGGTGCCGGGAAAAGCGCCCGACGGATTGGCGATGCTCCCGACGGAATCGTCGTCCAGTCCGGCCTCGTACTCGGAGCTGCGGTCGCTGTAGATGAACTTCCATGCCAGCGTGTCGCTCATGGCCCAGTCGGCCGTGACGGACCAGCCATCGGCCTCGTGGGTCACCGCGGAGCGATCCACGATTGCCCCGGTACCCGGGTCGACATAGAAACCGCCGTTGTTGTCGTATGGGTCGCTCGCGGTATCGGAATTGCGTGCACCCGTCGCGTACAGCAGGCCGGTCGGTACTTCGTCAATCAGCGTGTCGTAGGGACGCAACCCGCCGTCGCCGTCGCTCATGTCATACGCGAACAGTAGCGAGAAATCCTCGGTCGCCATCCACTTTGCGGCCAGCCGGACGTTCCATTCCTGGATTTCACCCACTTCCTTATCGGCCGCGTGGTTGAGGAAGTCGCCGACGCCGTCGCGCTGCGTGTACGCGCCGGTAAAAGACGCCGCGAAGCTGTCGGAAAACGCCTGATTCCAGTACGCGTCCCCGCCAAAACGGCCACGCGATCCCGCCTGCGCGGTGATGCGCCCGCCGCTCTCGTCACCCGGCTGGCGGGTGATGATATTGATCGCACCGCCGATGGTATTGCGCCCGTAAAGCGTGCCCTGCGGGCCGCGCAGGACTTCGACACGCTCGATGTTCGCGAGGCTCCAGTTCTGTCCCACCTGCCTGCCCAGGTAGACGCCGTCCACGTACACGCCCACACCCGGGTCGGTGGTAATGAGATGATCCTGAAGACCGATGCCGCGAATGAAGGGATTCACCGATGAAACGTGGCCGGCCGAAAAGCCGGTCACGGTCAGGTTCGGAACAAATTTGCCGATATCGGTCAGGTCCGTGATGCCCTGCCGGAACATCGTCTCCTCGGTGAAGGCGCTGACGGCCATCGGTACGTCATAGATACTCTGTTCGCGCCGGGTGGCGGTAACCATGATCTCTTCGACGACGGCCCCGCTTCCCTGAGTGCTTCCGGGCGCCTGCTGCGCCAGGGCGCCCTGGATGAAAAACGTAGGAATCAGAGCCACTGCAAGAATCTTACGAATCATTTCTACCCGCTCCTAGAGTATTGGAATCAACCGCGAGGGCCGATCTTATACCCTTACCCCAGAAGCATTGCCCGCCACACTCTTTCTGTAGGAGCGCGCCATGCGCGCGAGAGGCTCGATCGCGGCCATGGGCCGCTCCCACGATGCTCAGCGGAAGAGCCACTCGCCGAACGTCCCCAGCAGGGACATCATCAGGGCGCCGCCGAGGGCCCAGCGGAAGCCGTCGATATCGAGGCTGTCGCTCATCTTGTCCACGATCTTCAGGACGATGGCATCGATGATCCAGCGCGTGATGAACGCGAGCAGGTAGGCGATGCCGAGCGTGAAGATGGTGAACACCGTGAAGAACAGCCAGCCGAGCAGGACGTTGATGATGCCGAACAGAGCGGCCACCCAGATTGCGCTGACGAAGTTCTTCACGTGGAAGCCCGGCAGGACCATGGACGTCAGCCAGACCGCGAGCGAAAGAATGAGCCACTCGAGCAGGAAGTTCATGGACATTGCCTCAGGCTGTGACGCCGTTCGTCCGCCGCCGCACTACGGCGGGCGGTTGCCTATCCTAACGCGCTACCCCGTGCATGCAAGTGCGGCACGCAGCGCCTGCAGTACCTTAAAGTCGCCGCCGCCGTCGCCCGGCAAAGCAAAAGGGCATCCAGCGGCCGGGGTGCCGGAGCGCATGCAGACAGCACGACGCCCGGGCGGCCGGCGGGATCGAGCGCCCCGATCACCCACCTGTCCAGGACACGGCCGGCGCGCGCCGGAACTTGTCATAACGCTCAAAATCTTTTAACGTGACCGACGTCAACGCCAAAACTTCGCGGAGTTGACAAACTGTCGTTGCTTGGGTATCCGGGGAGGGGTTCATGCGACGTTCGAGATTGCCGCACGCCGGCTGGAACAATGTGTACTACCCGGGGGACGGAAGCGTCTCCCAAATCCTGACTGAGACCGTGGTCTCTGAGGCATTGAGCCGGGAATCCGGCCAGTTGCTGCTGCCGCCACGGGGCCGAAAAGACGTGTTGTCGGGCCTGAAGACAGCCGTACTCTGGAGCGCTGTGTTCTGGGCGGTCCTGTACGGCGCGCTGCGCTTTATCCTGTAGGCGTAGCTGTCAGAATCGAATCCTTCGCGCCAGGCGCGAACCCCGTTCTATTCTCCATTCCTCGGGCAGCGTCCCTCCAACGGGCGGGATAAAAACTTAATGTAGTTTCGAGGAAACCCCTCCCGGAGGGGTTTTCGACCAAAAACCAAAATAAGTTACCGCGGTAAGACGACCGTCTCTGCTCCCGCGGGCGGCGCCCCCGCCAAAGGAATCTGCTATTAATTGAGGTGTTTTCGGGGAAGCCGCCTCATGCCAGTCCAGTTCATAGGCAACGATTTCGTCGACCTGCATGCGGCGCCGGATTCCGGCAGCCGCGTGATTGCTGCGTTGGCCTTCGGCGATGCCGTGGAGATCGTGGAAGAGCAGGACGGATGGCTCCGGCTCAAAGCCCTGACCGTGTTCGAGGGGAATCTGACCGGCTGGGCGGACAACAGCCCGCCACTGACGCTTAGCGACGAGGGCCTGCTCAAGTTTTCCATGGTCGATGTGCAACAGGGCGACGGCATGGTGCTGGAAACGCCCGCCGGCAAGATCGTTCTTATCGACGGCGGGGACAACAAGCTGTTCGCCCGTCACGTGGCAGCCCGTTTCCTCCATCTGCGGCCGCAACCGGACACGCCGCTGCCGGTCGAGGCCATGATCATCACGCACGGCGACGCCGATCACTTCGACGGCCTGAACGACTTCCTGCGCTCCGAGACCGAGCCCGGTATAGAAGATCGAAAGCGTATTCGCGTCCAGCCAAAGCGCATCTATCACAACGGGCTGGTGAAGCTCCCCGGGAACCGGCCCGACGGCAGCACGCGCCCGGATCTCGAGATGTTCGGCGAGACCGAGGTGAAGGACGGCACTCCCCATGTCGTAGACCTCATTGACGATCCCACGACCCTGCCCGACGAACGGATGAACGAGCCGTTCCGGCGCTGGGTGAAGACCGTGAAAACCTGGGCTCAGCGCACGCCGATCGAGATTCGCCGTATTGCATTCGGTGACGACGAGGACGACGTGTTCGACTTCCTGCACGATGAAAACGTGCAGGTCGCTATCCAGGGCCCCTTCCCGGACGACGTCAGCGGCCGCCCAGGGCTCCGGTTCTTCCGCGCACCGAGCAAGAGCGCCGAGTTGCACCTGCACTCGGATGAAGGCAGTTACTCGGACTCGCACACGGTGAACGGCCACTCCATCGCGCTGCTGATCACCTACGGCGCGGTCCGTTTCAACCTGAGCGGCGACCTCAATCGCCCCGCGATGAAACTTGCTCTGGAGAAGCTGGATGCGAGCGAGCTGGAAGCCGAGATCGTCAAGGCGCCGCACCACGGCTCGGGCGATTTCGATTTCACCGCGTTGCAGGCGACGAAGCCGGTCGTAGCGATCATCTCCTCTGGCGATGAAAGCGCATCGAAGGAGCACATCCATCCGCGTGCGACCCTGATGGCCGCACTCGGCAAGGTCATGCGAGGCGATACGGGCATTATTTTCAACACGGAGCTCGCCGCTTTTTTCACGATCCGGGACCACGCGCACCGGCGTGAGGACCTGCGGCGCTATTTCCGTGATCGCGAAGACGAGAATTTTACCGGTGCCGATGTCGCGAAGCTCTTCACGGGTCGCGTTGATCCCGGCGACCCACAACCGAGCTACTACTCATTCGAACGTACCAACTTTGGGATCATTCACATCCGCACGGATGGCCGACGCGTACTGGCATTCACTCATAGTGGCAAGAAAGGTGTGAACGAAGCCTACGCGTTCACCGTAACCGTACAGCCCGACGGCTCCCGGACTATTGCGTTCGAGCCCAAAGTTGATGCGCGTTGACGTAGGAGCGGGCCATGCCCGCGAATGCTGCGATCCACAATTCAACCCACTCTTATTCGCGGGCAGCGCCCGCTACAACGGGGGAGTAACGTCATGGATTCACCGCGCTCCGCTGCCATTACCGGCGGCCTCGGTCCTGGGACTTGGTTTGGGCAGCAAAGCCACGTCGAAGGAATTTCGAAAACAGTACTGCCTTACCAAGTCATCTCCCACCGCAATGTAATAACTGGTTGAAAGGAATTCGTTGTTCCCCCGATCGATCCGCTCTCCTCTTTTCTCAGCGTAATCTCTGCGGGTGACAAAGAAGAACACCGGTTAGCCTGCGAAACAGATCGATTCTGCACATTCAAAGCAGAAGTCTGCCCTGTTCTCATCGTCAGTGGAGTTGCCCCACGCTCTACTTCCCATTTCGGCCCGGAGAGGCAAGGTATTCCTGCAGGGCCTGCTCAAATCGCAAAGCCGTGGGGCGGATCAGCGGTCGATAGAGATAGCGCAGTATCCAACCCGGTACCCACTGACCGCGCTCCTCCTTGGCGACCCTGGCTCTGGGGTGAGCCATGAATCTGAAGCCGACAGGACGATAGTTCGCGCTACTGCGCCAGAACTCGATGCGATTGATGTGCTTGACGCTCTTGTAACCGTAGTGGGCCGGCGCCACCAATCGCAGCGGCGCGCCATGCGCGATGCAAAGGGGCTGGCCGTTCAAGTGCTCTGCGAGAAGCACGTCCGGCGCGAGCAGGTCTTCGAGCGGAAGGCTCGAATGGGCACCGTCTTGGCCGCGGAGAACGACAAATGCGGCGTCCGACAGCGGACTGGCTAGGGGGATCACGAGCTGGTGGTAGAAGTCCGAGAAACGAATGCCGCGCCACTGGAGTCCTCGACATGTCCACGTTGTTACACAGTGAAAGTCAGAGCACTGCTCAACGCGGCGTATGCGCTCGAGTTCGTCGCCGATTTCAACGGGTGTCCCCACATCTCCGGCGATCCGGATCTTCGCTGTTCCGACCTCAGTCGGGAAACGGCGGGCGAATGGCGTCAGGCCGAAACGCGGAAAACCTGCAATTTCACGTTGTCCTGGTGGCAGGGTTGCGTTCGTTGTCATGCGGGCACCCGCTGCTTTGACCAGCTGGCAGTGTATTGGAAATTTAAGTCAGCAAAGTACCCGTTGGAGCGGCTGCCAGCCGCCGTTGGAGCGGGCCATGCCCGCGAATGGTATGCCGGTGGAATAGTGCGCCTTCCATTCGCGGCTGGCAGCCGCTCCAACGGGGGGCTGGCAGCATTTTACGTGCGGTACCAGTCGATCTTGCGGGTGAGGTACATAACCGACCCGAGAATCACCCACAGCCCGAGTGCGCCGGCCAGCATCGCAAAGGTTTCTGCTCTGAGTACCAGGTAAAGGTACCCGTACAGCGCGAACAGCAGGACGGCCATGGCCAGGGCGCGCGCATTGCTTGCGAGCACCGTCCGGCTGTAACCCACGATGAGCGTCGACGAGGCCGCGGCGCCCAGGACATACGCGACGCCGAAGCCCACATGTTCCGCGAGCGAGAGCAGTAACAGGTAGAACAGCACATTCGCGAAGCCCACCAGCAGGTATTGCAGCGGGTGCAGCCTGAGCCTGCCGAGCGTCTCGAACAGGAAGTACGCAACAAAGCTGAGGCCGATGAACGACACCGCATACCGGGTTGCACGCAGGCTTTGCTCGTATAAACCGACACCCATGTGAAGGTCGACGCCGAAGCCGGAGCCTGTGAGAAGGAATTCCTCCACCGTGCCGTCGATCCACGCGGAGGGTGCGGGCCTCGCGAATCCGGAGACTTCCCAGCTCGCGGTGAAACCCTCGTCGGATATCTCGTGCGTCCGCGGCAGCTGGGTGCCGCTGAAACTCGGGTGCGGCCACGCGGAGCGGACGGAGACTTCGGTCGTGTCGCCGAGCGGCACGAACGCCAGCGAGTCCGTCCCGTTGAAGTCGAGGTCGATGCCGAAGGCGATCGTGTCGTTGCCGTCCTGGAGCAGCGCACCGACCGGCGCCACGAGCTGCGGGAGCAGCGCAGAGATCCGGCGCCCGCCAGCGGCGAAATCGATCGACTGGTCGCCGACCGCCAGCGTGGGGGTCGTCGTAAGCGTCCGCGGGTCGCTGATTGCAAAGGCTACGTAAGCGCGGGAGAGGTCGAGCGATTCCATACCAAGGCCGGCATCCGGCGCCGCGGGCAGCCGGAACTCGCCGGACAGTTGTACGTCAGCGCGATACACCGGGAACTCATGGATGCCACGCTTGCGGATTTCGGGATCGACGGCCGCCTGGTAGCTCAACTGCCGGGGCACGACAACCAGCTGGGTGTCGATGACACGTGATTCCAAATCCGTCATGCGCCGCGCGGTACCGGGGATCACCAACACCGGACCTGTGACCTGTTGGGCGTGTCCCCACGACCGCATCATGTCGATGCGTGCCGTTTCGTGCACGGCGATTCGATTCTCGATCACGCCCATGGTCATTGCGACCGGAATCAGAAGGACAAGAATGAGAAAACCGATAACGCCGACTTTGAAGGATGTGGATTCACGCAGGCGTTCGATGATCGTTTGCATAGGACATTCCCCCGGGAAACGCCGCTATCACAACAAGGCATCGTGGACTCCGGGTGGCGCAATTGTGGTCAAAAAAGGCAGCGTGCGCTGGCGAGCTATCGCGCCAGTGCGTCTAGTCCCACCGGTGCGCCTCGTCCTCGAAAGCCGGGCTCTGGGGCCGCACCACGCAAAAGCGTTGCCCGGTGGGTGCCTCCATCACCACCCAGGTGCGGACCTTTCCGATCCGCTTCGCGCCCAGGGATTCCAGGCGCGCGGCTTCCGCCTCGATGTCGTCGGCTTCGATGTCGAGATGCACGCGGCTCGGGTGCGAGACCTTTTGTACCTCGATGTGCAGGCCGCGGGGCCCGGTTTCGAGCTTCACATAACTGCTCTCGGCCGGGTCGTCCGAGGGATTCTTGGGTAATCCCAAAGCCTCGCTCCAGAAATCGGCGGCCGCGTCGAGATCCTCCGTGTCGCAATCGATGATGAAGCCGGCGAGCCTGCTGCGATGCATGATCAGTTCTCCTTTAGAACAATGGCGCCGAGTTTGGCGAGGACGGCACGGACCAGCGGAATCCGCTGTTGACGAGCCTCCTCGTCCGGCATGTCGAGATTGAAGGCGAATACCCAGGCGGGACCCGCGTCCGGTTCCACCCATCCCACGTACCAGCCGATATCGGCGCCTTCTGCGCGGGAGCCCCAGCCGGTCTTGGCGTAGAGCGACCAGCCCGGCCCCGTGTCGGCCTGCATGATCGAGCGCCCGAGTATCCTTGTCTCGCGATTGATCGGCAGCTCGTTTCTTGCGAGCCGCGTAAGGAACGCCACCTGCTCGCGAACGGATATGGCAAGAGGCCCCTCGAGCCAGTAGGTCGTTACGTCCTGCGACTCGCCAACCTCGTGATTGCCATAATCAAAATGCGTAAGCCAGGTGCCCATGGTATCGCTGCCGATGTCGCTCGCGATCTGCTGGTAGACCCAGACCGCCGAATGCCGGTACGCGGAGGCGAGTGTCTGGTCCTGGTTCCATGCGGCAAATGCGCGCTGCGTGCCGTCCCAGGCAAAGGCCTTGTCCGGGCCCGCGTAACCGGTCTCGAGAGCGATCAGGGTATGCGGGATCTTCGACGTCGACGCCGGCACGAAGCGTTCGTCGATCCGCGCGGGGTTGCTCTGCCATTCGCTGCCGTCATCGAGTCGCACGACGAGCAGCGCGGACCGGGCAGGGTCCACGCCCAGTTCGGCAACGAGCGCACTGATGTCAGCCGCGGCTACTGCGCGGCCCGCGCACGCCGCCAGCAGCAGCCACAGGCAACCACACCGAAAAACATACGCCACCGTCGATATCCCTCGCTTCGATGCGGCCATTGTGGCCGTCGGCAATGACCCGGGCAACATACAGGCCGAGACCAAGATGCGCGCCGTCGTCGCTTGTACGCACTGACACCATAGAGTCGAAAAGACGCCCTCGCATGCTGGCCGGCAGTGGCGGCCCGGGATTGCTGACGTCGAGTCGCACGGACGCGGACTCGCGTGCGATCAGGATCTGGATCGTATCGCCGGGCCGGCTGAAACTCACGGCGTTGTCTATGAGCTTGTCGAGCAGTTGGATGACGAGTTCGGGCGCACCGTTCACGCGGTACCCGGCGCCGTCATCGGCCGAGTACGCGAATTGTCGATCCGGGTAGATGTCCCGGTACCCCCCAACGGCGGAGCCTACGACGACATCGAGGGCGAAAGGCTCCGTTTCCACATTGTTCATGAGTTCCTCGACACGGCTCGCCTCGCTCATTGCCGCGAGGATGCGGCGCAGGCGCTCCGCTCCGCCCCGTGCACGCGATGTGTAGCTCCGCGAGGCATCGTCGAGCCCCTCCTGCTCCAGGTTCTCGAGCGACGAGGTGACAATAGCAAGTGGCGTGCGCAGCTCGTGCGAGAGCTTCGATGCAAGCGTGCGCAGGTAATCGTTATAAGCGCCGAGCTGTTGCAGCACGCTCGAGAAACTGCGCGACAGGTCGCCGATCTCGTCGGATGCCGTTGCACTCGGCAAAGCAGTGACCCGGCGCCTGTGGTCGGATGCTCCGGCCGCGGCGACGCTCAGGCGGCGGATGCGCCGCGACAGCCAGGTCGCATAGCCCAGCAGTCCGCCGCCAACCAGCAGCATCACGGTCAGGGTGAGGTTCATGAGCCTCACAAGGCCCCGGTTTGTCAGGCTCAGGATAGCATCGGTGCCCTGCTGCAGGATCACGGCGCCGAGCGCCTCATCACCCGCTATCACGGGCTGCGCCACAGCGACGATGGCGTCGTCCCCCTCCGGGCGGCGGAACCAGTCCGTGCCGGCC
>JBGTLY010000204.1:0-4940 GCA_041743865.1 Woeseiaceae bacterium
TCCGGGCGCCTGCCGCTGGCGGGCCTCTGCAGCCTGCCGCCGCCGGCACAGGCTCGTGTTCTCCGCCGGGCGGTCGAACTCGCCGGACTGCCCAAACTGCCTGCCAGAAGCCTCCGCGCCATCCTCGACTCGATCCCAGAAGCGCGGGAGGATGCGAGCCCGCTTGTGCGCTGGCCCGGGGGCGAATGCCGACGATACCGTGATTCTCTGTATATCGGGGAGCCTACGAACCCACCCGACTTCGAGGGACAGATGCTCCTCCCGGGACGGCCGGCAGGGCTCGGCAGGGGCTTTGGCATCCTCGCGCTCGAACTTTCGCCCGCCGTCGGCATAGACCCGGGACTCGCCGGGCGGGGACTTTGTCTTCGCGCACGCAGGGGCGGCGAGACCATCAGGCCTCTCGGTCATGCGCATCGGCGCACGCTGAAAAACCTGCTCCAGGAGCGCGGTGTGTACCCCTGGATGCGCGACGCCCTGCCGCTCCTTTATGCCGGTGACGAACTGGTCGCGGTCGCCGATCTCTGGATCGCCGCGGGGACGGCCGCGGCCCCGGGATACGGTGTGCACTGGCGCGACGCACCACCCATTTCACGAACGGACACCGGGGCGTGAACGAACAACGGGCTCGCGATTGTCTGCCGGGGGCCGATCTGTTAACGTCTAACACCGTCTTTTGTCCAACGACGGCGCGGGATTCGAAGGGTTGGAAAAGAGCACCAGGCGCAGTGCTTTTCTTCCAGCCCTTTCTTGTTTCCGTCACCGCTGACCGAGCTCATTCATGACATCGTATGTATTCATAACCGGCGGCGTGGTGTCGTCACTCGGCAAAGGTATTACGTCTGCCTGTCTCGGTGCCTTGCTCGAAGCGCGCGGGTTGTCGGTCAGCATGATCAAGCTGGACCCGTATCTGAACGTCGATCCCGGGACGATGAGCCCGTTCCAGCACGGTGAGGTTTTCGTGACCGACGACGGTACGGAAACCGATCTCGACCTCGGCCATTACGAACGTTTCGTGCGTACGACAACCGGGCGAAACAGCAATTTCACCGCAGGCCGTATTTACGAATCCGTCATTGCGAGGGAGAGGCGCGGCGATTATCTCGGCGCCACCGTGCAGGTCATCCCGCACGTCACTGACGAGATCCGCGTCTCTATTGAACGCGGCGCCGGCGACGCGGACATCTGTCTCGTCGAGATCGGCGGCACCGTCGGCGACATCGAATCTCTGCCGTTTCTCGAAGCCATTCGACAGATGGGCGTGATCCTCGGGCGCCAACGTGTCGTGTACGTGCACCTGACCCTTGTGCCCTATATTGCCACCGCGTCCGAAATCAAGACCAAGCCGACACAGCACTCGGTCAAGGAATTGCGCTCGATCGGTATCCAGCCCGACATACTCGTTTGCCGATCTGAGCTGCCGCTGCCCGCGGAACAGCGCAAGAAGATCGCACTGTTTACCAACGTTCAGGAAGCCGCGGTCATTTCTGCCTACGACGCCGACGACCTGTACAAAATTCCGGCGATGATGCACGAACAGGGGCTCGATGACATTGTCGTCAAGCAACTCGGGCTCGAGTTGGCGCCGGCCGATCTTCACGAGTGGCAGGCAATTGTGAATGCGAAGCAGAACCCCAACGGCGAGGTAAACATCGCGATGGTAGGCAAGTATGTCGACCTTCGTGATTCCTATATTTCGCTCTCCGAAGCGCTCCGGCACGGCGGCATACACACGCGTACCCGGGTCAATATTCACTACATGGAGGCCCAGGACATCGAGCGCGACGGGGTCGCCTGCCTTGCGTCCATGGACGGAATCGTCGTGCCCGGCGGATTCGGTGACCGGGGTATCGAAGGAAAGATCGAGGCCGTGCGATTTGCGCGGGAGAACGGCATACCCTATCTCGGTATCTGCCTTGGCATGCAGGTCGCCGTGATCGAGGCGGCACGGCACTTGGCCGGGCTCGAGGGTGCGATGAGCACCGAGTTCGACCGAGGGACGCAGCACCCGGTCGTCGGCCTCATTACGGAGTGGCAAACGGCCACCGGCGTCATCGAGGAACGGAGCGAGACATCCAATCTCGGCGGGACGATGCGCCTCGGCGCACAGGAAGTGCGTCTTGCGAGGGGCTCACTCGCCGCCTCGGTCTACGGCAGCCAGACAATTCGCGAACGACACCGGCACCGCTACGAGGTCAACAATCACTATCGCGCGGCACTCGAGAAAGCCGGTCTGCGCTTCTCCGGCGTATCCGTGGACGACCTGGTCGAGATGGTCGAGATCCCGTCGCACCCCTGGTTTCTCGCGAGCCAGTTCCACCCGGAATTCACATCGAACCCGAGGGACGGTCATCCGCTGTTCACGGGTTTCATCCGCGCCGCGCGCCAGCACCGCAGCGGTGAACTCCCCAAGGCCGCGGAAGCATGAAACTCGGAAGCTATGACATCGGCAATGACCGGCCGTTGTTCCTGATCGCCGGCACCTGCGTCATCGAATCCGAAGCAATGGCGCTCGATGTGGCCGGCACGCTCAAGGACATTTGCGGCGGCCTCAGTGTGCCGTTCATCTACAAATCCTCGTTCGACAAGGCCAATCGCAGTTCGAAGGGCAGTTTTCGCGGCCCGGGCATGGAGGAGGGACTGCGAGTGCTCGCGGAAGTGAAGCGACAGATCGGAGTGCCGGTACTGACGGATGTGCATGAAGACACGCCGATGGACGAGGTGGCAGAGGTCGTGGACGTGTTGCAGACGCCGGCTTTCCTGTGCCGGCAAACGAATTTCATCCTGCGCGTCGCGGCCACTATGAAAGCCGTCAACATCAAAAAAGGCCAGTTTCTGTCGCCCTGGGAAATGCAGAACGTCGTTGACAAGGCGAGGTCGACCGGCAACGAGCAAATTCTGGTTTGCGAGCGCGGATTTTCGTTCGGCTACAACAACCTGGTTTCGGACATGCGCAGCCTTGCCGTCATGCGCGGCACCGGGTGCCCGGTCGTCTTCGACGCAACCCATTCCGTCCAGCTGCCCGGCGGCAAAGGCTCGGTCTCCGGTGGACAGCGGGAATTCATCCCGGTGCTTGCGCGGGCTGCCACTGCAGCCGGCGTGGCCGGACTCTTCATGGAGACTCATCCGCGCCCCGACGAAGCCCTGAGCGACGGCCCGAATGCGATGCCCCTGGGGCGCCTCGGCGCACTGCTCGAGACGCTCGTCGCGATCGACAGCACCGTAAAAGCGGCGGGCTACCTGGAATCGGAATTTGGCATCGGCGAACAACGCCAATAGTGCCACCTGCAGGAAACAATGGAGAATCCATGATCAGGATCAGCCAGATACGCGGTCGGGAAATCCTCGATTCGCGCGGCAACCCGACGGTCGAGGCGGACGTGACACTCGCCGATGGCAGTTTCGCGCGCGCCGCAGTGCCATCCGGCGCTTCGACCGGCACGCGCGAGGCCGTCGAGTTACGTGACGGCGACATATCCCGGTACCTGGGCAAAGGGGTGCTGAAAGCGGTCGGCAACGTCAATGGCGAGATACAGAGGAAATTGCTGGGCACCGAGTTCGGGAGCCAGCGGGAACTCGACGACTGCCTTCTGGCGCTGGATGGCACCGACAACAAGTCGCGACTCGGCGCCAACGCCACGCTGGCGGTATCGCTTGCCACAGCGAAAGCCTGGGCCGTCGCACGGGACCTTCCACTGTATGCCACCCTGGGCGAGAGCACGACGATGCCTGTTCCGATGATGAATATCATCAACGGCGGCGCTCATGCGGACAACAGTGTGGACATCCAGGAATTCATGGTACTGCCGATTGCGGCACCCAACTTCGCCGAAGCGCTGCGGCAGGGCGCAGAAATTTTTCATGCTCTGAAGGCGGTACTCAAGTCCAAGGGACTGAACACAGCGGTCGGCGACGAAGGCGGTTTCGCTCCGGACCTGCCGTCGAACCAGGCGGCGCTCGACACGATCATGCTGGCTATCGACAAAGCGGGCTTCAACGCGGGGAGCGACATCCTGCTCGGACTCGACGTCGCGAGTTCTGAATTCTACAACGACGGTCACTACGAACTCGCCTCCGAGGGCCGGCGCTTCGATGCCGCGGGCTTCACTGACTTCCTCGCATCGCTCGTCGACAACTACCCGATCATCACGATCGAAGACGGGATGAATGAAAGCGACTGGGACGGCTGGCGACTCCTGACAGACCGGCTGGGTCAGCGGGTGCAACTCGTGGGCGACGACCTGTTCGTGACGAACACTCGGATCCTCGCTCGGGGCATCTCGGAAAAGATTGCAAATTCTATCTTGATAAAGCCTAACCAAATCGGTACCTTATCAGAAACTCTTGATGCAATTACTATGGCAGTTGATGCCGGTTTTTCGGCCGTGGTTTCGCACCGTTCCGGCGAGACCTCGGACGCGACGATCGCGGACATCGCTGTTGGCACCGCCGCGACGCAGATCAAGACCGGTTCATTATCGCGGTCCGATCGTATTTCGAAATACAACCAGCTGTTGCGGATCGAGGAACAGCTGGGCACGAGAGCCCGGTACGCCGGTCGTGATGCATTCTCGGTCCGTGTGCCGTAGAGATCCGGGGAAGTCGCGTGTCGCCCATACGCTGCCTGTTCGTCATTCTCGCTTTTATCGCAGCCACTCTGCTGGCTGAACTGTTCCTGGCAAACGATGGGTATCGGAAAACGCTCAAGCTCCGTGCAGCGGTCGGAGAGCAACAGGCGCTGAACGAGGAACTCAGGGTCCGCAACAGAGCTCTCGACGCCGAGGTATTGAACCTCAAGGACGGCCGCGAAGCGGCCGAGGAACGGGCGCGCACCGACCTCGGTATGATCGGCAGCGACGAAACGTTTTACCAGGTCGTGTCCCGGCCCGACGCCACGCGCGAGTGAGCCTCGCGGAGCCGGCCGACTGGCCCAGGGCGCACGG
>JBGTLY010000205.1:0-6902 GCA_041743865.1 Woeseiaceae bacterium
TTGGCCGTAGATTGCCGGCCAAGTGATATGATTTCGAACGACGTAGTCTGACCCCAAGCAGCCGTTGAGGCCGGTTCGAAGTCGAGCAATGGCACCCATGTCTGAACGATATTTACAACTCAGTCCGGGCGACAAGCTACCCAAGCTTGATGGCTTCTCGCCATTCAAGGCCGTGCTGATAATTGAATCCGATGTGAACTCGGACTGGCAGACGGAAGCGAGCCGATGGTTAGTCGAGAGTGGTTGCCTTTACATGATGGCATGGGGCAAGGCCTGTAGTTCTTGGGATATCAGCGTCGATCTGGCGAATCTGGAGCAATTTGATTACGGCGACATACCGGACGACGACTTCATTATGACGACGTGGCATGAAGACGAGCCGCTAAAAGAGGTTCTTTGGTTCGCCAAAACAACGGCACATCATCCGACGGTCGAACTGAACAATGTGCTATTTCTGCACATCGGCGCCGACGACCGGGGAGCCGAAATATCGGCGCTGTTCGCCGCGGCATGAACGACCGCCTATGGCCGCACCACGCCACCTGCGCTCCGAGTATGTGAAGTTCTGCTTTGCACCCTGGAAGCCGCCGGTCGCGTAACACAGCTATAATCGCAGCTGTTGACCCCAACGCGACGGTCGCGAATCACAGGTGTTAGCCCAGGGCGCTAGGAAGAGGACGGACTCGTGAAGTCAGAGAAGTACCGAGAAGCAATCGATCGCCTTGTTGCAGAATGTCGCAAAGGTCAGGGTCAGATCGGGCCGAACCGGGTACGCAGCGGGATATGGAATGAAAGTGCCGGCGCTGACCCTTTTCCAGCTCAAGACCAAGTCAACGAGTTTCTTCAGTCACTTTCGCATTCTCAACGGGAGATACTCGCGGGTCTGCTTGAAGATCAGTTTACAGGCGGTGTCTTTGAAACGTTGAAGGTCCTCGAGGAGCTGCAAATCGAGCCGTTTCTCGACGGCTATGAGGGCAGTCCATATCACGATTTCACTGGACGGTTGGATAATTGGGACTGGCTGTCGAGCTAGGCCAGCTCGCTGACGGCTATTGGCGTCCAGCGCCGTTGTCGATAATGATAGACAAACGACCGCTTAGGCAAAGCCGACTGTCTATAGAGGGCGAAGCCTTTCTAAGGAAATGATGGATAAACTGAATTGACGAGTACTGAATCAAAAGCCAGTCGGTTCGGATGTGGTTTCTTACTTGGGCTTAGTATTCGTCGGGGTCGGTAGTGCAGCGTTCGCGTTTACCGACAGCAAGCTCTTTCTGGTGATCTTGCTGTTGGTGGCAGGGGCATTCGGGCTTGCTGCAATGAAATTTGGCGATTCTTTTTGGCGTTGGTTCAGCAAATGGGGCGGTTGAGCGTCTCATTCTTGGCGTGAGTGTCGTCTACCTCACAGGGACGCGCGACGACCCGTCGACGATACAGGAGCGACTCGAAGTTCTGGCCACCATCGCATCGAGCCGAATATAGGACTCGTTATACTCCAACAGAAATTTTTACTACAGAACCAAACAGAAACAGAAAGCGGAAAGGGAGCAGGAAAATGCGCGACGCGAACGGCAATGAGATGAGCACTCGCAGCTCACAGAACCTGGCCGCCTACGAGCGCGCCTTGCGGGCATTCAACAGCTATCGGGGCGATGCCGTCGCGATCATCGACGAGGCATTGTCGAGCGATCCGGACTTCGCGATGGGGCAAGTCCTTCGCGGCCACGTACTCGCCAGCATGTGGGAAAGGAGCGTCGTCCCGGGCGTGCGGGCGTGCGCCGATAAACTGGTTTCCCTGAATGAGCGCTTGAACGAACGCGAACGCGGCCATGCCCGTGTGCTCGCCGGTTGGGCAACGGGCGACTGGGACGGTGCCCGGCTGGCACTGGACCGCCTGACGGCCGAGTTTCCCCGGGATCTGTTGGCCATTCAGATCAGCCATCTGTACGACTTCTACCATGGCGATCGTGACAACCTGCGCGGGCGCGTCGCGCGCGCACTCCCGGCCTGGACGCGGAACGACACCGGGTACGCCTTCGTGCTCGGCATGTACGCGTTCGGGCTCGAGGAGAGCGGCAACCTGGCGCAGGCCGAGGAAACCGGTCGGCACGCGCTGGCGCTCGAGCCCGAGGACAGCTGGGCACATCACGCGGTCACGCACGTGCTCGAAATGCAGGCGCGCCAGGCCGAGGGCATCGCGTTCATGCAGGACCGGCAAGCGCACTGGGCGCAGCCGGACAATGGCTTCCAGTTCCACAACTGGTGGCACAAGGCCCTGTTCCATCTCGACCAGGATGAGATAGACCCGGTACTCGGCATCTACGACGCCGGCGTGCGGCCCGAGCCCGTCACCGTGCAACTCATGCTCGTCGATGCAGCAGCCCTGCTATGGCGCCTGCACTTGCGAGGCATCGACGTGGGCCAGCGCTGGGACGAGCTCACGGAGATCTATGCGAATGACGACGAAAAGGGCTTTTATGCGTTCAACGATATGCACGCGCTGCTCGCCTTCACCGCCACCGGTCGGCAGAAGGCGTTCGAAAGTCGAGTCGCCGCGATGGAGGCGGCCGCAAAAGAGAGCAACACGAACGGGCACATGACCCGCGAGGTCGGCATCCGAATCGCCCGCGGACTTGCCGCATTCGGCCGGGAGGACTACGCCACGGCCGTCGATATGCTGATGCCTATCCGCTATCGTGCGTCCGTGTTCGGCGGCAGTCACGCCCAGCGAGATATTCTGCAGAGGACACTGCTGGAAGCGGCTATCCGAAGCGGCGAGCGCAAGCTCGCCACGGCACTCGCGAACGAGCGGGTGATGAGCAAGCCGCATTGTCCGTTCAGCCGGGACTTGGCGGCCCGTGCAGCGTCGGCGGATAAGGCACACTAAGCCCAGGCCGATGTTGTCGCCCGTAGGAGCGGGCCATGCCCGCGAGCTGTAGGAGCGGGCCAAGCCCGCGAATTGAACGTGGCTACGATTTGCTGCGTACAATTCGCGGCTAACAGCCGCTCCGACGGACACCCATGACGCAAACCGCCGCAAGGGACAAATCGTGAAAGGCACGCGCTGGATTGTGCTCGGCATCCTCATCCTCGCAAGTTTCGTCGCCTACGTATTGCGGACGAACCTGTCCATCGTCAGTGACACGATGATGCACGACCTCGGCATGAACGAGTACCAGCTGGGCATGGTGTTCTCGGCGTTCGCCGCAGGTTACGCCCTGTTCCAGTTCCCCGGCGGCATTCTGGGCGACCGGTTCGGCCCCCGGCGAACGATCACGGCCATCGCTATCGCCTGGGCCGCGCTGACGGTCGCCACTGCCGTCATTCCGGGCACGGATGTCATGCCGGTCGGCGCGATAGTTGTCTCCCTCATCGTCATTCGATTCCTGGTCGGCGCGGCGCATGCGCCGTTTTTTCCCGTGACCATCGGCGGCACGATTGCGAGCTGGTTTCCCGTTCGCCAGTGGGGCCTGCCGAACGGTCTCTCCAGTACCGGCCTGACGCTCGGCGCGGCGGCAACGGCACCGATCGTCGTCTGGCTTACGGAAGCTTACGGCTGGCGGGGTGCATTGCTGCTGACCGCCCCTTCGGCTGTGTTCGTCGCGGCGGTCTGGTACTGGTTCGTCACGGACGACCCCGGACAACATCCGCGGATTACTGCCGCTGAACTCTCGCTCATCCAGTCCGATCGTCCAGCTGCAGAGGAAAAACTGGAGCGCGGTGCGTGGAAGCGGGCGCTCCGGAACCGGAACATCCTGCTCATCACGATCAGCTATTTCTGCATGAACTACGTGTTCTACCTGTTCTTCAACTGGTTCTTCTTCTACATGGTCGACGTCAAGGGCTTTTCCGCCGCGGATGCCGGCATGCTGACCGCCGCTTTGTGGATCCTCGGTGCCGTGGGCGCGACCGCGGGCGGATTCATCTGCGACTTGCTCGTGCGACGGCTGGGCCTCGGGCGCGGGCCGAAATACCTGACGATGGCCGGACTCCTCCTGTCGGCCGTATTTCTCTGCGTCGGTGCCTTGTCAGGCGATGTCTCCGTCGCCGTCGCCGCACTTTGTATCTGTTTTGCCTGCAACCAGCTGACCGAGGCGCCCATCTGGGTCGCTACCATGGCCGTGTCCGGAAGGCATGCACAGGTCGGCACCGGCGTCCTGAACACGGGCGGCAATCTCACCGGGATCGTAGGCGGTATGCTGGTGCCCGTGACGGCAAACTTCCTGGGCTGGCCCGCTGCGATCATGAGCGGTGCGCTGTTTGCCATCGTTGGCGCTTTGTTATGGCTGTTTATTCGCGCCGATGAACCGATGGGCGAGAACGCACACAGCGCTAGCGCGGAGCCGCTCGCTTAATCCCTGCTCCGTTCCTCCTGGCTCCTTGCGTAGAGCCGCAACAAGGGCATGGCGGAAACACCGTGCACGACGACCGATACCGCAATGACGACGAGAACGACGGAGACGAGGGTCACCGCAAGCGATTCCTCGACTCCGTGCTGTATGGCGTACATCAGGTAATAGACGGAACCGATGCCCTTGACGCCAAACCAGGCAATCATCGCTTTCGTCCGCGGAGATTCGCGGCTGCCCAGCAAGCCGACGAGAACGCTGACCGGACGAACGACGAACAACAGCAAGCCGGCGAAGGCCACGTAGATCCACTGCCAGGAATCGGTATAGAGCATTCCGCCGATAAGTATCAGAAGCGCTACTTCAAACAGCCGCTCGAACTGCTCGACGAGATGCAGCGAGACCTTGGTCATATAGGCGGGCTTGGTGTCCGGGTTACCGTCCGCGTCCGCATTGATCGCGGGCAGGTCCAGCCGGGCCTCGGTCCGATGCAACATGAACGCCGCCGCGAACACGGCGAGGAAGCCGTAGCCCGATACCATGTGGGTCAGCCCGTAGGAAAACGCGATCAGGCCCAGGCCCGCGAAGTTGTCCATGAACTCGCTGGTCAGCCCGCGTTTGCCCAGTTTATGCATCGACCAGGCCGTGATGACACCCAACGCCCCGCCGACCGCGACGCCCGAGGCGCAGGCCCAGAACACGTCGACCATCCACCACCGGCCGAAGCCGTCGCCAAGCTCATGCAGGCCGAGAAGGCCGAGGCCGAGCATGACCATAGGGAACGCCGTGCCGTCGTTGAGGCCCGCTTCCCCGGTCAGGGAAAAGCGCATGCGATCCTCGTCGCCCACACCCCTTACCTGGACTTCTGATGCGAGCACCGGGTCCGTCGGCGCAAGTACCGCACCGAGCAGAACGGCTGCGCCGAGAGGCATGTCGAGCAGCCACATGGCGACCCAGGCAATCATGCCGACCGTCAGCACCATGGATACGGTGGCAAGCCGGAACGGCGACCACCAGGCCAGGTCGCCGACCGGTGCGGCAAGTTTCAAACCCGCCGCAAACAACGAAATCAGGACGGCCACTTCGGTCAGGATCTCGAGAAAAAGAGATTCTTCAATCGGGTTGAATCGAAACTGGTCGGCAACGGTTGGGCCTAGCACGATGCCAACCAGTAGGTACACGATCGCTGTCGAAACCGGCATGCTCCGAATGTGAGCGGCGGTCAGGGCCATGAACAACAGCACGGCACCGATGACGAGAAACCAGGTCGCAACGGTCATGAACGGACGAACATAGCGGTGTTCCGATCTGTATGGCGAAACTGAACGCTATATTAAACGCAATGCATTTGGCGGACCTCGAAATCGCACGCAGGAATTCGTCGGAGTAAGCGAGCGTTTGCAGTATTTACAATTCAATCGAACGTGTTGACACGCACCTCACCCGCCCGTGTCCAGATGGCCATCGCGTCTCCGTTTGGCGCGACTGCGAGATTCGGCGTGAACGTGCTGATCAGTCCGCCGTAATCGCTGATCCGCGCAGGCGAGGCCCAGCCGCTGGCCGCGATAAACCGGTTGCCCCACACGCTGAAGCCATCTGAAGTCGCACGCGCGAGGTCGGTTTCGAACCACACGGCCAGCGCATGGCCCGCGGCATCGTAAGCGACCTTGGGTAAAAGACGTCACCGGTGCTGATCGGCTCGGCAACTTCCCACCCGGTGCCCGGCGCGTATCGGGTCGAGTAGGCCGTCTTGACGATCGTGCCACCCGCGGCGATGGGCTGCTCCCATACCACGATCGCATTCCCCGCCGGGTCCATGGCCACGCGCGGGTTGTCGGCACGCACCGGCAAGGCATCGATGATTTCGACAGTCGCCCAGCCGGTCGCGGGATCGTAGTGATTCGCCACGATGTCGAGCGTCCGCCCGTCGAAATGCGACCAGACGGCAATGGCCGTGCCGTCGGCGACGCCGGCCAGTTCGACAAAACCCACGACCTCCCCGGGTTCGGTCTCGATCAGCATCGGCGTGTCCCAGCCACTGCCGGGCACGAAGCGATTCGACCAGACATCGCCTCCGTCGTCTCCCTCGGTTTGCGTCCAGACGACGAGCGCGTTGCCGTCGCCATCGAACACGGCGCGCGGGCTGTCGACGTAGAAGTCGACATCGTTGTGTTCGACCAGCTCCGCGGTCCCCCAGCCGCTGTCTGCTTCAAAGTAGTTGGCCCACAGGTACGTGGTCCCGGAAACTTCCTGGTACCACACGGCCAGCGCATTGCCCCTTCTGTCGTAAACGATCCGTGCACCGTTCTCGGGGCCACCCGGTGCGTCGATGGCGATATCTGCGCTCCAGTCACCGTCGCCGGTCTCGAAGACGAGCTCGATGGCGTCCTCGAGACGTTCGCCCGCGGCGCCGCGAAGATCGGTCGACAGCTGTAGGCGGAATTCGGTCAGCGGCAGGAGCTTTTGTGCAGGCGAAAGGATCAGTTCGCTGCCGCTGACGTCGATTGCGAAGTCGACGTTCGTGGATCCGTACGCAAAGCCGATCGTGCCGGCAGT
>JBGTLY010000206.1:0-14814 GCA_041743865.1 Woeseiaceae bacterium
GGAGGTCAAGGCGCGCGTCGCCTGGCTGCGTGAGAACGTGCCGCTTCTCATGCGCGAACATCACGTGCCTGGCGCCTCGCTCGCCATCGTGCAGCAGGGGCGTCTCTACTGGGCGGAAGGCTTCGGCGTGAGCGACGCACGGCGGACGAAGCCCGTTACGGTCGACACGGTGTTCGAGGCCGCCTCGATGTCGAAGCCCATCCTCGCCCTCGGAGCCCTGCAGCTCATCCAGCAGGGCCGGCTTGGCCTCGACGTGCCGCTCGTCGGCTATCTCGGTCACGACTACCTTCCCGACACGCCGGCGCTTCGTCTCGTCACGGCACGCATGGCGCTTACGCACCGCACCGGTCTGCCGAACTGGCGCATGGGTTACGACGACATGGGCGGCCCGCTGCCGCTACTCTTCAGGCCGGGGTCGGAGTACGGCTATTCGGGCGAGGGGATCCTGTTCCTGCAGCGGGCGATGGAGGCCATCACGGGAGAGTCGCTCGACGCGTTTTCCGCGCGGCGGCTGTTCGAACCCCTCGGCCTCACGCACACGAGCTACGTGTGGACCGCAGCCCTCGAGGAGGACCTTGCGAGCGGTCACCGCGACGACGGCTCCTTCGAGCAAAGGACTCAGTACCGCAAGGCAAATGGCGCCTATTCCCTCTACACAACGCCCACGGAGTATGCGCGCCTGATGCTGGCGCTCGTGACCCCGGAGATCCTCGGCACCGATGCATTCACGCCGGCGAGCATCGAACTGCTGCTCGCGCGCGAGCTGCGCGTCGACGACTCGAATGCCTATGTACGTCCCAGTCTCGCGCGATCCGTGGCCAGCTACCGCGCGCTCGGATGGAGCATCGATGTCACCGCCGAGGGCGACATCGTCATGCACTCGGGCTCCAACAGCTCAGGCTTCAGAACCTTCGGTCAGTTCAACCGCGACAAGGGCTCGGCGCTCGTGATCTTCACGAACGGCGAGAGCGGATCGCTCATCCGCGACGCCGTGCTCGCGCGCGTCGGCGATCTCTGACGTGCGAATGTCGTAGCCGCGCTCCAGGAGATGCGTAGCGAAGCAATGGCGCAGCGTATGCGGGCCGATTTGCCTTCTGGGGGCGTTGCAGTGCTTGCCCCCCTGCGCGGACTGGGCAGGCGCAGCCCCGAGCCATTGGTGAGGGACATCGGTGCGCCTTAATACTTTGCGGTGTAGTTGTGCTGCTCTCAGACACCGCTGCGGCCGGTAGTGTGTTGCCGGTTTGCCCGGCTGTAGATTCCGCCTGCTCAGCCTGTTTGTCTGCCTGACACGCGCCACAAAATGTCGTTGCAATGGCCAGCAACAGACTCCCTCGCCAATGCCCGCCGCTTTCGACTGACGGGGCGCACCCTAAACACTCGGTAGTCCGTCGGCTCTTACCGATCGCTTCATAAACGCTCGACAAACGACCGGCTTGTCGACTGAACAGGATGGCTCGGATCGCAGGTCTCTGTTCCGAGAGGCCGCGTCGTATCCCTGCCGCGCACCGGCGCGCTATTGAATTCCCGCGCCGCGTCAGTCCCAGTGCATTGTGAGCGTCGCCCGCAGCGACCGCGGCTCGAGCGGATGGAAGTGCAGGTCCTCGATCCCGTTCGCCGGCTCGCTCTCGAGACGTGACGCGAAGAAGTAGCTGATGTCGCTGTCGTCCGAGTCCAGCAGGTTGAAGGCATCGAGTCTGAGCTCGAATCGGTCCCAGCGCCGGCCGATGCCCGCGTTCACGAGCGTGGATGAGCCGGATTCGACCGAACCGTCCTCGACGAGCGACGCACTGCCGAGATAACGCACCCGCAGGCTTGCGAAAATGCCGTTCTCCCAGGCGCCGGTAAAGCCGAGCACGGCGCTGTCGGGTATAGCGCCCGGAATATCGCGCCGGCCGCCCTGGTCCCTGGCAAATTCGGAATCCGTGTACGTGTAGGCGAAGTTGCCGGCGAGCCAGTCCGTCACCTGCCAGAACGCGCCTAGTTCGACGCCCTTGCGCTTCGAGCCGTCATTGGCTTCCGTCGTACCCGCGTCGCCGACGAATACAAGCTCCGAATCCAGCTCCAGCCAGAAGCCGGTGAGGGTCGCGTTGAAGCCCGAGCCCCGTTCGAAGCGGACGCCCGCCTCGGCACCGTCCGAACGCGCCAGCGGGTCCACCGGCAAAGCCGGCTCGCCGCTTGCGGGGTCGATGGAAATCGTCGCGCCGCGCACGTCGTTCGAATGAAAGCCTCGCCCCCAGTTGGCGTAGAGTTCCATGCCATCGCTAACGCGGTATGCCAGGTTCAGCTTCGGACTCACGATCGTGTCGCTCCCATTGCCATTGTTCGGCTCACGAAGCGCATTGACGTCCCAGTTGAAATAGTCGGCGCGCAGGCCGACCGTCGCGCGCAAGGCGTCGGTCAATACGAACCCGATCTCCCCGTAGCCACCGGCCGAAGCTTCGTCGACGTTGTCGGTACGGACCGCCGAAAGCCGTTGCCGCGCGGCCGTACGGTAAAGGCCGACTTCGGCGATAGCATCGAAGCGCGTATCGACGCCCCAGCGGAATGCGGCAGGCCATGGCAGGCTTTCGATTCGGCGCTCGCCGTCGAGGCGAGCCCCATAAACCCGCCGCCGGTCCGTCTGCTCGAATTCGTCACCGTTTACCGGGTCGTCCAGCAAATAGGTGAAGTTGGAATACAAAGCCAGCTCATAGTCGATGACGTAAGCAAGGGCGCGCCAGGTCCGGAAGTCGAGCGACGCATTCAGCTCGTACCGGCCGGTGGAACCGCCGAGATCGGGGTCGATATAGCCGAGCGTATCGATCAGGCCCGAGGCGACGGCGCGCCGGGGTACCTGGTCGGTGGATGCCCAGTCGCCGGAGTAGCCGGAGAAGGCGAGCCGCGCGTCGGCGTCAGCGAGCTCGCCGGTCCAGCCGACGTACACACGCGTCTGGCCCAGGTCCTCGTCTAGATCCCATGGCCCCGCGTATGCCGTGCGGTCAATGGCACCGGTAACAACACCGCCGCCGGCACGCACACTCCCCGCGGCCAGCGCACGCCAGTAGTCGAAGGTCCCTACAGTCACGCCGAGCAGCTTTTCATCCAGTTCATCGCGATAGCGAAAACTCACCGTACCGGCCGACGAAAAGTCGCCGACTTCGGCCGAATAGGTTCCCTTGCGATAGGTCGCGGTTTCCACCAGCTCGGGGATCAGGAAGTTGAGATCGAGATAGCCCTGCCCGTGGCCGTGTGTGCGCATATTGACCGGGACACCGTTCACGTAGGCGGAAAAGTCGGTCCCGTGATCGAGATTGAAGCCGCGCAGGAAATACTGGTTTGCCTTGCCCGTGCCGGAGTGCTGGGTCGCTACCATGCCCGGGACGGATTCCACGAGTTCACCCACTCTCAAGAGCGGCGGCAGCTCGAGATCGTCGTAGCCCACAACGCCCTCGGAGGCCGCGTCCGCAACGCCGACGAGCTGTTGCGACCGGCCGTAGACGACGAGTTCCTCGATCAGTTCCGACTGGCCTTCATGGGCGAATGCGGGCACGGGTCCGACGAATCCTGCGGCACACAGAGCAAAGAGGGCGGGTTTCCCACAACGGCAGAGCATGCAAACGTTTCCTGTTGTAACCTGGTCCTGATCCCGGTCGGCGTGTCCGCCGGGTGTCCTGACGGACGTCTCTGAAGTATACGTATGAAAAGCCCTTTCGGATGCACGGAAGACAGGGACAGTGCCTTGAAATAATTGTAATCACTCTCCCATTGATCAATTTGACCGATCGACATGGTTCGATTTAATCCTGTCGTCCGATAAGCCCCAGGGAGTACTCATGAATGCGAAGGTGTTAGACAAGGAATGAGCGTGAGCGATCCGCAATCAGAAAAACAGGGTGCCGTTCGTCAACCGCTTACTTTGCGCCTGCGCAGGTAAAGCAAATAAACATCCCACAAACAGGCGTAAGGGGAGCGATTCGCAATGCATCGAACGCACCTGTCATTTTGGTTGTAAGTGGGTTCGTCTGCGACAGAACCGTAGGCGAACCGAAGCCCGCCCGCGAATGAGTCTTCCTCCGATCCGGCCGCGATAAGGACGTCGTTCAGTTCAGCCTCGTCTCATTCGCGGGTGACAGCCGTTCCTACAGGCCTCCCTGGCATTCTCTCGATTTTCTCCTTTACGGCGTGTACCAGATGGGCGACGAGAAGCCGCGTTCCTGGTGCACCAGTGGTACTTCATCACCGGGCTCGGCGCCGTTACGCACCTTGTCGTACAAGGTCCAGCGCGGCGTTGGAATCTCCAGTACACGGACGTAGTAAACGGCTTTGACCGCCGGGTCAAAATCAGGATCGGTGAAGACAGCACTAAACTCGGGTGCGCCGATTGAGTTCGAGTAGCTCGCATCCTCCGTGTTCACCGTGTTGCCAACCGGCGGCAATTTGCCCTTGGCATCCGCCTTGCGGTCCCCCGACCATTTGACGTCGTAGATTTTCTCATGGGTTCCGCCACCCGCATCCACCCAACCCTTGACGATCTGCACGCGATCGAGGTTGGCGCCTTCCGGGTCTTTCATCGCCATGACGATGAAGGCTGGCGACTTCCCGTCCGGGCCACGCCCGAGGTCTCCGCCCATCGGCACGCCTTTGGTGTAGGCATTGGCCACGATGTCGCCGTCGAGATCGGCTTTCGAAAAATCAAAGCCCGCGAAAAAGCGCAGCTTCATACGCGGGCCGGAGGTGGCAAATGTCTCCCTGCGATACATCGCATCCCAGATCGCTTCGCGAGTATTCTCCTCGGCCCACACACCCATGACACCTGAGGCCGCCTGTTCCCAGCCCCAGTACGTATCAGTCGGGCCTTGCAGCAGCGGGAAGCTCCAGCGCTCTACATTGTTGGGTTCGACGGTCTTGAACTTGCCAAAGAAATTGTCTTCCTCGGTCGCGGAAATACCCGTATGGGTGTCGGTCGCCGCATTCGCACCGTACTTGAACGGGTTCATACCCAGTTGGTCTTCGAGTCGCAGGCCGGACTTCAAGGCCTCGCGCCAGTACTCGTACTGGTAGTCGTCGTTGCCGTGCGGCTTTGGTTTCACGATCAGGTTGCCGCGGTCCCAGAGATCCCAGGACGCAAACTCGTCGTTCGGCGAGAGAAACGGGTGCGATTCACTCTGACCCTTGATCTGGGTGAGCTCGTACAGTCGCTCGTACTTCTGCCGCTGTTCTGCCCATTCCGCCGTCATCGGCGAGCCATCGAAACGTTGTTCCTCAAACATCCGGCCATTGGACATGTTGCCGTTGTGCGGAATGGCCAGCAGCTTTTCGCCCGTCTGCTGTTCGTAGTTCGCCATCCACGCCCAGAGGGTCTCGGGGTCCTGGCTCTTGAAAGTCGTCAAGGGCAGCATCTTGCGGGCATTTTCCGCGCTGCCCCGGTAAATGACGTTACGGTGCAGGTTGTTGCCGCCGTCGGCATTCACGGTCCACTCATAGGCGATAAAGGTCGTGAATTCGCCGGGCTTATTGTATTTCTCGGCGGCATCGATGGTCTTGTCCCAGGCCGATTCCATCCACTTGGGATCCATCATTTCCGGCGGCAGGCGCTCTTCGGATTGCATCACGATGAGCTCGCTTTTGGCGGCAGCCGCACGTTCCTCGTCGCCTGAATTCAGGGCTTCGCTCCAGCTCTTGAGCGTCGGGTTGGCCAGCATCTCCGGGTTGCCCGCGACAATCTCGTTGACTGTGCCCATGCCGTCGGAATGATCCGTGACCATGAACCAGTCGTAGGGTCGCTGGAGTTGAGCGTCCATGCCCGTGTTCGACTTGATGCGCTGGCCGAGCGCAAAACGATAGGCGTCATCCGGACTGAGGATCGCACCGTCCAGTCCCGCGTCGGCCGACCAGCCGGTGTGAACGTGGGTGTCACCAAAATAGGCCTGGTCGGGATAGGCATTCGACCTGGCTGGCGGTGTTATGAGAACACTGGGTGTAGCGTCCGTGGCCGACTCCATGGCATCGGCCGGGAGTTCGGGCGCATCCTGTCCGCAAGCAGCGGCCAGTAAAGCCATCGCGACTATGCTGGTGGAACGGGTCAGGGGCATTGGGTTCGTTATTTGCTGGGTCTGCTTCATGGTTTCACCCTCTCGAATTATGTTTTTGTCTTCTGATGCGGCGTGCACCCGGCCGGCGACGTGCGCGCGTGCGCATTTTTAGTTGATATCAGTGACCACTTTCTCAATGCTGCCTGTGAACCGGTACGGAACCTGGTAGGCATCTGTAACCGGCTGCCCGCTGTCTTCGCCAATGCCGAAGGTGTCGATACCAAAGCGCGCCGGTACCGTGGCGTCCATGCTTGCCTCGGCGACCTTGTTGCCATTGATCTTCAGTGTCAGGTCCGCGCCCTTGCCCATTTCACCGGCTGCGCCCTTGTACCCGAAGTCGACTTCAATGGTCGCCGTTCCTTCTGGCAATGGCCCATCGCCCTTGCAACCACGGCGCGGGGTCTTTTTGCCGTGCGGATATTACGATACCGATGGGTGAAAACAGAATTGTCACATCCTGTAACAGTGGCGCTCGTTGCATCGCCACTCGAGCTTCGCCTCGACGTGATTCGCAAAGCGACCTCAGGTTTCGGGACGCGCCAGCAGTAACTCCTGGACTCGCCGCCGCGACCGTCACTCGCCCGTAAACCCGCTTGCCGAGTTCCGGCGGCGGGTAGCCGGACGGCTTCGAACAGACGCGGATCTGGGGCCCCTTCGGCGACCGGTAATCGCGCGGCTGCCCGTCTAAACTGGCAGGGACAGGAACGCGACACAATGCCGATCTACCTCAGCGACGAAAAGCTTGTAAAACAACTGCTTGCCGGAGACGAGCGGGCGTTCTCGGCATTTTTCGAGGAAAACTTCGCGAGGCTCTACCGTTTTGCATCGGCCCGCTTGCCCAGCGACCTGGATGCGACAGCGGAGGTCGTGCAGAACACGCTGAGCCTGGCGGTCCGGAAATTGCACACGTACCGCGCCGAGTCGGCGCTGTTCACTTGGTTGTGCGCTATCTGCCGGCACGAGATCAGCGACTGGCTCAAGCAACACAACCGCTATCGCGACCATGTCGTGCTGATGGAAGACAGCATCGAAGTGCGGGCCGCCGTGGACTCACTGCAGGCCCCGGCCCGGATGGGGCCGGAACAACACTATCGCCGCGCGGAGACATTGCGACTCATACAGGTGGCGCTGGACCGGCTGCCGCCGCAGTATGGCGACGTGCTCGAATGGAAATATATCGAGGGACACAGTGTGAAGGAGATCGCGTCACGCCTGCATATCGGGACCGAGGCGGCGCAATCCCTGCTGGCCAGGGCCAAGCGCGCTTTCGCGGATGTGTATCGTACGCTCGGTGCGGTGCTGGTCGAGGAAACGAAGTGGGTGAAATCATGAGCACTAGGGATGGCGATTCGATGGAGGAGTCTGCGGACCCGGTGGAGACGCTGCTGGAACTCGCCGTAACGCGTCCCGTGCCCCCGCAGGTCGAAGCAGAGCGGGTGCGCGCGGCCGTACATGGAGACTGGCAAACCGTGGTCAGGGCCAAACGCGCCCGCGTGCGGTTCCGGACGCTCGCCGCCGCGGCCACGGTGCTCCTGTCCATCGCCGTATTCATCCTGTTTCAGGGCGGCATGACGCCGGTGCCGGCGGAACTTGCGCGAGTCGAAGTGAGGCAGGGTCCCGTGCACTTCGTCGGCCCGGACGCAGCCCTCATGGCTTTGTCCGACGACGCATTGCGGACCGGTCAGGTCATACAGACCGGCGCCAGGGGGGGCGTCGGACTGCGCTGGCAGAACGCTGCGTCTTTAAGGATCGACGAGAACACTCGCATCCGTTTCGACGGTGTCGAAACGGTTTATCTCGAGCACGGACGCCTCTATTTCGACTCGGAGGCCTATGGCAGCGGCGTGGATTTGCGGGTGGAAACCGGACAAGGTGCCGTGTGGCACGTCGGCACCCGTTACATGGCGGAGGTCCGGGATGACCGGCTGGTCGTCAGCGTGCGCAGCGGCAAGGTCAGGATCGACGGCCGCTATTTCGATGCGGAAGCGACGGCGGGGCGGCAGGTGATACTGCAGGGCCGTTCGCAGCCTGCAAAGGCGAGCCTGCCCGGCTACGGCTCCGCCTGGGCATGGACCGAAGCGTTGGGAAGCCGTGCAGACGTGGACGGCAGGAGCCTCCGCGAATTCCTCGGCTGGGTCGCGGCCGAAACAGGATATCGCATCATTTATGCGAACGAGGACGCGAACCGAATCGCTGATACCACGACCTTGCTGGGCGCGATTGAAGCCGACCCGCTCACGGAGCTCCGGCTGCGACTGATGACGACCGACCTCGGCTACGTCATCGACCGAAATCGCGGCGAGATCATGATCAGCACCACGGAACGAGGGACCAGGAATTAGGAAAACCAAGCTGGCGTTAATGTTGCTTGCCGGCCTGCTCGCGGCGCCGGCGGGTGCGAGAGCCGAGGCCTACGAGGGCCGAGCCGTCGCCGAAGTCCTGGAGAGCTTCAGCGATGCAGGTCATCCCTTTGTCTACAGTTCCAATCTCGTTACCCTTGACCTCATGGTCGTTGCGGAGCCGGACTCGGCGGACGCCGTCGGAATTGCCCGGGAAATCCTGGCCCCGCACGGCCTTACCGTGCGCAGCGAATCCGGTGTCTATCTCGTAGTCCGTGCAGCGCCATCCTTCCCGGCTGCCACCGGCACCGGTCCGGCGGCGGTGCCGCCGCCGCTTGAAGTCGTCGCAGTGTCCGCAAGCCGCTATGAAATTCCAAGTGCCGTTGCCAGTTCCCGGTACCGGCTCGATGCGTCGACGATCGAGTCCCTTCCTGACATCGGCGACGACCCGCTCCGGGCGATACAGCGACTGCCCGGTGCGGCCGCCAGCGGCGTGTCGGCGAAGACTCATCTGCGCGGCGGCGAGGAGTCGGAAATCGGTATCATGCTGGACGGTCAGCGACTGTTCGATCCGTTTCACATACGCGACTACCAGGGCATATTCAGCGCGATCGATGCCCGGGCCATTGACGGCGTCGAGGTCTACACGGGCGGTTTTCCCGTTCGCTACGGCGACCGGATGAGCGGGATGGTCCTGATGGAGTCGCTCGTGCCCGCACCCGAGGGCCATACCGAGCTGGGCCTGAGCGTATTCAACACCTCCCTCCTCACCAGCGGCAGCCGCGCCAACCTGCACTGGCTCCTGTCCGCGCGACGCGGCAATCTCGATCTCGTCATCGATCCTGAATACGGCTCGCCGGCTTACTACGACGTGTTCGCCCGGGTCGCGGCGGATTGGTCGCCGACGACGACGCTTGCGGTCAACGTGCTTTACGCGCGGGACCAGATCGACATCATCCTCGAACCGCAACCGGAGGAACTGGAGCAGGCTGGCAGCGACACGCGCAACCTGCAGGTCTGGGCTCAGCTCGACAATAGCTGGTCTGAAACGCTGTCGAGCAAGACGGTACTGTCGGTGGTGTCGTTCGACAACGCCCGCCAGGGCGAGTTGGCGGATGAAGAAAAGCTCGTCGGATTCGTCCGCGACCGGCGCGTGTCGAACCAGACCGGATTCCGCCAGGACTTCACGTACCTCGGCTCGGAGCGGCACGTACTGCACTGGGGCATCGAGGCGAAGTTCGGCCGTGCGAGCTACGATTATGCCAATGCCGCGCACTATGCCGGCCTTTCGGCCTTGTATCCCGGCCTGCCGGATACCCGGACGACGGCCATCCAGGCGGACCCGGAGGGCGCCGCCTATGCGCTGTACTTCGCGGATCGCTGGCGTTTCGGTGAGCGAACCGTGCTGGAATGGGGCTTGCGCTGGGACGACCAGACGTACACCGGCGTTGCCGCCGATTCCCAGCTCAGCCCCCGACTCGTGCTGCTCCGAAAGCTGGGCGACGCCACCGACCTGCGGCTGTCCTGGGGTCGGTACCACCAGGCGCAGGACCTGCACGAACTGCAGGTGGAAGACGGTATCAGCACCTTCTGGCCCGCACAGCGCGCCGATCACTTCATCCTGGGACTGACTCACGCATTCGACAAACCTTACGCGCTGCGTATCGAGGCCTTCCGTAAGACGATGGCATCCGTACGACCCCGCTTCGAGAACCTGTACGATCCGCTCGGTCTCATCCCGGAGATCCAACCGGACCGCATCCGGCTCGATCCTGTCGGCGCGGAAACGCAGGGTATCGAGATATCGCTGGATCGCCGTGTTCAAGAGCTGCACTGGGGGCTGAGCTACACATGGTCAGAGGCCGTCGACCACATCGATGGACGAGACGAACCGCGCAGCTGGGACCAGCGGCATGCATTCCAGGCCGGCCTGGGATGGCGCCGGGACGCATGGGATTTTTCCGTTGCCGCCAACCTGCATACCGGCTGGCCCTTGACGGAACTGAGCCTCGAAGCGGACGGCGTCGATGACGACGGCGAAAACGTCTACCTGGCGGTTCCCGGCCCGCGCAACAGCGGCCGATACGACAGCTATTTCAGCCTCGATGCGCGAATCGCCCGCCAGTGGCAATTGCGGCACGGCCGGCTGACGGCCTTCATCGAGGTTTCCAATCTCACCAACCGGGACAACGAATGCTGCCTGGACTGGGACCTGGAAGAAGACGACGCGACCGGGGAACCCGCGCTCGAGCGCGGGCTCGACTACTGGCTTCCCCTGCTGCCGGCATTCGGCGTGCGCTGGGAGTTCTGACGCCGGCCTGGGGTGCGGCTTGCATGAAAAGCCGGGGCGCCTCGTGTGCGGCGCCCCGGCCAATCGCTTTGCCGGCGAGTTGCTCTGCCGGCGATAACACTGCCGGTCAGTCGTCCGGGCAGAATGCTGCCGGGGAGAGGCTGCAGAGTTCTGCGAGCAGGCTATCCACATCGTCGATCGCACAGGCTGGGTCACCCAGGATGTCGAGGGAGTCGCCGACGCAGACCAGTTCTTCGCGGCCGCCGGTGAGCTCACCGTCCTCGAGCTCCACCGCGAGAACAAAACCGGTGCCCGGCAGGTAATACTTGTACTCGCTGGAATCCGGTTCCAGCGGCGCGAACTCCGTAGCCTTTACGCAAAGGTCGGGGCGGCAGGGGAATGCCGGGTTGTCGCCGCCTTCCGCAGGCGTCGGCGCCGTTGCGAGATCCAGGTACTGGACGATGTCCTCGGCCTCGCCCAGAGCGAATTCCTGGCGATGCGCGAGGCCCCAGACGGGATCGTTCAGGAACAACACGCCCGACTTCGCGTAGTCCCTGCCGGCTTCGAACGAGCCGTCCAGGTCACGCAGCACGCCGTCTTCGTAGTTGCGCGCGACTTCTCCGCAGTAGACGACGTCGCCGTTCATACGCTGCGCCATCCAGTCATCGGTGACTTCGACAGCCTCGTATTCCACTTCGCCGTCTTCGATCGACGTCTCGAGCGCGATATCGACGATGACACGGCAGGCTACGCCCAGGATTTCGCGGACCTCATCCGTGGTGTACACGACGACGGTTTCCTCACCGTCATCCGCCGACAGGACGAATGTGTGTCCGGCCTGCAGCGACACATAGGGGTTTGGCGGGTACAAGGACGGAATGTCGTCGGGATCGATGAACGACCCGCTGTCGGCCAGTGGATCGGGGCCGTAGCGGCGTTCATCGAGGAGCTCGCAGGCATCGAGCCGCGCGTGCCGTACCTCCCGGCACTCCTCATTCCCGTCGCGACGATCCGCATTCGCTTCCTCGTTGCACCCGGCACGATCGACCGCGTCATCGATATGCTTGCATTTTGCGGACGTTTCAAAAAAGTCATCGGCGGCGCCGAAATGGCACGCGTATGCCATCTTTTCGGCGCTGCGTTCGCACGCCGTCGGTACGTCGCCGGCCTGCGCTGACATGCCGCACAAGGCGATGGCGAGCAGGGAAAATACGCGGAGCTTCAGTCTCATAAGGCACCTCACGGGATCGTTCTTGTTGGTCTGGGTGCCAGGTTAGACGGCCGGCGCGGACGGAACCGGTCGCCATCGTCGTTGCCGTCGTGAGGGCGTAAGTCACAGCCAAGAGCGCCGGCATGACGGTCAGCCTTGCGAGCAGCACGATGCCGGCCGTGGCTGCGAGAACGAGTAAAGGACCCGCCAGCAGCCGCCGGCGGGTCCTCCCGGGTCACTGCCGCAAGCTCATTGCAACAGGTCGTCGTACGCCATCGGGTCCTCGCTGAAGTCGAATTCCGTTTCGTCCACCCCGACGGGATCCGTGTCATCCGCCGTCGCCGCGAACTGCTCCCGCACGAACTCCGAGAAGTCGGTCGCAGCAGGCGGCGGCGGATTTGGCGGCGGCCCGCTCATCGGGTTGTCGTCATCGTTGTCGCACGCGGCGAGGGCGATGACGGCGAACCCGGCGAACAGGAAGTGTCGGCACATTTTCATCACATGCCTCCCATGTCTTCGGCCGCTTCGCTCGGCGAACCCGGCAACGGCGACTTCAGGTAGGGAAACGCGGTGTCGAAAAAGCTCGCGTCGACATAGGCACCATCGGTGTACGGCAGGGCGCCGGCCGGTGCGTCCGCTTCCGGCAGCAGTACGCCCATCGCCACGCGCAGCGCGATGTCCACTACGTCGTCACCCGGCCGGCGGCCGTTCGGGAAGCCTGCGGTATCGCCCGCGAGTACCGCGAGCGGATTTTGCAGGGCGGCGGCAACCGGCGCGACGCCGGTGTTGAGCCGCAACATCTCGGATGCCACGACGTTTGCCGGCTGGTTGAGACCCGGCACGCCGGTGAGGAAGGCCTGCACGAGGTCCTCGCGCGGAAATGCGGTCGGCGCCTCGACACCGAACAGCACCTCGATGAGTGCCGGCAGCGTCGGGTTGGTGACGTAGGTGGCGAACTGGCCGTCGTCGGCCGGCTGGCTGCCACTGAAGCGGTCCTTGTCCGGCAGCCCGATCACGACCTCGTTGACGAGCGGCGAACCGAGGCGCGACACCTGGGTCCAGGCACCGCCGTGAATGGCCGGCCCGCGCATGTTCGGCTTCGGGTTGAGGATCCGTGCCTGGCGCAGGCTCGCCGTCGTCCAGCCGCCAATGACCGGCTCGGCGCCGACGAGGCAGCTCGCCGGTACCTCGATGGCAAGCGAGGTGACGTTCTTGTCGTCGAGCGTATTGGTTTCGCCGTCGACCGGCCCGAGCGGGTTCGTGTTGATGAGGTCGAAGGTTTCGCCGAGGTTGACCACAAAGCCTTCACGGCGCTGGCCGGCGAACACGCGGCCGCTGCCGCAGCCCGGGATATTCACCTCGTAAATATGGTCCTCGGCATAGGCGGCATAGTCGGGCAGGGTTTTTTGCCCGATGTTATCGACCGGCTTCGTGAAGGTGGTGCTGCCATCGGATGCATTCGTGACCGCATCGCTCGTGCCTGTGCGCCGATCGCCCTGCACGACGTCGACCGAGAAGCTTTCGATGACGTTGAGGTTGTCGGTGTCCGCCGCCGTCGGCCCGATGCCGCCCACCTGTTTCAGGGGCACAGCGACGTCTTCGCCGCCAATGGGCAGGGTGATGCCCTTCGTTTCGGAGGCGAAGCGAAAGCGGAAGGTGATGTCTTCGCCGGCGTCGCCGTCGTTGTCGATGTGGATCTCGTAGACGGCGTCGTCGTCCAAAGCGAAATAGTTCGGGCCGCCGTAGGCGTCCTGCAGCGGAATATAATTCGCGATGAGGGTGACGTAACTTTCGCGGCCCGGTTCGTAGCTCGAGAACATGTAAAAGTCGGTGCCGTCGACCTTCGGCAATTCCGTGATCATCGGTGCCTCGCGGTGACTGGACGCGAGCGCGACGCCGCCGAGCGCGAGTCCGACCGCCACACCGGTCGCTCTTTTAGTGTATTTCATTCGTATTTCTCCAGATAAATCATTATGTTCGCGCGACGTCGGCCGCGCGTCTCACTCCTTATACGAGGCAAACCGCCATCCGGATGCGTGATGACCGAATTTTTTTGCGCTAGAGTGCAACCGCACGAACGTTTCACACGTAAAAGCCAGTAGGACGGCAGGAGACACACGCGGGTATGACCGACAGGCCGGACGACCAACTCGATGAGCTGATGCAGCGCGCCGGCAGCGGCGACGAGGCGTCATTCCGGCGCTTTTACGATGCGACCGCGCCCGCGGTCCTTGCGTTCCTGATGCGCATGCTGCGCGATCGCTTCCTGGCCGAGGATGTGCTGCAGGAAACCATGGTGATCGCGTGGAACAAGGCGGCGGCCTTCGACCCGTCGCTCGCCGCGGCGAAAACCTGGATTACGACGATCGCGCGCCGCCGAGCGCTCGATGTCATCCGCAGCCGCAGCCGGGATGCGGAAGTCATTGGCGACGGCGCGCGCGATATCCGCGCCGTGCTCGGCCAGGAATCAGGGGGCAGTGCCGAGACCGAGTCCGGCCAGACGGCGGAACGGCTCGTGTACTGCATGGGACAGCTCAATGCCGAGGCGGCGGCGTGCATCCGCCTGGCCTATCTCGACGGCCTGACCTTCCGTGAAATCGCAGAGCGCATCGAACATTCGCTCGGCACCGTGAAGAGCTGGATTCGCCGGGGACTCGGCAAACTCAAGGTGTGCATGCGGGGATGAATTACCTGGAATCCGAAAAGCTCGATGGGTTGAGCGAACGCTTTGTACTCGGCACGATGAGCCGCCGTGCACGGCGGCGCTTCGGCCGGATCGTCGATGACAGCGCCGAGGCCGCTGCGAGCGTATACCGACTGGAAGCGATGTTGCTGCCATCGGCCTGGTCGCTCGCGCCAATCGAGCCCTCGTCACTCGTGTGGCGCCGCATCGTGCGCGCTGCC
>JBGTLY010000207.1:0-14273 GCA_041743865.1 Woeseiaceae bacterium
GGTGGTGGCCGTCTCGACGGCCCTCGCCGCGAAGCACGGTCTGCTCATTCGGAGTCGAGTCGCATTCGAGGCCGCCAGAAAGCTGCGGGCCATCATCTTCGACAAGACCGGCACGCTGACCGAGGGCCGATTCGGGGTGACCGACACGCTGATACTGGCCGAGGACATAAGCGAAGAGACGCTGCGCGGTTACGCGGCGTCCGTCGACGCAAATTCCGAACATCCCATCGCCAAGGCCATCGCCGCCGCGTCGGAGAAGAAGTTGCCTGTCGAAGACTTCAAGAGCATCACGGGGAAGGGCGCCGAGGGTCGTGTCGAGGGCAAGGACATCAAGGTGGTGAGTCCCGGCTACCTTCGCGAACAGAATATCGAGCCCGGCGACAAGCGCATCGAGCCGCTGCAAGCGCAAGGCAAGACAGTCGTGTTCGTCCTCGTGGACGGAAAGTTGAAAGGAGCGATAGCGCTCGCCGACATTGTTCGACCCGAGGCTAAGCAGGCCATCGCTGCACTCAAGGCACTCGACATCCGCTGCCTGATGCTGACAGGCGATAACAAGGCGACGGCGAAATGGGTTTCGGAGCAGGTCGGGCTGGACGAATACTTCGCCGAAGTCCTGCCCCAGGACAAGGCCGCGAAAGTAAAGGAGATCCAGGCCAGGGGCGTGCTCGTGGCCATGACTGGCGACGGTGTGAACGATGCTCCGGCGCTGGCACAGGCTGACTTGGGCATCGCCATTGGAGCCGGTTCCGATGTGGCCGTCGAAACCGCCGACGTGATTCTGGTGCGGAGCAATCCGATGGATGTCGTCTCCATCCTGGAGCTCTCCCGCGCCACGTACCGGAAGATGATCCAGAACCTGCTCTGGGCGACGGGCTACAACGTCGTCGCACTTCCGCTCGCGGCCGGTGCCCTCTACGCGTGGGGTGTGCTCCTCACTCCCGCGCTGGGCGCGGTGCTCATGTCCGCGAGCACGGTGATAGTTGCCGTCAACGCGCGAATGCTGAAGTTGAAAACCGGGCCCAAGCCCGAACCCAGACCCAGTTCCGAAGCCAACGCGGCGACCACAACCAGCAAAGAGGCATCACCATGAAAGAAGCGACATCCATTACTAAAGATCCCGTGTGCGGAATGACTGTGGATCTGGCGACTGCTCTCCACGCAGAGTGCAATGGGAAGACGTTCTACTTCTGCTGCGAGCACTGCCGGGCAAGGTTCCTGTCCGCCCCGGCCGGCGCCAAAGCGGAGGACGGTTCCAAAGGCTGCTGCAGTTAGTTGAGGGAGAGCTTGAACCATGAAAACTGGCACACTCGAGCCCGATCTGCTCCACCGGATGGACGCCTATTGGCGCGCAGCGAACTATCTCTCGGTCGGCCAGATTTACCTCTACAACAACCCGCTGCTGAAGCGGCCGCTGGCACTGGCGGATGTGAAACGCATGTTGCTGGGACACTGGGGCACTACGCCCGGACAGAACTTCATTTATGTGCACCTGAACAGGGTCATCAAGAAATACGACCTCGACATGATCTACGTCTCGGGGCCCGGGCATGGTGGTCCGGCCGTCGTAGCCAATACCTATCTTGAAGGCACGTACACCGAGATTTATCCGGACATCAGCCAGGATGAGGCCGGGCTGCAGAAGCTCTTTCTTCAATTCTCGTTTCCCGGGGGCATTCCCAGCCACGCGTCGCCGGAGACGCCTGGCTCGATCCACGAGGGGGGCGAGCTTGGTTACTCGCTCAGTCACTCGTTCGGAGCGGTGTTCGACAACCCCGATCTGGTCGTCGCCTGCGTCGTCGGCGACGGCGAGGCGGAGACAGGGCCGCTCGCGACCGCGTGGCATTCCAACAAGTTTCTCGATCCCGCCACCGATGGCGCCGTGCTGCCGATCCTGCACCTGAACGGCTACAAGATTTCCAATCCGACAATCCTCGCCCGCATCACCCGCGAGGAACTGGATCAGTTACTCCGCGGTTATGGATGGACGCCGTACTACGTCGAAGGGCACGAACCGGCGCTGATGCACGAGGCCATGGCCGCGACTCTCGAGTCAGTCGTGGAGCAAATCAAGAACATCCAGCAGGACGCCCGCGTCAACGGCGATCTCACCCGGCCGCGCTGGCCCATGATCGTACTCAACTCGCCCAAGGGCTGGACGGGCCCGAAGATCGTCGATGGCAAGCAGGTCGAGGGTACGTTTCGGGCGCACCAGGTGCCGCTGCATCCGGCAACTCATCCCGATCATCTCGCGCTGCTGGAAGCCTGGTTGAGGAGTTACCGGCCACAGGAGCTCTTCGATGAGCAGGGTCGCCTGAAACTGGAGCTGGCCGAATTGGCGCCCGGCGGCAAGCGGCGGATGGGCGCCAATCCCCACGCCAACGGCGGCATGCTGCTGCGCGATCTGCGAATGCCGGATTTCCGCGACTACGCGGCGGCCGTGCCAATGCCCGGCGTGCCCGGCATCGGCGACACGCGTGTGCTTGGGCCTTTTTTGCGTGACGTCGCGAAGTTGAACCAGGAGCAGCGAAACTTCCGCGTCTTCGGTCCGGATGAGACGCTCTCCAACGGCTTGGGAGCTCTGTTTGAAACGACCGAGCGCCAATGGGATGCCGCGACCTTGCCGGACGACGAATTTCTTGCCCCAGCCGGACGCGTGCTGGACTCGATGCTCAGTGAGCACCAGTGCGAAGGCTGGCTCGAGGGCTACCTGCTGACCGGGAGGCACGGCCTGTTCAACTGCTACGAGGCGTTCATCCATATCATCGATTCGATGTTCAATCAGCACGCGAAATGGCTGAAAGTCACGGCGCAGTTGCCTTGGAGGCGCAAGATCGCCTCGCTGAATTATCTGCTTGCCTCGCATGTATGGCGCCAGGATCACAACGGTTTCACCCATCAGGATCCCGGATTCATCAACCACGTCATGTCAAAGAAGGCCGAGGTCATACGGGTGTACCTGCCACCCGATGCGAACTGCCTGCTGTCAGTGATCGACCATTGCCTGCGAAGCCGCCATTACGTCAATGTGGTAATCGCCGGCAAGCACCCGGCGCCGCAATGGCTGGACATGGATGCCGCGTTCAAACACTGCACGGAGGGCATCGGCATCTGGCAGTGGGCCAGCAACGACCAGGCTGTGTCACCGGACGTGGACATGGCCTGTTGCGGTGACGTGCCGACGCTGGAGACGCTCGCCGCCGTCTCGATCATGCGTGACCATCTGCCGGACTTGAAAATCCGCGTCGTCAATGTGGTCGATCTCATGAAGCTGCAACCGCCGTCGGAGCATCCGCATGGGCTGAGCGACCGCGATTTCGACGAGCTGTTCACCCGGGACAAGCCGGTCATCTTTGCGTTTCATGCGTATCCCTGGTTGATTCACCGGCTGACGTATCGCCGGACCAATCACGACAACATTCACGTCCGCGGCTACAAGGAAGAAGGCACCATCACCACGCCCTTCGACATGACGGTGCTCAATGATCTGGACCGTTTTCATCTGGTGATGGACACCATCGATCGCCTGCCGCAGACCGGCGACCGGGGCATTTATCTCAAGCAGAAACTCAAGGAAAAGCTGATCGAGCACCGGCAGTACATCGAGAAGCACGGGCAGGACCTGCCGGAAATTCGCAACTGGAAATGGCAGCCCACTTGAATGAGCGGTCCAGCGCGGCGAATCGCGGCGGCGTCGTCGCAGTACGCGGCAGCGTCGTGGATGTCCGATTCGATGGTCAGTTACCGCCGATCTACTCGCTGCTGCGCACGGGATCGCAAAGACAGATTTTCATCGAAGTACAGGCGCAACTGGATGCGCGCCATGTTCGAGGGGTTGCCCTGACTCCCACGCAAGGCCTTGCGCGCGGCATGAGCGTCGAAGACACGGGCGGGCCATTGAAAGCGCCGGTAGGAAACGCGGTGCTCTCGCGCATGTTCGACGTGTTCGGCAACGTCATCGATCGCGGGGCGGAGTTGTCGGATGTCGAGTGGCGTTCCGTGCATCGCGCTCCACCGCCGCTGGCGCGGCGCTCCACGAAATCAGAGGTCTTTGAAACTGGCATCAAGGTCATCGATGTGCTCCTGCCGCTCGAGCGCGGCGGCAAGGCGGGACTGTTTGGTGGCGCGGGTGTCGGTAAGACGGTGCTGCTCACCGAAATGATCCACAACATGATCGGACACCACGAAGGCGTCAGCATTTTCTGCGGCATCGGCGAGCGCTGCCGCGAAGGCGAGGAGCTGTATCGCGACATGAAAACCGCCGGCGTGTTGCCGAACATGGTGATGGTCTTCGGCCAGATGAACGAGCCGCCGGGCAGCCGATTCCGCGTGGGACACGCCGCGCTCACGATGGCCGAGTACTTCCGGGACGATGAACACCGCGACGTGCTGCTGCTCATCGACAACATCTTCCGCTTCATCCAGGCCGGCATGGAAGTGTCGGGCCTGATGGGCCAGATGCCTTCACGCCTGGGCTATCAGCCTACGATGGGAACCGAGCTGTCACGCCTTGAGGAACGCATTGCCAACACCGAAACCGGCGCCATCACCTCCATCCAGGCGGTGTATGTGCCCGCGGACGATTTTACGGATCCGGCGGCCGTACATACGTTTCCGCATCTGTCCGCGTCCATCGTTCTCTCACGCAAGCGCGCGAGCGAGGGCCTTTATCCGGCCATCGATCCGCTGCAATCCAACTCAAAAATGGCCACGCCCGGCATCGTCGGCGAACGCCATTACAACCTGGCGCAGGATATCCGACGCACGCTCGCGCAGTACGCTGGGCTCAAGGACATTATCGCCATGCTCGGGCTCGAGCAATTGTCGCCGGAGGATCGCAACGTGGTCACTCGAGCACGCCGCCTGGAGCGCTTCCTCACGCAGCCCTTCTTCACGACCGAACAGTTCACCGGCCTCAAAGGTAAGCTCGTAGATCTCGAGGACTCGCTAGATGGCTGTGAGCGCATCCTGCGGGATGAATTCAAGGACATTCCGGAGAGTGCGCTCTACATGATCGGTTCCATCGACGAGGCAAAGGACGACGCGAAACCTCCTGCAAACGCTCAACCGAGCCCGGAACATGCCCCCAACACTCATGAATCTTAAGGTGCTGCTGCCCTTCCAGATCTTTGCCGTGAAAGCCGGTGTGTCGCGCATCGTCGCGGAGACGCGCGAGGGTTCGTTTGGACTTTTGCCCCATCGGCTCGATTGCGTCGCGGCGCTCGTGCCGGGGATACTGCTCTACGAAACCGAATCCTCAGGTGAAGTGTTTGTGGCCGTAGATGAAGGCGTGCTGGTCAAGACGGGCCCGGACGTGCTTGTGTCCGTGCGACGCGCCGTAAGTGGAACCGATCTCGCGCACCTGCGTGATGCGGTCCAACACGAATTTCTGACCCTGGATCAGCAGGAACAAAGCGCACGCTCGGTCATGGCGAAACTGGAAACGGGCTTTCTGCGTCGCCTCGCGAATTTCGAACATGGATAGGAAACCGACATTCGGCGACGAGGTGGCCGCAAAGGCGGCGCGCAAGCTCAAAGCGCGACGCAACGCCACGCAGGGCGTGTGGTTCGGCCTGGGGATGATGGGACTCATCGGCTGGTCGGTTGCGGTTCCGACATTGCTCGGCGCAGCGCTGGGAATCTGGCTGGACCGGCGACACCCTGGCCCGCACTCCTGGACGCTGGCGCTGCTGGTGGCTGGGCTCGCGATCGGCTGCATGAATGCGTGGCATTGGATTGCGAAGGAAGACAAGGCCATGCGTGAGGGAGAGGAGAACGCCGATGACTGAATTGTTCATTCTGCCCTTGGCGTTGACAGCGGGTCTCTTGCTAGGTGCGATTTTCTTCGGCGGCCTCTGGTGGACAGTTCGCAAGAGCGTGGCGTCCAGGCACCCGGCACTTTGGGTCTTCGGCAGCCTGTTGTTACGCACGAGCGTGACCCTGACGGGATTCTATCTCTTCGGACGAGCGCACTGGCAGTCACTGCTGATGTGTCTGCTTGGCTTTGTCCTTGCACGTCTCTTCGCAGTGTGGCTCACCCGCACCCCCGGCAGCCAGTACGCCTCAGCGTCGCAGCAGGCCGGCCATGCACCTTAGCCCCGATGCAGTTATTTTCTGGCAACACGGTTGGCTCAAGCTCAACGCCACAATCGTCTTCACCTGGAGCCTGATGCTCGTGCTCGCCGTCGGCTCGAAACTCATCACACGCAACCTTTCCGCTGGCTTGAATCGCTCGCGCTGGCAAAACCTTCTCGAAATCGTCGTGACCGCGATCGAGAAACAGATTGAGGACGTCGGTCTGCAAGAACCGGCAAAGTATCTGAGTTTTCTAGGGACACTGTTTCTGTTCGTCGCCTCTGCCAGCCTCTGCACCGTCATTCCCGGATTCGAGCCGCCGACCGGCTCGCTGTCTACTACCGCTGCCCTCGCGTTGTGCGTGTTGGTAACCGTCCCGATGTTCGGCATTGGCGAACGGGGCCTCGGCAACTACCTTAACTCTTATGTCGCACCGACGGTTCTCATGTTGCCGTTCAATATCATCAGCGAACTGTCGCGCACGTTGGCACTGGCCGTGCGCCTATTTGGCAACATGATGAGTGGCGCGATGATCGTCGGCATTCTGCTCACCATCACTCCTTTCATCTTTCCCATCGTCATGACGGTGCTGGGCCTGCTTACTGGCATGGTGCAGGCTTACATCTTTTTCATCCTGGCCACCGTTTACATTGCGGCCGCCACGCGAGTCCGCAAGCCCACATCAAACAATGCTGCGCCTGAACCCGCAGCGACTCAATGACGCATTCAATCGCGAATACAGCAGGAGACACCATGGACAGCACGACGATTATCGCGGTGGCATCGATTGCCGTTGCCGGCTTCACCACCGGTTTCGGAACGATGGGCCCTGCGCTGGCAGAAGGTCGCGCGGTTGCGACCGCGCTCACTTCCCTGGCGCAGCAACCCGATGCATCCGCCACAATAACCCGCACCTTGTTTGTCGGCCTGGCGATGATCGAGTCGACCGCCATTTACTGTTTTGTGGTCTCCATGATTCTGATTTTCGCCAATCCGTTCTGGAATCACGCTATCGCACCCCTTGTGGGAAAGTGAACCATGCTCATTGACTGGTTCACTGTCGGTGCGCAGGTGCTCAACTTCATCGTCCTGGTATGGTTGTTGAAGCGCTATCTCTACAAACCGATTCTCAACGCCATCGACGCGCGTGAGCAACGGATCGCCAAAGAATTGGCGGACGCCGACGCCAAGGAGGCGGAAGCAAAGAAGGAACGAGACAAGTTCCAGCACAAGAACGAGGAATTCGATCGGCAACGCGCCGAACTGCTAAAAAAGGCGACGGCTGACGCACAGGCAGAACGTCAGCGGCTAATCGACACGGCGCGGCAGGCGGCCGACGCCTTGAGCGCCCAGCGACGGGAATCGCTTCGCAACGACGTTCACAACCTGAATCGAGCCATTAGCCGCCGGGCGCAGCAGGAAGTGTTTGCCATCGCACGCAGGGCATTGATGGATCTGGCTGATGTGAAGCTGGAACAGTGCATGACCAAGGTGTTCACGCAACGGTTGCGTGGATTGAGCGGCGAGGTCAAGGATGATCTCGCCAAGGCGCTGAAAGCGGCGGCGCAGCCGGCAATCGTGCGTAGCGCCTTCGAGTTGCCGGCCGCACAGCAAAGTGCGATTCAGAAAACGGTCAACGTGACGTTTTCGGCTGACATCCCCCTGAAGTTCGAAACTGCCCCCGAATTGGTGGGCGGCATCGAACTCGCCACGGAGGGACTCAAGATATCCTGGACCATCGCAGGTTATCTGGTCTCGCTGGAGGAAGGCGTCGGCAAACTTCTGAAAGGGACGGACAATGCCGCTGCCGGGGCAAAAACACAGTGAGCGTGGAACCGGAGAATCTCCAGAACGTTTTCGACGACGCGTTTTCCGAAATCAGTCAGGCGCGCGAAGCGCTGGCACCGCAGTTGGTGCTGCGGGAAGTCGGTACCATCACGAGCGTTGCGACCGGCATCGCGAAAGTCGCGGGACTTCCGGGTGTGGGCTTTGACGAAATCCTCAGATTTCCCGGCGATGTGTACGGCATCGCATTCAACGTCGATGCGGATGAAGTGGGCGTTGTGCTGCTGGGCGAGTACTGGCAATTGCATGCGGGCGATGAGGTGGAGCGCCGCGGCCACGTGATGGACGTGCCGGTCGGCGACGAATTGATCGGTCGCATTGTCAATCCGTTAGGCCGCCCTCTGGATGGCAAGGGTTCGCTAAACTCCACCGCGCGTCTGCCCATCGAACGCCCGGCGCCGCCCATCATGGATCGCGCGCCGGTCACCGTGCCGCTGCAGTCCGGAATCAAGGTGATCGACGCGTTGATCCCTGTGGGTCGCGGCCAGCGCGAATTGATTGTGGGCGATCGCCAAACCGGCAAGACCGCCATCGCGCTCGATACGATTCTCAACCAGCGCGGCAAGAACGTGCTGTGCGTCTACTGCGCCATCGGTCAACGTGCGAGCGGTGTGGCCAAGGTAGTCGCCGCGCTGCGCGCAAAAGGCGCGATGGAGTACACCACCGTCGTGGTGACGGAAGGCAACGATCCTCCCGGCCTCGCCTACATCGCCCCCTATGCCGCGACCAGTATCGCGGAGCATTTCATGGCCCGAGGCCGCGATGTGCTGATCGTCTACGACGACCTCACGCACCATGCGCGCGCGTACCGCGAGCTTTCGTTGCTGCTGCGGCGTCCGCCAGGGCGTGAGGCATTTCCCGGCGACATCTTCTTCATCCACGCGCGACTGCTGGAACGCGCCACGCACTTGCGTCCCGAACTCGGTGGCGGATCGCTGACGGCACTACCGATTATCGAGACCGAAGCGCAGGACATATCCGCCTACATTCCGACCAACCTCATTTCCATCACAGACGGGCAGATCTATCTCTCGCCCTCGCTGTTCGAATTGGGGGTGCTGCCCGCGGTCGATGTCGGCAAGTCCGTTTCACGCGTAGGCGGCAAAGCGCAACGAGCGCCCTACCGCGCAGTGGCGGGCGATCTCAAGCTCGCTTACGCGCAGTTCGAAGAACTCGAGACGTTTGCGCGTTTCGGTGCGCGCCTGGATGAAGACACGCGCAAGATCATCGAACACGGACGGCGAATCCGTGCTTGCCTCAAGCAGCGGGAATTTACGCCAGTGTCGGTCTCCGCGCAAATCACACTTCTGCTCGCGTTGACTGCCGGGCTCTTCGACGCCGTGCCCATCGACACGATGCCGGACGCCGAGCACGCCGTGCTCGAGGCATCGGCGAACCTTCCGGCAGAGATTTCCGCGCGCTTCGACACGGCCGAAACATTGAGCGATGAGGATCGCAAAGCAACTATTGAAATCGCCCGCAAGGCGCTTGCTTCCTTCGAGCCCAAGCCGCAGCCCAATGGACATTCATGAGCGACAGCGCCGCAAGCCTGCGCCACGCAATCGACAGTGCCGGCGATCTTCAATCCGTGGTGCGCACCATGAAAGCATTGGCCGCATCGAGTATCGGTCAATACGAGAGGTCCGTGGCCGCCCTGGGAGACTACTATCAAAACGTGGAGTTGGGTTTACACGCGTGCCTTCGGCAAGACGAGTCGGCGGTATTGCACCTGCCGCGCGGGGATAGAACCGATGCGGGAACGATTGGCGCGGTCGTGTTTGGATCGGACCAGGGACTGGTGGGCCAGTTCAATGAGCGCATCGCCGATCATGCGGTGCAGGCTCTTGCCGCGCTGCCAGGAGCAATTCAACGGGTATGGGCGGTAGGTGAGCACGTTCATGCGCGGCTTGCCGATGCAGGATTACCACTCAGGGGCCTGTTCACTGTGCCCAATTCCGTCCAGGGCATTGCACTGCTGGTGGGGCGAATTCTGGTCGACACCGAAACGAGTCGCGGTCAGGACGGAATCGCCGAGCTGCATCTGTTTCATAACCGCCCGACCTCGGGTGCAGGCTATGAGGCTGTCAGTCAGCGACTGCTGCCGCTCGACGACGACTGGCGCCAAGAGCTGACTGAACTTCCGTGGCCCACGAACAACCTGCCCGAGGCGATTGGTGGCATTACGGCGACTCTGCGCGCACTGATCCGTGAATACATTTTCATCTCGCTGTTTCGCGCCTGCGCCGAATCTCTTGCCAGCGAGAACGCGAGTCGGCTGGCCGCGATGCAACGCGCCGATAGAAACATCGACGAATTGCTGGAACGGCTGCGCGGCACATTCCACCGTGTGCGCCAGGGCAGCATTGACGAAGAACTGTTCGATGTCATCGCGGGTTTCGAGGCATTGTCGCAACAGTAGCGCAGTGCGACTCGAAATCAGTCAGGAGTGCCGCATCATGAGAAATAAAGTCGATCCAGAAGACTTCCGTGTGCCGGCCGGTAAAACAGTTGATCTCGGAAAATGGCCGACGCGAGTGAAGCCCATTTACAAGTCGAAGAAGAAGTACAAGAAACTCCTCGTGGAACAGGTGGAAACGTTGAGCGCACTGCAGCGTCTTCACTATGCATCCAACCGCTACGCGGTACTGCTGATTTTTCAGGCGATGGATGCCGCGGGAAAGGACGGCGCCATTCGCAATGTGATGTCCGGTGTCAATCCGCAAGGCTGCCAGGTCTTCAGCTTCAAACACCCGAGCCCGACGGCGCTGGATCACGACTTTTTGTGGCGCACCATCCGATCTTTGCCGGAACGCGGCCGCATCGGCATCTTCAACCGCTCCTATTATGAGGAGGTGCTGATCGTGCGTGTGCATCCGGAGATTCTCCGCAGCCAGCAGCTGCCGGATGCGTTGCTCGACGAGAAGACCGTCTGGAACGATCGATATCGGTCCATCGTTGACCTGGAAGATCACCTGCACCGCAATGGAACGCGCGTCGTCAAGTTCTTCCTGCATCTGTCCGAGGATGAACAGCGCAAGCGTTTTCTCGATCGAATCGATGATCCGGACAAGAACTGGAAATTCAGTCGCGCCGATGTCGAAGAGCGCAAGTTCTGGAAGGATTACATGAAGGCGTACGAGGCGTGCCTAGGTGCAACCAGTACGACACATGCGCCCTGGTATGTCGTCCCCGCCGACGACAAGGAGAATGCCCGTCTGATCGTTTCACAGATTGTCGTCGATGTCTTCAGGGATCTTGAGATGGCCTATCCCGAGACCACCGCCCGACGCCGTGCGGAATTGCAATCCATCCGCAAGACACTGACGAAGTAATGAAACCGAGCGTCGAAGCCGAGCTGAAAATCCTGCAGCGCGACTCATTCAGCTATTTTGCGCACGAGACGAATCCCGCAAATGGGCTGGTGATCGACAAGACGGCTCCAGACTGGCCTGCCAGCATTGCTGCCACCGGCTTCGCATTGGCGGCGTACCCGGTGGCGATCGAGCGCGGGTTCATGTCGCGTGCGGCCGCAGTTGCCCGGACGCTCGCGACGCTACGCTTTTTCTCGAATAGTCCGCACGGCCCTGAACCCGATGCAACGGGCTATCAGGGACTCTATTATCATTTTCTCGACATGCAAACTGGCCGGCGCGCGTGGCAATGCGAGCTATCCACCGTGGACAGCGCTTTCCTGCTGGCGGGTATGTTGACGACCGCAGGTTATTTCACTGCGGATACGGCTGACGAGTACGAGATCCGCGCCCTCGCCGATGCGCTCTATCGCCGCGCCAACTGGCAATGGGCGCAAAACGACGGCGCGACGTTGACGCACGGCTGGAAACCCGAAAGCGGCTTCCTCCGATATCGCTGGGAGGGTTACGATGAGGCGCTCCTGCTTTACATGCTGGCGCTCGGCTCTCCCACCTATCCGCTGTCCGAGAATAGCTACGCCGCGTGGTGTTCGACTTATCGATGGCAGCACCGCTACGGATACGATTATCTCTACGCGGGATCGCTTTTCACGCATCAGCTGTCGCATGTCTGGATCGATTTTCGCGGCATCCAGGACGCCTTCATGCGCGACAAAGGCATGGACTACTTCGAGAACAGCCGCCGCGCCACCTATGTGCAGCAACACTACGCGATCGAGAATCCGCTCGAATTCAAGGGCTACGGCCGATGTTGCTGGGGAATCACTGCGAGCGATGGCCCAGGTCCGCAGACAATCAAGGTTGACGGTATAGAGCGGCAGTTCTTCGATTACCTGGCGCGCGGCGTGCCGCACGGTCCCGATGATGGCACCCTGGCGCCATGGGCAGTCGTTGCGTCGTTGCCGTTTGCGCCCGAAATCGTAGTGCCAGCGATTGAGCATTTCATGTGTCGGCCTGAACTGAAGGCAGCCAAGCACTACGGCTTCAGAGCAACGTTCAACGCATCGTATCCGGGACAATCCGGCGGCGCTTGTGGCTGGGTGTCGCCCTGGAATTATGGATTGAATCAGGGGCCGATCGTGCTGATGATCGAGAATCATCTTGACGGCTTGATATGGCGATTGACGCAAGACTGCCCCTACATTGTAAGCGGTCTGCGGCGCGCGGGCTTCACGGGAGGTTGGTTATGAGCACGCATCGGCACCTGCTTGAATCAGCAGCTCTAGGCTCCGGTTTCGAGGTGATGTCTGGCGCAGCAGCTAGCCTGCGCCCGATGACAGAAGCGTCGATTCCGCCAGCACATCGACACCGGTTTCTGGGCGGATGGCGCGTGCGGGCATATCGGCGCCCATGCGCCATTGCGTCACCGCTTCGCGCTTGGATTCGCCCTCGACCAGGAACAACAGTTCGCGCGTGCGGCTCAAACGCGCCGCGCTGAGCGACACGCGCTGCGGCGGTGGCTTCGGCGCGTCGAACACGGCCAAAACGTCGGGTGCGCTTTTCTTGACGCCCAGGTCGCGACCGGGAAAGAGACTGGCCGTGTGGCCGTCCTCGCCCAGGCCAAGCAGAACCAGATCGAACGCGCCGACGCCATACAGCGTATCGGCATAGGCAAGCGCCGCTGCAGTCGCGCCCAATTCGGCCGGAATTGCGTGCACATGGTCCCGCGGAATGGGCACTTGATCGAGCCAGGCCTCGGCCGCCATTGTGTCGTTACGCCCGGCGTCACCCATCGGCAGGCAGCGCTCGTCGCCGAAATACACGTGCCATTGCGACCAGTCGGTTCCGGTACACAACTTCCGGTACACCGCCCGAGGTGTGTTGCCGCCGGCCAGCACGATCAGGAATCGGCCATGTCGTTCGATTGCGCGCATGGCAGCGTCGAGGATGCGCCGGTACGCGACTTTCCGCAGCTCCAGGACATCAGCAACGCGGACCCAGCGCTCGCCGCGGGGGTCGAGACGGCCCGAGGCATCCGTAGTGTCATTGCCTTCTTCCATTTCGCTGGTGTTCACCACGTCTGTCCGCTACGAGATGAGGTTCTGGTGCACTGGCGGTACGATAAAACAGGCCATTCGGCGGCTTTGACCTCAATATTAAGCTGAAACGAGAGCCTGGTTCGAAAGCTGCTTGAGTGACTGGGTCCGCCACAAACGACCCGGGCCGAATGAGAACTGTCGCTTGCGAATGCCATTTGCCCAGGATGGCGATACAGATCTCATCCGCCCGCCAGGAAGTGCCGATGGGCGTGGAGAATCGCTTCCAGCGTCTCTCGAACTCCGGAACGTTCCGGGGCATGGCAACCGATACGTGATGTACCAGCGCACGCACAGCTGGATGATCTCCGCATCGAATTCGCGTCGACGGTAGATCGGGTCCCGGGCAATGGGCTGGGTCATCCGACCTCTCCGGCTCAAGGGACTCGCACCCTATCGAATGCCCGTGGAATCAGCAGAACCCGCTGGCCCGAGTCGACGTCAGAGCACGCCCATGACGAGCAGCACGATGATGACGAGCACCACTACCCCGAGACCACCGCTCGGACCATAGCCCCAGGAACGGCTGTGGCCCCAGGTAGGAAGAGCTCCGATGAGCATCAGGATGAGCACGATCAAAAGAATTGTCCCGAGCGTCATTGACGACTCCTTCGTTTGTGCCACCGCGCTGGCAAGCGGAAGTCATTCGAACTTGGACTCCTTTTTCACTTTAGTTACTTGTCGGCCATTTTTATGTTCGGCGCCGTACAGACGAGGTCTGGCGAGCTGGGCAGACTACATGATCGCCGAGAATCGCGTCGTGGTTGCCGCCCCCGTCAGGGAGCTTGTGGCATGCCGATGTCGCTGCACGCCGGGCCACCGACACAACCGAAGGAAGCGACATGAAGACCACTCAAACACCCGACTCACTCACCCACGCCAGCCTCGC
>JBGTLY010000208.1:0-54093 GCA_041743865.1 Woeseiaceae bacterium
CCGTCGACGCGGACGCGGCGCACTCGGCCGGTCTGGTCGACGAGAGTGCGGATGGCGATCTCGACGCGGCCGCCCGGGATTATGTGCGCCGACTCATCGCGGCGGGGGCGGGCTGTCGCCGCACCGCCCGGCTTCCGGTGCCGGAGCCTGAACCGGGCGTCTTCGAGGCTTATCGGGCAAGCCTGGCGAAGCGCGCCCGAGGTCAAATGGCACCGCAGAAGATCGTCGATTGCGTCGAAGCGGCTGTGTCGCGGCCCTTCCCGGAGGGCATGCGCGTTGAACGGGAGGCGTTCCTGACCTGCATGGCGAGCCCGCAATCGGCGGCGCTGCGGCACATGTTTTTTGCCGAACGGGAAGCGCCAAAGATCATCGGCTTGCCCGCGGATGTGCCGTTACGCCCGATCAGGCAGGTGGGTGTGATCGGTGCCGGCACGATGGGCAGCGGTATCGCGATGAACTTCGCGAATGCAGGACTCGACGTCACGTTGCTCGAGATGAATGACAACGCTCTCGGTCGCGGCCTCGAGACCGTTTCGCGAAACTACGCTGAAAGCGTCCGGCGCGGGAAGCTCACCGAACAGGATGCCGTGACGACTCGCAGGCGTATTCGCGGCTCGACGAGCTATGAGGACCTTGCGGATGCCGACCTGATCATCGAAGCCGTTTACGAGAACCTGTCGCTCAAGCAGGACATCTTCGAAGTGCTGGACAGCGTGGCGAAGGCCGGCGCCATTCTCGCGACCAACACGTCCTACCAGGACGTCAACCGAATTGGCGCCGTGACGCGGCGCGCGGAAGACGTCCTCGGCCTTCATTTTTTCAGTCCCGCGCACATCATGAAATTGCTGGAAGTCGTTCGGGCGGACAAGACGAGCGACGAGGTGCTGGCGACCTGCATGGTGCTCGCGAGGAAGATACGCAAGATTCCTGTCGTAGCCGGCGTGTGTTATGGATTCATCGGCAACCGGATGCTGCAACACTATGGCAGGGAGGCGCAGTTGTGCCTGATCGAGGGCGCGACACCGGAAAGCATCGACACCGCGATGGAACAGTGGGGCATGGCAATGGGGCCACTGCGTGTATTCGACCTTGCCGGGCTCGACGTAGGCTACAAAGCCCGTCAAGGCCTGAAGCCGGATCAGCGCGGTGACCCCCGGTCCTTCCGGGTTGCGGACGCGCTCGTGGAGGCAGGGCGGCTCGGGCAGAAGTCCGGCAGCGGGTTTTATCGTTACGATCCAGAGACCCGGGCGCATGCGATGGACGACACGGTGCTTGAAATCATCGCACGCGAGGCGGAGGTGCTGGGCATCCGGCGCCGGGATATCGATGCCTCGGAGATCGTCGACCGGCTGGTCTTTGCGTTGATCAACGAGGGCCTGCGTATCGTTGATGAAGGAATTGCTCAGCGCCCGTCCGATATCGACGTGGTGTACGTGTATGGGTACGGATTCCCGGCCTGGCGGGGTGGACCGATGTTCTATGGTGACGCCATCGGTCTCGATACCGTGCATACACGTGTCCTCGACTTTCGAAAACGTTTCGGGGCTGAAAACTGGACGCCGGCCCCGCTGCTCGACGCCCTGGCACGGAGCGGCCGGAGTCTGGCCGACTGGCACGCTGCACGAAAGTGATGCAGCATTAGCACTCGAGCCGCTTTGCTGCCAAAAGGACAGTAGTAACAGATGCTTGCAACGTGAACTTGATCACGGGATTAACTTTGTGTATCAGTTATACCCGTATGTGAGCAAGGAGGTTCCCGATGCAGGAGTCGCACATTGCCGGCCGCAGGTCAGGTCACGTTTTGCCGGTCCACAGCCTGGCGGACTATTTTCGCACCTCGATCCAAGAGGCCATCGTCCGCCAGGGTGTCGATGTCGATCCACACGCCGCGCACTATGTGGTGAACCTGCTGACCCTGTTCGCGCGTTCGGAGCAACTCTACGAACAACAGGGTGAGATCTACGGCCTGAGGCCGCTGGCGCTGATGCTCGCCGACGCCGCGAATGCGGGTACGGCGGACGAGCGGAATCATTGCCTGCAGCGCATCGGGGATGTGTCCCTGTTCATCGCGGGATTTTTCGCGGACGGCCTGAGGCGTGCCGCAGTGGACATCGACTATTACATCGGCATGGGCGGCAATGCCTATGGATCGCTTTCGGCAGAGGTTCGCGGATCGGCACGCGGACGCGCTTTCGCCGGGGTATTCCGGGAGCTCGCGGAGAAGTTCCAGGTCCTGGTCGACGTTTTGCAGGACGTGCGAGACGGGTCGGGTGCACCGACGGATCTCCTGCGTACCTACGAGATCTGGCTGAAGACGGGGAGCCGGCGTGCGGAGCGCCTGCTCCGCGAGCACGACGTCGTACCGATTCGGTCCGGCGGCGGGTCGCGCGAGCATTGACGTGCTTGCAGAGTTGCAGCAGCGCCTCAACGACATCTACCAGACCGGCGCAGCCTATGACGTTCGGGATTTCCTCATCACGGATCTCGCCACCGCACGCCGGCTGGGCGAGCGTTCGATGTTGCCGGGGACCGAAGAAACCCTGCTGTTATCCGAACAGGACGGCGAGCTGGCAATATCCCTCTACCTGAGCCCGGAGCTTCTGTCGCGCCTTGAGGCGCAGGACCCGATGGCCCGCCTGCAAGCGGGCGGCCTCTCAGACCTCTGGAAGGTCGTCGAGGGGATCAGTCACTTCAACTGCGTGGTCTGGAAAGCTTCGCAGGACCGCGCCGTTTCGTTGCTGGAGCTCGAGCTCCAGGCGGAAATCGACAAGTTCGTCAGTACAGCCCAGCTGGCCAGCGAGCAGGGCGATACCGTACTCACGCGCAACCTGCACCGCTGGCTGTTCGACGACGTGCGCTTCTGCAGCGGTCTTGATGCCCGTGGGCGGGATCGCTACCGCTCTGCGAACGAGTATGCCGCCCGGTTCTGCCGGGGCCTGGTTTCCGCCGTAACTGCGCAGGACAACGGCGTGCTGGCGGAGCTACGCCGATTCTATCGCCTGCCGATGACCGACAAGATCAGTCACATCCATTCGCGTGCCTGGTAGCCTCAGGGCTTGCCGTGCGCTTCGTCGAGCGCCTCGGTCAGTAAGTCCGACCACTTGCCGAGGATGCGGTTCGCTTCGGCCCGGTTCGTGACGCGGTTGGTGTACTCGATCCGGCCGCTGTCAATCGCCGACTCCCGGTCGATGACCTGGCCGATCTTCGAGCCCGTCGCCGCGTCGAACAACTCCATGTACAGGGTCATTTCGCCGGCATCGGCGGTATAGGTCCGCATAATGCTTGCGCTTTGCAGGTCCGGCGCGCTTACGTCGAGGTCAACGATCGCGGGACGGAGCGTCAGTACATTGTGACCCGGCTCATTGACGACTTTGTAGCCCGCTTCCGTAAGTGCTTCTGTGAATACCTCGCGAAATGCCTGCCCGAGCTCTGCCCGGATGCGTTCCATGTCTTTCTCGTCGGCGCGATCGGACAGCGACATGCGGGAGGCATTGTAATCACGCATCCAGTTCTTGCGGAAGGCGACAGGCGTGTCGATGAGCATCACCGCGTCATAACTGGCAAGTGTTGCACCTTCGGTCCAGTAAACGGCGTCGACCTTCTGGCTATCGATCCGGACGAGACCGTCCTCGGTGACAGCCGGCAGACCGTCGTCACCACCAGTCGCTGCGCAGCCACCGAGGCTGCTCAAGGCGACGAGGACAGCTGGCAGGATCGATCGGTTTTGGGCACGCATTTGCAGTCTCCAGAGGGTGGTTGATTCAGATTGTTGTGGCGCCTGGCGCACGGGTCCCGACTCAGGGCCTAGCCGACCGCGCGTGCATGCGGTAGATTACATTGCTGACCGTGCAATCTACGCGCCAGTGGCGCGCGCAAAAGCCGTGACCAGCAAAGGGAGTAATTATGCAGTATTCGAGGCAGGCGAATCGACATCCGTGCGGAAGACGTCCGGCCGGCGCACTACAGCAAGGCGTGTTCCAGATCGCCGTGTTCGCATTGCTGAGCCTCGGGTTCGCCCAGGTCTCCGAGGCAGGCGTAGTCGCCACTCACGATCTGTCCAGACTCGAGACGCGCCAGGGGCAGGCTATGGACCTCGAACGGTTCATGGCGCGCAGCGACGTAGCGGCGGGACTCGAGCGCTTCGGCGTATCCCCGGACGATGTGATGGCGCGGGTCGCGAACCTGACGGACGGGGAAATCGCGGCACTCCACGATCGCATCGGGCAGAACGCGGCCGGTGGCGATGCAATTGCCGTGATCGGCGTCGTTTTCCTCGTGCTGCTCATCCTCGAGTTGGTCGGCGTCACGGACATCTTCAAGGCGATCTGAGCCGGCAGGAGCGATTCCCGGGACCCTCAGGCCCCGTCGGCGCCCACGGGGATACCCGGTGACGCCCGGACGGGGGCCTCCTTTAATCTTGGCGGTCCTGGCTACACTGCAGGCTTGCGCGAGTTATCCGCAGGCAGAATTCGGGTCCGGGGCGGTCGCGCAGTCCGTACCGGATACGCCGTTCCATGCGCAGACGCGCTACCAGTGTGGCCCTGCGGCATTGCTGACCGTCCTCGAGCACAGCGGTGCCCCCTCGACCATGGCGGCACTCGTGGAGCAGATTTACCTGCCTGATCGGCAAGGCAGCCTGCAGCTGGAACTCGTGGCAGCCACGCGCCAGGCGGCGCGCATCCCCTACCTGATCGATCCGACGCTGGATGCGCTTGCCGCGGAACTTGCGGCAGGTCGCCCGGTTCTGGTCCTGCAGAACCTGGGCGTTGGCTGGGCACCCCGCTGGCACTACGCGGTGGTCTTTGCCGTCGACCCGGATGCCGGGTTAATCCGGCTGCGCTCCGGCACGGATCCCGTTCGCGAAACCGGAGAAGGCGTTTTCCTGAGAACCTGGGCTCGAAGCGGATTCTGGGGTCTCGTCGTACTGCGCCCCGGAGAGTTGCCGGAACAACCGGACCCCGGCCGCTTTCTCGATGCGCTGGTTGCGATGGAGGCCACGGGACACGGTGACGTGGCTTTGCCATCATGGCGTGTGGCGCATGAGCAGTGGCCGACCCGAACGCTACCGTTGTTCGCACTCGGCAACGCGGCTTTGGCAGGAGGCGACCCGGCGTCTGCGGAGGCATCGTTTCGCAAGCTGCTCGCCCTCGATCCGCAGCATGCCGCGGCCCGAAACAATCTTGCGCACGCCCTGGCTGACCAGGGCCGGAGCGCGGCCGCGATCGCCGAACTCGAGAACGCGTTAAGCCAAGCCGAACTGCCCCCGGCACTTCGCGCCGAACTGCAGGACTCGCTCAGCGAGATCCGGAACCGGGGTGCCGGGACGCGTTGAGCACGGCCTTCAGTGACGGCCCGTTCCTGCTAGACTGCGGCGGGAATGCCAACAAAAGAATCGTAATTGGAAACAAGAAAACAGTAGATCAACATGGCAGCGGAATCGGCGAATCAGCGCGCAGTGCTGAGGCAGGGCGCGAGCGAACTCTGCAAGCGGACATGGTGGGTTTTCCTGGTCGGCGGAATCGCGTCCGTCGTTTTCGGCGTGCTGGCGTTCATTAATCCCGGCGTCGCCTTGATGGTGCTTGGCCTTTTTTTCGCGGCATGGGTACTTGTCGATGGCGCCGCGAACATCTGGGGAGCGTTGAGCAACAAGGACAAGGACGGATGGTGGCTGATACTCGTTCCTGGCATTGCCGGCGTGCTGGCCGGCGGTTACGCCTTGCTGAATCCGCCTGTCAGCATGATCGTATTCGTGTATGTCGTTTCGTTCATCGTGATGTTTATCGGCGTCACGTCCTTGTACCTTGGCTGGAAGATTCGCAAGGAAATTCCGAACGAGTGGATCCTGTACCTGAGCGGAGCACTTTCCGTACTATTCGCGATCCTCATCTTGATGAACCCGATCTCCGGCGGGATTTCCGTGGTGTACGTTATCGGGTTCTGGGCGATACTCGTAGGCGCGCTCCGGATCTGGTTCGCACTGAAAGTCCACAAGCTGGGTAACTGGATCAGCGAGCCGAAGCTCCCCTGAGTAGTCGCTTTGCGAACTCAGTGGTCGAGATGCTCCACGTTGACCTGGCCGGTCATGCGCCGGGAAATATGTGACCATGACACGCCGATCGCAAGGGTTGTTGCGAGGCAGACGAGTGCAACCCACATCATGGCCGGTACGGAATCCGTCCGGATCCAGCCGACATCAACCAGGAACCAGGTGATCGCCCCGAGAATGATGCCGGAAAGCACGACGCCAAGGGTGTCGAGTGCCCGCCAGGTTGCGATCCAGAACACGGCCCAACCCGCCAGCAGCAATCCGATCACCAGCAGGTTCAATGGGCCGAAGGTTCGGGTGCTGACGGCGTCGGAGATCCAGTGGTAGGCCGAATAGCCGCTCGGGTTAAAGGTCAACAGGACCAGAGCGAGGGCCGCAATCCATCGCCAGATGAAGCTTAGAAGGGTGAAACCGTCGGTCGAGGCATCTGCGTTTCCAGCCATGTCGTTGTTCTTCTTTTGCTGTTACTGGTTAGCAATTATTGCAGAGAATCTGTAAGCCTGGCTATTCACCGCGAATGAAACCAGGGTGCGTTCCGCCGTGCGGAGAGCACTCTGTTCGAACCAAATGCGCGCCCGAAGCAAATCGCCTCGTACAGATCGCCACTGGCCGACGCAGCCCGTTGCCTACTTGCCAAGGTTGGCCAGAAGTCCGCCGATCATGCTGTCAAGTCCACCCGTGTCGGGCAGTTTGCCTTCCGGACTCAGTTTATCGATGAGGCCCGGCAACATGCCGGCAAGCAGGGTGCTGGCTTCGCTCTCGCTGACGCCGGCCTGCCGTGCGAACCCCGACAGTCGATCAGCGCCCAGTGCATTGCTGAGCGCCCCGGGATCGACGGCCTTGTTTTCGCCGCTGCCGAGCCACGACGACACCGTGTCGCCGAGTCCACCGGACTCGAGTTTGCCCAGGATTTCCCCGATGCCACCTGCGCCGGTTTCAGAACTGAACATCTTCATCGCCGCTTTTGCAATCTGCGGGTTTTCGGTCGCAAATTTGGCGATGTCGCCGATCATCTGCGGGTTCTTCATCAGAGCATCGAGTAGGCCCATGGTTGTTCTCCCGTATTCGCTTGTTGGTATTGTTGTATTTCCCGCACAGTGCTCAGTAGCACTCAAAACGTCCAGACGAGCCCTGCCGACAGCATAGAGAGGTCGCTCGACTCGGCGCCGTCCACATCGATATCGAACAGTTCGTATTCCGCCCGAAGTTCGACGGAGCCGATACTGAAGCGCGCGCCTACACCGTAGGCCGGATCGGTCCCGCTGTCATCATTGCTGCCGATCCCGTCAATCGTTGCTTCAGCGTCCCAGCTCACCAAGCCGGCCTTGGCGAATACGCCGATAGGGCCGAGCTCGATGCCGACGAGCCCGAATCCGGTAAGGGCATCGAGATCTATATCGATGTCGAGGCCCGAGACATTCGCGCCGGGGGAGCCGAAGTTTACATAGCCGCCTTCAACGGCGAGATCCACGACGGCGAGATCGAAATTGAAGCCGCCAAAGCCCTTCCAGGCAAAATCGTCCTCGTCGAATTCAACGTCTTCGACGTCGAGTTCGGTTGCTGCCGTGCCGACGCTGCCGCCGACATAGAAGCCGGAGTCGGCATTCGCGGCGACCGCGGGCCACAGCGCGATTAACAACACCGAGAGTACCGGTCCCTGCATATTGTGGACCGCTCGGCCAATATCTTGAATCATAAAAACTCCTTGATTAACGTTCTGAACCAGCGTGAAGCGCTGCGCGGTGATGATCATGCCCCAAATCGGGTCGGTCGTGTAAACGGCGAAGACAAGTTTCTTGGACATCATGGTGGATCCAGCGTTCCGTATCGGAGGATGGCTTGCGGTCCGCGTGGCGTGTGGAAAGCGGGGGCCAATCCTGCAACAATCCCGGCCTCCCGGGGATAGCGGCACCAATCGACGATGGCGGAGCTTCAAGCATGACGGTCGGACGACTCCTCAGGGAGCCTCTCCTGCATTTTTTCGTGCTCGGTGCGCTGCTGTTCGCGTTGTTCGGCGTGTTCAATCGCGACGCTTTGCGTGCGCCCGACGAGATCGTCGTCGACGATCAGCGGATCGCGGCACTACGGGCACAGTTCGAACGCACCTGGCAGCGTCCGCCGATGCCCGCTGAACTGGAAGGACTCGTCGACAACTGGGTGCGCGAGGAAATGCTGTATCGCGAGGGCGTCGCGCTCGGCTTCGAAACCGACGATCCGGTCATCCGGCGCCGGGTGGTGCAAAAAGTCTCGTTCATGACCGAAGCACTCGTCGATGAGGCGGTGACGGACGAGGAGCTGCAGAAATGGCTCGCGGAGCATCCGGATGACTACCGGATCGAGCCGCGGATCAGCCTGCGGCAAATCTATTTTGACCCGGCACGACACGGTGACGCGCTCGGCTCCATTGTTGAAGCCGTTCGCTCGAACCTGGTCAAGGATTCCGCTTCGCCTGCTGGCGACACCACCTTGCTGCCCGAGCGTATAGACGATAGGTCGAGGTCCGATGTGGCGCGCACTTTCGGCAGTGAGTTCGCGGCAGCCATTTTCAACCTGCCGGCAGGGGAATGGTCGGGCCCCATCACGTCGGCTTTCGGCGTTCATCTCGTTCGCGTTGACGACATGGAGCCGCCGCGCATTCCACGGCTCGACGAGGTTCGGGATGCGGTCGCTCGCGACCTCGTGGTTGAGCGCCGGGAGCGTGCGGCCGATGCTTTCCTCGCCGCGCTTCGGGAGCGTTACACCGTCGTAATGCCTGATATGTCGACTGACGAGTCCACGGCAGGCACTGCACAGTGAGACGCATTTCGGCGTGCATGTCGGCGTTGCTGCTCGCCGTACTCATGCCGATTGCGGCGGCGGACGTATTTCGTCCGGCCTATTTCGAGCTGCGGGAGCTTGGCGACGACATATTCGCTGTGACCTGGAAAGTGCCGGCGCAGAGCCCTGAGTTGCGCTTGTCAGCATACGTCGTGTTGCCGGCGGGAACGGAGACGCTGGACGAGCCGCGCACGACCTATGTGAACGGCTCGTGGTCGGAGCACTGGACCGTCCGCCGTGCGGGCGGCTTCGCCGGCGAAACGATTCGCATCGAAGGCAAGGCCGTCGGTGCAACCGATGTCATAGCCCGTGTCGAACGTGCCGATGGCAGCAGCCAGGTCGAGCGATTGCCGGTGGACATGCCGGCGTTCGTCGTCCTGTCACCGGCCGGCACCGGCGCCGTGGCCTGGGCGTACCTCGTTCTCGGCGTGGAACACATCCTTGGCGGCCTGGATCACTTGCTGTTCGTGCTTGCATTGCTGTTGATCGTTCGCGGCACGCAACGCATTGTAGTTACGATTACCGCCTTCACTGTTGCACACAGCCTGACGCTTGTCGCGGCGACACTGGGCTGGCTTCACGTACCCGGGCCGCCGGTCGAAGCCATCATTGCGCTCAGTATCGTCTTCGTCGCCTCCGAAGTTGTGTACGGTACGCAGGGTCGGCCGGGCCTCGCGGCTCGCGCACCCTGGGTGGTCGCGTTCAGCTTCGGACTATTGCACGGGCTCGGTTTCGCCGGTGCGCTCGCGGAGGTCGGCCTGCCGGCCAACGCGATTCCGGTTGCACTGCTGACGTTCAATGTCGGCGTCGAGATCGGTCAGCTGCTGTTCGTGGCTGCCGTACTGGCCTTGCGTTCACTCGCAGCAAGCCTGGTCGCCTTGCCCACTGCGCTGGTATCCAAGGCGGCGGCCTACGTTATCGGCACCGTGGCGGCATTCTGGACCGTGGAGCGCGTGACCGGTTTCTTTTGAACGGGGATCGCTTCGGTTTGCAGGCGGCGTTTCTCAGAACCAGCGGCCCGTGCCGACACTCATATAGCCGTAATTACCGATCGGGACGCCAACGTTTAGACCGACGTCGACGTTCGTGGAGCAACCGCCGAGTGTGGCGCCAAGAAGCAGTGAAAGGACAACGGGTCTGCGATTTCTCTTCATGCGATCTCCTCAGTCAGTACGCGGCCATTGTTGAAGTACCATGATGGCGCCGGACGGGTCTGTGACCACCGCAATCGTGCCTTCGCGCAATTCGGGTGACGGCGATGCGAGGATACGTCCCCCCAGTGCCGCGGCGCGTTCCGCTGCTGCCGCCGGATCACTGACACCGAAGTAGGTCAGCCAGACCGGCTTCCACTCGGGCACCGGGTTTGCCAGGATGCCGGCCCGGTCGCTGCCGCTGGCATGGAGCAGGATGTAGCTGCCGCCGCGCCGTTCGATTTCGCGGGCGCTGACCCGAAGACGCGCTCGTAAAAGCGCGCGGCCTCACGCGCATCGCCGGCCAAAAGCCCGTTCCACACGACGCTGCCGACCCTGCCCGCTGTCGTGACATCGTCGGGATCGCCTATCGAACTGCGTGCGAGCCCGATGATGGCGCCTTCCTCGTCCGCAATCGCCGCTACCTGGCCAAACCCGACCCTGCGCGGTGCGAAGAGGATACGGCCGCCCGCTGACACGGCGCGTTCGGCGGCGCTGTCCACGTGGGTGACGGAAACGTACGGCAGCCAGCGTGAGACCGCTTTGCCGTCCGCGCGGGGCAGGGCTTCCACCAGGCCGGCGACATAGGTGTTGCCGTTCTTCGCAAGGACGTACTCGCGCCCGCTGACGCTCGAACTCGTTTCCAACGACCAGCCGAACAAGCCGCTGTAGAACCGTTTCGCAGCGTCGAGATCTTCAGTAATGAGGTCGTGCCACACCGGCTTGCCGAGCAGCGGTTCCGGCGAAAAGCTCATGTCGCCGAGGTCCGGTGGGCGAGTCGCCGCACAGGAACCGAGGGCGAAGGCCGCTGCCAGGCCGATCGTGATTTTGAGGCTACGCATCGCCACGTTGAGTGCCTGCCGGGGTGTATGCCGACGAGGCCTGTAATGCTTTTGGACTTTGATGATGGCAAACTCTCACCAGCAAGACCAGCCGCGAATTCCCGACTTTGGATACCCATGCACCTGCGTGAATTGCTCTTTCCGTTTCGTACGAACGTTTTGCGATGGCTCAGCGGACTCTCGCTCGGCCTCGCCTTCGTCCTCGTGCCGGCCTGTTCCGTTTTAGGTCCGGCCTGGGAGACGCCCACGGTGACGGTAAATTCATTCCGCACGCTGCCGTCAAACGGCGCGATGCCACAGTTCGAAATCGGGCTGGATGTCATCAATCCGAACCGGACAGCGCTGGAACTGGCAGGTGTTGCTTACACGATCAGCCTCGATGGACATGACATCATCAAGGGCGTCGGCAACAAACTGCCTGTGATCCAAGGCTACGGCAGTGGCCAGGTGACCATTACGGCGACAGCCAACCTGTTTGCGGGTATCCAGTTATTCACGGACCTGCTTCGCAGCCCGAAAGACACGTTCGACTATCGGTTCGAAGCAAAACTCGATGCGGGCGGCTTCCGACCAACGATCCGTGTCTCGGATACCGGTACGATCTCCGCCGCGAAACTGGCGCCCTGAAGGCCGGTGGCAAGCATGCTCCTGTTCAAGTCAGCTATGCCCTTTTCTGTCAGTCGCACGCTGCTGACCTTTGCTGCAGCGCTGTGGCTTTCGGGCTGCGCGGCATCAGCGTCCGGTCCTGCCTGGCCGTCCGCGCAAGCCGACAGTCACTTGCGCGCGGTTGACGAGCTCGGCATCGACACCTGCCTGACGGCGCTGGATACGCCGCGGCCGGTCGGCGTCGGTTTGCTGGATGCAGACAGCATTCGGCTGGTCAGCTGGAACGTCAGGAAGACCAGCCTTCCCAATTGGCGCAGGGACTACCGGCGGATCACCCGCAACAAGGACCTGGTACTGATCCAGGAGGCGTCGCTCAGTGCCAACACCATCAACGAGCTTCCGGTCGCTCCGCATTGGTCCTTCGCACCCGGCTACGCGACGGACGATGCGATAACCGGCGTGCTGACGTTGTCACGAGTCGCGCCGCTCGCACGGTGCAATTTCGTTACCGTCGAGCCGCTGTTGCGCACGCCGAAAGCCACCAGTATCACTCGATTCGGATTGCAGGGGCGCCCCGAAACACTTCTTGTCGTGAATGTGCACTCCGTAAATTTCTCCATCGGATTGGTCAGTTACAAGCGACAGTTGGAGCAAATTGCAGGGGTGCTGGAAACGCATGACGGCCCGATCATTCTCTCGGGTGACCTCAATACCTGGCGGGGCGGCCGCATGAAGACTGTCGAAGCGCTGGCGGCCTCCCTGGACCTGGAAGCCCTGGACTACACGGAGGACAGGCGCAGCCTGTTTTTCGGGCGACCGCTCGATCACATCTTCGTGCGCGGACTGACGGCAACCGCCGTCCGCTCGACACCGGTGACCTCGTCGGACCACAATCCACTCTCAGTCAGCCTGTCGATGTAACCGTGTTTTATGTTGGCTCCAGAAAGCCTTGTCGCCATGTACCCTGGTTGCTTGCGTGCCTGCAGCTCGCGGGCGCGGGAACTGCGCTTGCCGCGGGGGACGACCGCATGAATGAGGAAATCGACTACCTGATCGCCCAGGTCGTCGACAGCGAGTGTGTATTTATACGCAATGGCAGGGAACATGATGCGAAGGCGGCAAGCGAGCACCTCGAAATGAAGCGCCAGCGGGGCAAACGCCATTACGACACGACCGAGGAGTTCATCGACCGTATTGCCGCCCGGAGTTCCTGGTCTGGCAAGGAATACCGGATCCGGTGCAGGGACGCTGCCTCGATGACCGCAAGCGCCTGGTTTTCGGGGAAGCTCGCCGCGTTTCGGGAGACGGCCATTGACTGACGCCAATACAGCCAGCCTGGGCGACATTGACATGAAGTCAATCGAAGCCGTACTCGAAGCGCCGCCAGGCCATTGGGTTGGCGATGGGTTCCCGGTACGGTCGCTGTTTTCCTACCATGGACAAGGCAAAAGCGTCAGCCCGTTCCTGTTACTCGACTACGCGGCCCCCGTAGTATTCGAGCCTTCGCCAGTCTCGCGCGGTGTCGGTGCCCATCCGCACCGCGGCTTCGAAACGGTAACCGTCGTCTATGCGGGTGAAGTTTCCCATCGCGACTCTGCGGGGGGCGGTGGCACGATCCGGGCCGGCGATGTGCAGTGGATGACCGCCGGATCGGGTATCGTGCATGACGAGTTTCATTCCGATGCGTTTTCCCGTCGTGGCGGGCCGATCGAAATGGTCCAGCTATGGGTAAACCTGCCGGCGCGCCACAAGATGACGCCACCGCGCTACCAGGCACTCACGCAGAATGACATTCCGGTCGTAACCTTGCCGGAGGGCGGCCGGCTGCGTGTTATTGCAGGTACGTTTCGCGGCCATTCCGGACCGGCAGAAACCTTCACGCCCGTGGACGTATGGGATGCCAGTCTCGACACCGGTGCTTCCCTGGTCGTTCCCGCCGCCGATGGCCGGCGCCTGATCGTCGTTCTGCTCGAGGGCAACGCGACGGTCAATTCAACGTGTTCGCTCGACGACGTTGCAGCCGTCGTGCTGGCTCCCGGCGGCGAGGGCGCACACGTGACTGCCGACACGTCGGCCCGGCTGCTTTTCCTGTCCGGAGAGCCGATCGATGAACCGATTGCTGGATACGGGCCCTTCGTAATGAACACGGAACGTGAAATCCGCGAGGCGATCAGTGACTTCAATTCAGGCCGATTTGGACGCCTGCCATCGGAGCAGGCCAAAGGTACCCGGTCATGAGCAAGCTCGATGCAAGGGAACCGGTTTGTCACGCACGCGCCGGCAGTATCGAACTCCGCATTGAACCCAGGGAGCACGATATCGGCGATTTCACGGTCCGGCGCGTACTGCCGTCGCGCGAGCGACGTGCCGTCGGCCCGTTCGTATTTTTCGATCACATGGGACCGGCCGAATTCCCGCCAGGGAAAGGAATCCAGGTCCGGCCGCATCCGCACATCGGGCTCGCGACGGTGACGTATCTCTTCAATGGCGAGATCATGCACCGCGACAGCCTTGGCTATCTACAAGTAATCGCACCGGGCGCGGTCAACCTCATGACGGCCGGTCGTGGCATCGTGCATTCGGAACGAGCGGGCGACGACCTTGATCGGCACTCCCGCCTGCACGGTATCCAGACATGGATGGCGCTGCCATCCGACCGGGAAGAGATGGCGCCAGACTTCGTGCACTATCCCGCGGCCTCTCTGCCGGAGATCCGAATTGGCGATGCACTGATCCGTCTGATAATAGGCGAAGCGTACGGCGCCCGTTCACCGGTGAGCGTGGTGTCACCAATGTTGTATCTCGATGCCCGCTTACCGGCAGCCGGCCTGCTTACCCTGCCGGCAGGCGTGGCCGAACTGGCCTGTTACATCGTCGAGGGCCGGGTCGACATTGCAGGCGAGGGTTACGGGGCTGGTGTGATGGCGGTCGCGGCACCCGGCGCAGAACCGGAGCTTCGTGCCGAGGCCGACAGCCGCATCATGGTGCTGGGCGGTGCGCCTCTCGGGCCGCGTTTCATGTGGTGGAATTTCGTGTCGAGTTCGCGGGAGCGGCTTGAAGCCGCCGGGCGTGCCTGGGCCGAGGGCCGTTTCGCTTCGGTCCCCGGTGACGATGAATTCATCCCGCTCCCGGAGCGCTGAAACGTCACGTTGCTTCACGGGATACGAATAAGCGGGATACAAACAAGCAACTTACACACGAGGAAGTGTGCACACGTGCCGGACAAACTACTGCTAATCGGCGATATCGGCGGAACGAATGCGCGCTTTGCTGTAGCTGACGTTACGAAACCGGGTTTCTTCGATGAAAGGACCCTGCAGTGCGCCGACTTTCCGAGCGCGGCGGATGCCGTTCGCCATTACCTGGAGGGTATCGGAGCGGGCACGCCCGATGCGGTATGCCTGGCAGCGGCAGGGCCTGTCGTAGGTGACGCAATCCGACTGACCAACAACAGCTGGACCATCTCCGTAGCCGAGCTTGAACAAAGCTTCGGTGCCGGCCACGTGCGCTTGTTGAATGACTTTGCGGCTATCGCCTACTCAGTGCCGTTTCTCGGCCGCGAACACCTGATGCAAATCGGCGCGCCACAGGCGCGACGGCTGGATGGTGAGCACTACACGATCGGCGTTATCGGCCCAGGTACAGGGCTCGGCTGTGTCGGCCTCCGCAAGTTTGGCGAGCACTATATCCTGATCAACAGTGAGGCGTCCCACGGCGGTTTTGCGCCGGAGACGCCTCGCCAGATCGAAATCTTATCGGTACTTCGTGAGAGAATGGATCGTGTGTCCAGCGAGAACATCGTGTCCGGAATGGGCATCGAAAACCTGTACTGGGCACTCGCGCATCTTCATGGCGCGCGCCAGGACAGATTACCGGCTGCCGAAATCTTCTCCCGTGCGGAAGCCGAGAGTGACGCGGTGGCCGTCGAATCCGTAGAGACGTTTTTCCAGATACTGGGTCAGGTGGCCGGAGACCTCGCGCTGACCTTTGGTGCCGCAGACGGTATTTTCATTGCAGGAGGTATCGCACAGCGATACCCCGACACATTGCGAAACAGCCACTTTCGCCGCGGGTTCGACTGCAAAGGCAGCCACCGGTACCTCGTTGAGCGGATACCCACTCAACTGATTACGCACCGGCAGCCGGGGCTCCTCGGAGCCGCTTATTGCGCGTTGCAGATCTCCGTTCGCTGATTCAGCCCCGCATGCAGGGCGAGGGAGGCATCAGTTGGCGAGATCCTGACCTTCTTCTTCGATTTCCTCTGCAGCATCGCGTGTGGCATCCGCTGCGTCGTCAATCGCATTGTCCGTGTGATGCATCCCGTCGTCGATTGCCTCTTCTGCATTGTCGGCAGCATCTTCCATGGCGTCGCCAGCGTCGGACGCGGCGTCGCGCATGTTCTCCGCGGCTTCGTCTGCAGCATCACCCAGGTCGTTGATGGCTTCTTCGGTTTCTTCATTCATATCGTCGACCGCTTCCGACGTTTCGTCCCTGCCGCAGCCCCAGAAGGCGACACTGGTGGCAAGAAGGAGGGTCATCAGGATTCGTTTCATGGTCCGTTCCTCATTTCGTTGTTCTTGATTATGTCACGTTCGGCAGCCCTAACCCGCTGCGCAGCAGGAGAATAGCATGCCCGCACGTGCCACCGACCTTCGTCATAATTACTTTTAAAACCGAATTGCCGGCGCCTCACGGAGGCCTGAGGCCGCACGTGCATGCAGGCAGACTGCGTCGATCTCGCGCGCAATGCCCTGCTCATGGAATACGTAGCTCGGAAAGGTGCAGCTCAGTGCGCCGGCCGTACGGCCCCAGGCGTCGAGCACCGGTGCGGCAACGCACATGAGCCCACGGGTAATTTCCTCGTGATCCACCGCGTAGCCTTCCTCCGCGACTCGTACGAGTTCACGGCGCAGCGCAGCGCCATTCGTAATCGTGTTGTCCGTGAATCCATCCAGCTTGCGACTGGTTAGCCGCTTCTGCAGATCGCGCGGCGCGCCCGCCAACAGGACCTTGCCCATACCGGTGCAGTGCAGTGGAAAGGGCTTGCCGATCTCGCTGTGCAATCGAATGCCGAAGTCGCGGCCTTCGATTTTGTCGATATATATCCCGGCCTCATTGGCCAAAATACCGAGCGTTGCAACATGACCGGTCTGTTTGTGCAGTGCAATGAGATGCGGGTGTGCAATTCGGCGAAGGTCATAGTCCGACAACAGCTGGGCGCCGAGGCGCGCAATCTGAAGGCCACCGCTATAGCGGCGGGTCACGGGCTCGAAGACGAGCGCCGAGACGTCGACCAGGTCCTTCAGCAGGCGATGGACACTGGCTTTGGGCAGGCCGGTCTTGTCGACGATTCGCGCAAAAGGGAGTCCCTCGCCGCCGGCGGCAACGACGACATTGACGATCTGAAATCCGTTTTGAATCGCACCCATAGTCACGCGCCTGCTCTTGACAGCCCGCCGGGGCAGCGAGATAAACTGCACCCAGATCGAAACTTAGTTTCATATTCGAAACCTGTCAACCGTGTGTGCAGAGCGGCGAGCCGCATGCCCGTGGAGAATCCGCGTGCCCCAGCCCAGAAAATCCTTGCCCGAGCGCCTCAAGTCGATCCCGGTAGTACCCCTCGTAAAGGCAGACGATCCCGAGACGGCCGTACAGGTTTCGAAAGCCCTTGCGGCCGGCGGCCTGACGGTCGTCGAAGTCGTGTTCCGCACGGACCGGGCACTCGAGTGCCTCCAGGCCGTCGCGGAGCAAGTGCCGCAGATGATCGCGGGAGCGGGTACGGTGTTGTCCGCCCGGCAGGCAGAGCAAGCACTCGCCCACGGCGCGCAATTCATCGTATCGCCAGGCCTCGACGACGGCGTGGTAGAGATCGCCCGGGACCACGGGGTCGATGTCTATCCCGGGATTGCCACGGCGACGGAACTGCAAAAGGCGTTCAACCTCGGCCTCGAGGTCGTCAAGTTCTTTCCGGCGTCGATCGCCGGCGGCATCCCCGCGATCAAGGCGCTGGCAAGCGTGTTCCGGACGATGCGGTTCATGCCCACCGGTGGTGTGTCGGCGAAGAACCTGCCCGATTTTCTGGCCGTGCCCGCCGTGCTGGCCTGCGGCGGGAGCTGGCTGACCCCCGATGACGCCGTCGAAGCCGGGAGATTTGAGGAAATTACCCGGCTGGCCGGTGAAGCGGTCGCTATTGCCCGCGGTGCACGGACGTCGGTGAACAGCTGAGTAGAAAAATCGTGAACAGCTCAAGAAAAAAATCGCAGGAAAAAAAGCAATGAGCCGCTATCTCACGTTCGGCGAAATCATGCTGCGATTGAAGGCGCCAGCCAATGAGCGATTCTTCCAGTCGCCTGCGTTCGAGGCAACGTTCGGCGGCGGTGAAGCGAACGTCGCGGTAGCGCTCTCCAACTACGGCTTCGATGCGACCTTCGTGAGCGCCCTGCCATCGAACGATATCGGCGACGCTGCGATACGCGAATTACGCAGCTTTGGCGTCGACACCTCGCACATTCGCCGCTCCGGTTCCCGGGTCGGAATTTATTTTCTCGAGACCGGTGCAAATCAGCGGCCCTCGAAAGTCGTCTACGATCGGGCACATTCCTCCATTGCCGAAGCAAAGTCCGCCGACTTCGACTGGGACAGGATCTGTGACGGCGCCCGTTGGCTTCACATCACCGGAATTACGCCCGCGCTCAGCCAGTCGGCGGCGGACGTGAGTTTCGATGCGGTCCGTGCTGCGAAAGCCAGGGGCCTCACCGTGTCCTGCGATTTCAACTACCGGGGCAAACTATGGAAGTACGGGAAGACAGCGCCGGAGGTGATGAAGGAGCTCGTCAAGCACGTGGATGTTGGTATCGCGAACGAAGAGGACTGCCAGAAGTCACTGGGTGTCACCGTTGACGTAGACGTTGAAAGCGGTGAGCTCGATACCGCAAAGTACGAGGCACTCAGCGCAAAGATGATGGAGGTATACCCGAACCTCTCCGTGATGACGATTACGCTTCGTGAGTCGAAGAGCGCGGATCACAACGGCTGGTCGGCGTGCCTGCGCGATGCGGACGGTTTCCGGCTCTCCCGGCGTTATGAGATCACCAATATCGTCGATCGTGTCGGCGGGGGAGACAGTTTCGCATCCGCCCTGATTTATGGCCTGGAATCTTATGAGGACCGGCAGGAGTCGCTCGAGTTTGCGGTGGCTGCAAGTTGCCTCAAGCACTCGATCCAGGGCGATTTCAACCGCGTGTCCGTCGCCGAGGTAGCGAAACTCATGGGCGGCGACGCGTCCGGGCGCGTGCAACGTTAAACGCAAAGCAGCAGGGAGAATGGCAACGACGGCAACGAGGCTTGCAGCGGGCCTCTTAGTCGCAGCGCTGGGCGGCGGCACGGAGGATGCATGTCGAAAAACTCCGCGGCAAGATCATCAACGTCGCGTCGCTCCTGTCGTTCCAGGGCGGCATAAGGGTTGCTTCCTATACGGCGAGCAAAAGTGGACCGGCCGGTCTCACGCGCTTGCTCGCAAACGAGTGGGCGGGTCACGGCATCCATGTGAACGCCATCGTCCCGGGTTACATTGCCACGAACAACACCGAGGCCCTGCGCAATGACCCCCAGCGGAATCGAGATATACTTTCGCGCATTCCTGCCGGTCGCTGGGGCGACCCGGACAACCTGGGTGGCGCCGTGGTATTCCAGGCTTCGGCGGCGGCCGACTACATTCACGGCGCGATGTTGCCAATCGATGGCGGATGGCTGGCGCGCTGACAAAGCGCGAGTCAAAGAGTGCGTGGCATGGTGAGTAAGCTGCATCCGGATCGATTGTTTCCGTCGCAACCCGATGTTCGTGCGATCGCAAGGCGACTGTATGAGGACGTTTGCGATCTGCCGATTATCAGCCCGCATGGGCATACGGACCCACGCTGGTTCGCCGGAAATGCTTCGTTCACAAATGCTGCCGACCTGTTGCTGACGCCGGATCATTACCTTTTTCGAATGCTGGTAAGCCAGGGCGTGCCGCTCGATGATATCGGCGTCCCCCGTGCCGATGGGACGCGGTTCAATAGCGACCCGAGGAGCTGGTGGCGTATGTTCGCCCGGCACTACTACCTGTTCGCAGCAACACCGTCCAGGATGTGGCTGGAATGGGTCTTCGAGTACGTATTCGGTTTGACGGAGACCCTGGACGCGAACAACGCGGATGCGTTCTACGATGCGATCGGCGAGCAATTAGGCCGCGAGGCGTTTCGACCCCGCGCGCTATTCGACCGTTTCAACATTGAGGTGTTGACGACGACAGAGTCTCCTCTGGATGATCTCGCGTACCACCGCGAGATTCGGCAGAGCAGCTGGGACGGCAGGGTGCTGACTGCCTATCGCCCGGACCCGGTGGTCGACCCGGAATTCGATGGCTTTGGGGAAAACGTCGAGCGCTTCGGCGGATTGACCGGCGAAAACACGTCAACCTGGCAGGGGTATCTTGCCGCGCACCGCACGCGTCGGCGTTATTTCATGGACCATGGCGCCACCTCGACAGACCACGGCCATCCGACTTGCCGGACTGCCGACCTCGGCGAGAGCGAAGCGGCAGCATTATTCAGCCGGATACTGCAGCCTGCTCCGACGTCGGCCGATGCCGAGCTTTTTCGTGCCCAGATGCTGACCGAGATGGCCAGGATGAGCCTCGATGACGGCCTGGTCATGCAAATTCACCCCGGCTCGTCGAGAAATCACGCGGCACGTGTACTCGCAAACTACGGGCGCGACAAGGGCTTTGACATACCGATGCGGACGGACTATGTGAACGGGTTGAAACCTTTGCTCGATCGCTTCGGCATGGATACGAGGCTGTCGATCATCCTGTTCACGCTGGACGAGAGCACTTACAGCCGCGAACTTGCGCCACTCGCCGGTGTGTACCCCAGCTTGAAACTTGGCCCAGCGTGGTGGTTTCACGATTCGCCAAATGGCATGCGGCGTTTCCGGGAACTGACGACCGAGACGGCCGGGTTCTACAACACGGTCGGTTTCAATGACGATACCCGGGCCTTCCTGTCGATACCCGCGCGGCATGACGTGGCGCGGCGGGTCGATTGCGCATACCTCGCGTGCCTGGTCGCGGAACACCGCCTCGGGGAAAGCGAGGCTGCAGAAGTCGCACGTCAACTGGCGTATGCGCTGCCCAAACGGGCCTACAAGCTGGACAGTGACACGTGCTGACCCGACGTCAGCTCCTGCTCGCGCCCCTGCTCGTACCGGCGTGCAGTCGACAGGATGAGACCCGTCCGCTGTTCGCGGCGGATGCCCATCCCGATGAGTACCCGACGGTCCAGGCGTTGCATGCGATTGACCGATTTCTCGATGAGCGGACAAACGGCGAAATGCGGGTGCGTGTCTATGCCGGCGGGCAACTGGGCGCGGAAAAGGACACACTCGAGATCACGATTTTCGGCGGACTGGACCTGAACCGGGTGAATCTTGCGCCTTTGAACTCCATTATTCCGGAGACCGTCGTTCTGGCGCTGCCGTTCGTCTTCCAGTCGATCCCGCACTCACGGGCGGTGTTCGACGGCGGACCGGGGCGCAAGTTGCTCGACCTCATGGAGCTGCACGGCCTCAAGGGCCTCTGTTACTACGACTCCGGCGCGCGGTCCTTTTACAACACACGGCGGCCGATCCGGACGCCGGACGATATGCGAGGGCTCAAAATCCGTGTACAGAACTCGGACATCTACGTGGACATGGTACAGGCGCTGGGCGCCAACCCGACACCGATTCCTTACGGTGAGGTATACCAGGCCCTTATCCAAGGTGTAGTCGACGGGGCTGAGAACAACTGGCCGTCGTTTGAAAGTTCGAGACATTTCGAAGTCGCCCCGCACTTCACCCTGACACGCCACGTCATGGCACCCGAAGTGCTCGTTGCCTCGACGCGAAGCTGGGCACGGATGACGCCGGAGGAGCAGGATTACCTCAGTGTTGCTGCGCAGGATTCGGTACCGGTCATGCGTGCCACCTGGGACCAGCGCGTCGCGGATTCACGCCGGCGTGTGCTCGAGGCGGGTATCGAAGTCGTCAGCGACATTGAGCATGAGGCCTTCGCGAGCAGCATGCGGCCGGTATGGGATCGCTACGTCACCACACCGGCGATGCAGGCACTGGTCGACGAGATCGTCGCAATGGGCATGCAGATGAGTGATTCGAATGACTGACACTGCCGGACTCAGTGCGCGTATCAGCCGTTGCACCCGATGGTTCGCCTGCATCGGGCTGATAGTAATGACGGCTATCATCGGGTGGCAGGTGTTTGCACGCTATGTGTTGAACGCAAGCCCGGCCTGGGCGGAACAGGCAGCATTGCTGCTTATGATCTGGTACGTGATGCTTGCCGCCGCGGCCGGTGTGCGCGAGGGCTTTCACATCCGGATCGGCGTATTCGAAAGCGCGCTTGCCCCGGCGGCACAGAAGTGGGTAAGGACCGCCGGGTACATTCTCGTGGGCCTTTTCGGGCTCGCGATGGTGATCTGGGGTACCGAACTGACACTCGCAACCTGGTCACACGATATCCCTACGCTCGGCCTGCCGCGTGGTATGGCCTACATCCCCATGCCCCTGTCGGGCGCACTGATACTGGCATTTTCAATTGAGCACGCAGTGGCGCTTTGGCGCGCGCGCGAGGTCAAGGGCACATGGAACTAGGTCTACTTGTCGCCTTGCTGCTGGTGCTGCTCATTATCGGTGTACCCGTCGCGTTCGCGCTCGGCCTCGCGTCGCTTGTCGTTTTCCTGATGCTGGACATCCCGCTCGTGGTCGCCTTCCAGCGCATGGCTGCCGGGATGAACGTCTTCGCGCTGATGGCGATACCGTTTTTCGTTTTCGCCGGGGACCTCATGCACCGTGCCGGCATCGCAGAGCGCCTGATCCGCGTCGCGGACGCTGCCCTGGGACGCATGCGCGGCGGCCTGGGACAGGTAGATGTCGGCGCGTCCATGTTGTTCGGTGCGGTATCGGGATCGGCGATCGCCAGCGTGTCGGCCATCGGATCCTCCATGGTGCCGATGATGCGCAGCAAGGGCTACGACGTCGACTATGCCGTGAACGTATCGGTTACCTCGGCCATTACCGGCTTACTCATACCGCCGTCGCACAACATGATCATCTATGCGGCAGCTGCCGGGGTCAGCATCTCGCTTGCCGATCTGTTCCTCGCAGGTGTGATCCCAGGCATCGTGACCGGCGTCCTCCTGATGGTGGTCGCGTGGATCATTGCCGTTCGTCGAGGCTATCCCCGGGGCTCGTTTCCGGGCTGGCGAGCGTTCTTCCTGGCGCTCGCCGCGGCGATGCCCGGACTGGTCGCGGCGCTGATCATCGTCCTCGGTGTCCTGTCCGGCGTTTTCACGCCCACCGAATCCTCCGCCATCGCAGTCATCTACACGCTCATTGTCGCTGTCTTCGTATACCGGTCGCTGGACTGGAATGAATTCATGCAGGCGACGACTGCCGCCGTGCGCACGACGGCGATGGTCATGATCGTGATCGGCGCTGCGGCTGCGTTCGGCTGGCTGCTGGCCCTGCTGCAGGCACCACAGCAACTCGCCGACCTGCTGAAAAGTGTGACCGAGAATCCCCTGCTGCTGCTGCTGCTGATCAACATCGTCCTGCTGCTGCTGGGCACGTTCATGGACATGGCGCCTCTCATCATCATCACCACGCCGATATTCCTGCCGATGGCGCAGGACCTCGGTATGGATCCTGTCCATTTCGGCATCATGTTGCTCCTGAATCTCGGCATAGGACTCGTGACACCCCCTGTGGGGTCGGTGCTCTTCGTCGGTTGCGCCGTCGGCGGCATCCCGATAGAAAGCAGCGTACGCACGATCTGGCCGTTCTATCTCGCGATGGTTGTGGCGCTTGGGCTGATCATTTACGTTCCGGGCTTGTCACTATGGCTGCCGAATCTCCGCAACTGACACGGAAACGCTTGTCGCCAGGGGCCCTCGCATCGCTGGCTCCCGACGTCCGGCGTCCTGCCTATGACCGCGCTGCCGCCGGTTGCGGAATCGTGCACCTCGGCGTCGGTGCGTTCATGAGGGCGCACATTGCCGTGTACTGCGACGACGCACTCGCACACGAGGGTGGCGATTGGGCGATCGCGGGCGTGAGCCTTCGCCGGCCGGATGTTTTCGAGCAACTGGACGCGCAGGATGGCCTGTACATGGTCGCCATTCGCCGCGCCAGGCATACGGATTATCGTCTGGTCGGCTCCCTGAAGCGCGTGATGGTGGCGCCTCGAGACGTTTCCGGGGTCGTCGAAGTACTGGCGTGTACGGACACGCGTATCGTTTCCGTTACCGTCACCGAGAAGGGCTATTGCGTTGACACACGCAAAGGCGGTCTCGATGAACACCACCCCGATATCGTGCACGACCTCGAGGTCCCCACGTCTCCCGTAAGCCTGGTCGGCTTGCTGCACGCCGCTTGTGTGGAGCGTCGCGACAGAGAAGGCGGTGCCCTGACGGTGCTGTCATGCGACAACCTGCCGGCGAACGGCCCCCTGCTTCGTCGCGCGCTGCTGGATTTTGCGGCACTTGCCGGCGCCGGACTCGAAACCTGGATCGACGACAAGGTCCGGTTTCCGGCAACGATGGTCGATCGCATCGTGCCGGCAACGACCGAAGCCGATATCGCTGCCGCAGCCCGGGACACAGGCATCCATGATGCGGGGCTCGTGTGTACGGAACCTTTCACGCAGTGGGTGATAGAGGATGACTTTGCGGACGGGCGTCCCTGCTGGGAACAGGCGGGCGCGTTGCTGGTCGATGACGTAGAGCCCTACGAAACAGCAAAATTGCGGTTGCTCAACGGGGCGCACTCGACAATTGCATACCTCGGCTACCTCGCGGGCTATGAGCATGTACACGAGGTGATGGCCGATGCTACGCTGGCCGAGTTCGTGGAGCGCATGATGCAGAGAGAGATCTCGCCGGTGACGCCGGCGCCGTTGGGCATGGAGCACCATCGTTACATCCTCGGGCTCATTGACCGATTTCGTAATCCGTCGCTACGGCATCGCACCTGGCAGATTGCAATGGATGGCTCGCAGAAATTACCGCAGCGCCTCCTGGCGACAATTCGACTGCAGCTTGAGAAGAGTGGTCCGATTGAGGGTCTTGCACTCGCGATTGCTGCGTGGATGCGTTATGTCCTCGGAACCGACGAGGCCGGCAGGCCGATCGACGTCCGCGACCCCCTTGCCGGTACCTTCGCGGCCATTGCCGGCGACTGCGGTCGCGCACCGGGGCCCATCATCGACCGGTTTCTCGAGCTCCATTCGATTTTCGGGAATGCCCTGCCCGCGAACGACCGGTTTCGGCAGGCACTGACGACGCAACTGGAGGCACTGTTCGACATCGGCTGTGTCGCCACCGCCAATCGCTACATGGCGGGCGGAGGGGCGCTGTGAGCGCACCGCGCTTCCTGCGCATGCGGCCCGTGGACGACGTAGCCGTCGCCCTCGAACCGCTGTCCGCCGGCGAGATGCTCGATGAGGGCGTCGTTCTCATTGACGACATTGCTCGCGGCCACAAGGTCGCGCTGCGTGACCTGCACGAGGGACAGCCGCTTCGCAAGCTCGGCCAGATCATCGGCCTGGCGTCGCGCGATATAGCGGCGGGCCAGCATGTCCACCTGCACAATCTCGATGCCAGGGCGGTTCCCCATGCGCTCGGCAGCCCGGCGGCGAACATCACGGAAATGCCGGCGCGAACCGAATTCCAGGGATTTCGTCGGGCTGGCGGTGGCGTCGGGACGCGCAACTGCATCGGCGTCATGGCGACGGTCAACTGCTCCGCGACGGTAGTCCGCGAGATTGTGGCACGCGCGCGCGCGACGGTACTGCCCGGGCATCCTGGCATCGACGCGATCGTGCCGATCACACACACCACCGGATGCGGTATGTCCTCCCGCGGGATCGGGATCGATCTCCTCCGCAGGACACTCGGCGGCTTCATCCGGCATCCGAACTTCGGCGGCGTCCTGGTCATCGGCCTGGGTTGCGAGGCGAACGACATTGATGATTTGCTCGCATCGCAAGGCCTCGTACCGGGCCCGGCCCTGCGGACAATGAGCATCCAGGCCGCGGGAGGCACGCGTGCCGCTATCGAAACAGGTCTCGAAGAGGTACGGAGCCTTGCGGCGCTTGCCGGCCGGGCGACCCGCGAGCCGGTACCCGCAGCAGCTCTGACCCTGGGTCTGCAGTGCGGCGGGTCGGACGGTTTCTCGGCCGTGAGCGCGAATCCCGCGCTGGGTTATGCGGCGGACCTGCTGGTGCGTTCGGGCGGTACGGTCATTCTCGCGGAAACCCCGGAAATTCACGGTGCAGAGGGCCTGCTCCTGGCGCGCGCGGCCGATGCATCTGTCGCCGCCGATCTCGAGGCAAAGCTTGCATGGTGGCAGGCGTACGTCGCGAGTCACGGTGAGAGCCTGAACAACAATCCATCGCCCGGCAATCTCGCCGGCGGTATCACGACGATTTACGAGAAGTCGCTCGGTGCGGTCGCAAAGGCGGGTACGTCGACGCTCCGTGGCGTGTACGACTATGGCCAGTCCGTCGACCGCACAGGCTTCGTGTTCATGGACAGTCCCGGATACGATCCCTGCTCCGTGACCGGCGAGATTGCAGCCGGTGCAAACATCGTGTGTTTCACAACTGGCCGCGGATCGGTTTTCGGCGCACAGCCGGTGCCCTCCGTGAAGCTCGCGACGAATTCCGAGATGGCAAATCACATGGCCGACGACATGGACTTCAACTGCGGTCGGATTCTCGAGGGCGAGTTGTCACTCGAGGCAGCCGGCAGGGGTATATACGAACTCCTGCTGGACATCGCGAGCGGTGAGGCGAGCGCGAGCGAAAGAAATGGTTTTGGCGACTTCGAATTCGTGCCGTGGCAACTCGGGGCAGTGCTGTAGCCCGGCAGCGCGGATTGCGCCGCGTGCCAGACCGGTCACTCAGGCCAGCGCATTTTTCGTGAGTTTCAGGTTTTCGACGGCCGAATCACCGAGTGCCAGTGCCAGTCCTACCTGTACTGCGTCAAGCAGCGCGAGATGGACGAGACGCGAGCTCATTGGTGTATAGACGCCGGTATCTTCGCGAGCGCGGCACGGGAACAGGATATCCGCCGCCTTTGCGAGCGCCGTCCCGGGTTCGGTCACGGCGATGACGGTGGCGCCGCGCGCCCTTGCCGTGGCGGCGGCGCGCACGATGTCCGGCCATCGGCCCGAATTCGATATGGCAACGATGACGTCCCTGCGGTCGGCGACGGCGGCATACTGAAGGATTGATGGCGTGTCCGTCAGTGCCGTGGATGGCATACCGAGGCGAAAGAATTTGTGGCAGGCATCGCGCGCGACATGTCCGGACGCGCCGAGACCGACGAACACCAGCTGCCTCGCGGCGCAGAGCGCCCGAATGGCGGCGTCCATCGGCATCACGGCAAGCTCCGAGCGGAGGCGGAACAGGGACTGGATTGACGCGTCGACGACCTTCGTTGCAGCATCGACCGGCAGGTCGTCTGCGGTCACGTCGTGGTGAATGTAGCTCACGGGCCGGCTCAGGCTTTCCGTAAGGCGCGGCGCGAGCTCGCGGAATCCCCCCAGGCCGAAGCGTCGACAGAAGCGGATGACGGTTGGCTCACTGCTGCCAGAGGCCGCTGCCAGTTCCGCCAGCGTCATTCGCGTGGCCCGGCGGGGGTGCTCGACGATCCACGCGGCAACCCGACGTTCCGCCGGGCTCAGGGCGTCGAGACGGTCTTGTATGAGATCGAACATGTAGGAAAATTACAAAAATCTACCGCTGAAATCCAGTCCAACGTGACTATTTTTGGACTTTATGTAGTAAAGTTACAAAAATTCTCCAGGAATTCCGATGGCCAAGCTCCTGCCAGTAGAGGTCTTCGACCTCATCATCTTTGGTGGCACCGGCGATTTGTCGATGCGAAAGCTGTTGCCGGCCCTCTATCATCGCGACCGCGACGGTCAGATTGTCGATGGGAGCCGCATCATCGCCGTCGGCCGGGGCGAACTGCAACGTGATGCGTACCTTGACCAGGTCGAAACGGCGCTCCGCGCGAACCTTGCGGCGGGCGAGTTCGACGAGGACCAGTGGCGGGCCTTCGGCAACCGCCTGACTTATATCCAGGCGGATGCCACCGATCCCGACCACTGGCAGAGCCTCGTCCAGCATCTCCGGGACCAGGAGGACAGGGTCCGGGTCGCCTATCTTGCGACGGCACCCAACCTTTTCGGACGCATTGCCGAGGGCCTGCGCAGGAACCACCTGATTTCGCCCTCGAGCCGCATCGTCCTGGAGAAGCCGGTCGGTACGGACTACGAATCCGCCTGGACGATCAATGAACAGGTTGGCGCCTGCTTCAACGAAAGCCAGATATTTCGAATCGACCATTATCTCGGCAAGGAAACCGTGCAGAACCTGCTGGCCTTGAGGTTCGGCAATTCGCTATTCGAGCCTTTATGGCGCCGTGCCACGATTGATCACGTGCAGATCACGGTCGCAGAGGAGCTCGGCGTCGGCAATCGCATCGAGTTTTACGACAGGATCGGCGCGCTGCGCGACATGGTGCAGAACCATCTGCTGCAGCTCATTTGCCTGACGGCCATCGAGGCGCCATCCAGTCTCGATCAGGAGGCGGTACGTGATGAAAAGATCAAGGTACTGCGCGCATTGAAACCGATCGAGCATGACGCCGTCAGACGCCAGACCGTGCGAGGCCAGTACGCGCAGGGCGCCATTCAGGGCACGCCTGTGCCCGGGTACCTCGAGGAACTTGGCGGGCGGCAGAGCAGTACCGAGACCTTCGTCGCGATCAAGGCCGAGATTGAGAACTGGCGCTGGTCTGGTGTTCCGTTCTACATCCGGACCGGCAAACGCCTGAAGGAGAAGCATTCCGAGATTGTCATCCAGTTCGAAGATGTACCGCATTCCATTTTCCCGGAACAACAGTACAACGTGCAGCCGAACCGGCTGACGATCAAACTGCAACCCGACGAGGGTGTAAAGCTGTTCGTCATGGCAAAGGAACCCGGGCCCGGGGGATTCAACCTCCGACCGGTGTCGCTGGACCTTAGCTTTGAAGAAACGTTCGGTATTCGCTATCCCGACGCCTACGAACGCCTGCTTATGGAGGTGCTGAGGGGCAATCCGGCGCTGTTCATGCGTCGTGACGAAGTCGAAGCGGCATGGGACTGGGTAGACAGCATCATTGCCGGCTGGGCCGAATCCCAGCAAAAAGTTGAATCCTACGTGGCGGGATCCTGGGGACCCACGTCGTCTTCGCTGTTGCTTGACCGGGACGGTCGCGCATGGCATCCGGATAGCTGAGCCGTGGAGTATATTTTCGCCAATCGGGAGGAGGCGTCGCGCAGCGCCGCAAATTTCATTGCCGCGCGGCTGCGAGACCGGCTGGGCAGCGCCGAAGTCGCATCGCTTGTGGTGAGCGGCGGCTCTACTCCGGTACGGTGTTTCGAGCACCTGTCCACAACACCCCTCCGCTGGGACGACGTGCAGGTACTGATGAGCGACGAACGGTGGGTGCCGCCGGACGACAAGGCCAGCAACGAAGGACTTGTGCGACGTCACTTGTTGCGGCACGAAGCCGGGGTGGCATCCCTGCTGCCCATTTTCAATGGCAACGACACGCCGGTCGAGCGCTGCCTGTCGCTTGAAGACCAGTTCGAGCAGGTGCAGCGACCGTTTGCCTGCACGCTGCTCGGCATGGGCAGTGACGGGCATTTCGCATCGTTGTTCCCGGACACTCCCGATCTTGCAATTGCCCTTGACGCTGCGAGTGAAGTAGCCTTTATGCCGATTGTGACGGCTGCGAGCTCTCATCCGCGCATCAGCATGACCTTGCGCGCGCTGCTCGACAGCAATGCGATCGTTCTGCTCATCTTCGGTGCCGAAAAGCGCGACGTATATGGCGCTGCGGCAAGCGGCGATGTATCGCTGCCGATTGCTGCAATCCTGCAGCAGCGGGCCGTACCCGTCCACGTATTCTGGGCCGAATAGACCCTACAGGATTCGATATGCACAACACCGTAGTCGAGGTAACCGAGCGCGTACGCGAGCGCAGTCATGACTCGCGCAGGACTTATCTTGAGCGCGTGCGCAGGGCTGCTCAGCACGGCCGCCCGCGGACGACCTTGTCGTGCAGCAACCTTGCGCACGGCATGGCTGCGTGCGCACCCGCGGACAAGAACGCGCTTGCGGGAACTGCCGTACCGAATATCGGCATCGTCTCTGCCTACAATGACATGCTGAGCGCGCACCAGCCCTATGCTGACTATCCTGAGTTGATCAAGCACATCGCGGCCGAAGAGGGTGCCGTGGCGCAATTCGCCGGGGGTGTGCCAGCCATGTGTGACGGTGTGACCCAGGGCCAGGACGGCATGGACTTGTCGCTGTTCAGCCGCGACGTCATTGCGTTGTCGACGGCAGTAGCGCTTTCACACAACATGTTCGATGCAGCAATGTGTCTCGGTATCTGCGACAAGATCGTGCCGGGACTCATGATCGGCGCACTGGCATTTGGCCACTTACCGGTCATTTTTGTCCCGGCTGGTCCGATGGTGTCCGGTCTTCCCAACAAGGAAAAGGCGAGGGTGCGCGAAGACTACGCGGCCGGGGTGGTCGGACGCGACGCACTTCTCGCTGCCGAATCCGCGTCCTATCACGGGCCGGGGACCTGTACATTTTACGGTACGGCAAACAGCAACCAGATGCTCATGGAATTCATGGGCCTGCAGTTGCCCGGGGGATCGTTCGTCAATCCGGGCACGAGGTTGCGCGCTATGTTGACGGCCGAGGCCGTTCGCAGCGTGCTGCGAATCACAGCGCCGGCAGCGGGGTACATGCCGATCGCGGAAATCATCGACGAGAAAGCCATTGTCAACGGCATCGTCGGGTTGCTCGCCACCGGTGGGTCAACCAATCACACCATGCATCTCGTCGCGATCGCCAGGGCCGCCGGCATAATGATCAACTGGGATGACTTTGCCGCCTTGTCGTCCGTAGTGCCCCAGTTGGCGCGCGTGTATCCCAATGGGCTCGCGGACGTCAATCATTTTCATGCGGCGGGCGGACTGGGGTTCATGATCCGGGAATTGCTGGACGGCGGGATCCTGCACGAGGACGTGAATACCATCCTTGGCAGGGGTCTCAGCCGGTACTCCGTCGAACCGGCGCTGGTGGACGGGCAACTCGTATTTCAGCCGGCCCAGCGGGAATCGCTCGATCCGGACGTCCTTCGGCCGTATGCAAAGCCCTTTGATCCTGAAGGAGGGCTTCGCGTGGTCGATGGAAATGTCGGCCGCGCCATTGTCAAAACCTCGGCGGTGTCCGACGAGCGCTGCGCGATCACCGCTGCCGCACGCGTATTTCATTCGCAAGAGGCGCTCATAGACGCTTTCCACGCCGGTGAGCTGGAACAGGATCTCGTGGCCGTGTTACCGGCACAGGGACCGAGCGCGATCGGCATGCCGGAATTACACAAGCTCACGCCGTTCCTGAGTGTGTTACAGAACCGCGGGTATCGCGTCGCCTTGCTGACGGATGGCCGTATGTCCGGAGCGTCGGGATCCGTGCTCGCCGCGATCCAGGTTACGCCGGAGGCAGTGAACGGTGGCGCGATCGGCAAGATCCGCGACGGCGACATCGTGACCATAGATGCTGACGCGGGGGAACTCCACGTGGCCGCGCGCGGCGAAGAGTTTGCCTCGAGAGCCTCGCCGGTCTATGAGCTGGGATCGAGTCACGTTGGCATGGGGCGGGAGCTGTTCGGTGCGTTTCGCGCGCGAGTGACCGGGGCGGAAGAGGGCGCGTGCGTGCTGGTCGGCGACTGATAGCAATTCTCAGGCCTCGATTTGCTCATGTTCCCAGCCGGTGAAAAACTTTCAGGCGATCGTAAATTTTGCCTGCTGTCGCAACGAAATGCGACGCGCTCTCGGGACGTCAGCGCGCGGGTGACATGGCATGGCACTTGCAACTTCATCGGGTAAGAGCTGCCGTGTCTTGCAGCATCATCCGGAGGAAACAACGATGAACAGGTACGAGATCAAGGGAAACTGGAACGAGTTGAAAGGCAAGGTCAAGGAACAGTGGGGAGAGCTCACTGACGACGATCTCGATCGTATCGATGGAGAGACGGACCAGCTCGTCGGAGCCATCCAGAAGCGGTACGGACGCTCTGTCGAACAAGCTCGTGACGACGTACGCCGCTGGCGCGATGGTCAGGATCGCTGAGCGCGATCCCAGGCACCAGGCGCTGTTGTTTTCAAATCTTTCCAGAGTTTTTCAGCGCACGGTTTTTCAGCGCAACGAGAATATCGGCGGTGTCGCAAGACACCGCCTTTTTCCTGTGCGATCCGCTTCAGGCCGGGTGGCCGTCGCGGATCTCATCCAGAACGGAAGCGAGCGATAGCAGCGAAATGGGCTTCCTGAGATATCGTGCTACTTTCAAATCGCGCGTCTGGGCACGCAGCCGACCCAGAGGATGCGCAGTAATGAATATGATCGTGGCGGCATATCGCTGCTGGAGAGAACGCGCAACATCGGCGCCGTCGTCGCCGTCACCCAGCCGCCAGTCGCAGATAATGACATCCGGTGGTCGGGAATTCGCCTTGGCAGCGGCTTCCCGGCCGCTCGCGGCAGCGCTGACCTCGTGACCCAGGTGATCCAGGTAACGTGCACTCGCTTCCCGAGCAAACTCGTCGTCTTCCACTATCAGTACATTCATCACACGCAACTTAGTCGGATTCGCCGTATTCCTTGAGTCGGTTGTAGAGGGTCTTGAGGCTGATGCCGAGGCTCGCGGCTGCCGCTTTCTTGTCGCCATCGAGGTGATCGAGTGTTGCGACGATGAGATCCTTCTCGACATCGGCAATCGAACGGCCGACACGGAGTCCTTCGATGTCGCCGGGAAGGTCCTCGTCAAATCGAAGGGGTACGTTGACTGCGTCGTCGTCGGACATGATGTAGGCGCGATGGACTGTGTGCTTGAGTTCGCGCACATTGCCCGGCCAGGAATGATGCTCCAGGCGCTGAAGGCCGGCTTCCGTCAACTGTTTGTTCGAGCCGTGCTTCTTGTTCAACGCCGTCAGGAAATGCCGGGCGAGCAGCGACACATCCCCGGTGCGCTCCCGCAACGGCGGCAACGTGATTGGAAACACGCGCAGGCGGAAATAGAGGTCCTCCCGAAGTTTTCCACTGTTGACCGCCTTGGCGGGGTCGCGGTTCGTGGCCGCGATGAGACGGGCATTGACGGGGAACTCCTTTTCGGCACCGACGCGAAGAATCTTGCCGGTTTCGAGAGAGCGCAGAAGATGTGTCTGCATTTCCGCCGGCATCTCGGTAATTTCATCGAGAAACAGCGTGCCGTGGTCCGCGCGCTCGAAGAAACCGACATGACGACGCGTGGCGCCGGTGAAGCTGCCTTTCTCATGGCCGAACAACTGACTCGAGAGCAAGTCCTTGCTGAGGCTGCCGCAATTGACCGGCACGAAGGGTCCGCTGACACCGCTCAGGGTGTGGATGGCTTCCGCGATGAGCTCCTTGCCTGTCCCGCTCTCCCCCTGGACAAACACCGTACTGTCTGTTCGTGCAACCTGGCGAATCGTGTCGTAAATCGCGCGAATGGCGGGACTCTCCCCGATCATCAGGCCGAAATGACCTTCACCTTCAGCGTCCTTCGGTCTCGCTTCGTTGACCTGTCCCAGGAGGGTCAGCAGTTCCCGGGGTTCTATCGGCTTGGTCATGTAGGAGACACCATCGCCGGCCATGCCGCCGATGAGGTTCTTGACGCCGGCATGACCGGTGATAATGACCACCTTGTCCGGCCGGTGCTCGGTGAACGTATCCAGTAATTCGAGGCCACTGCCGTCCGGCAGCATAAGGTCCAGCACGAGTGCGTCCGGCTTGATCCTGCGCAGAGCGTCACGGCCGGACGACAGGGTGTTGGTCGACACGACCGAGTGCCCCTTCAGCTCGAGAAACTCCGCAATTCCGCTGCTGAAATCAGGCTCGTCGTCGACTATCAGTATGTTTGTCATGGCTCCCGTCCGGGCGCGCGCCCGCTGTTCAAATCCGATGTCGCTATCCTCGCGGATCATGGCTGAGCAATCGTTCGATGCCATTGGCACCGGTACACGACCGGCAGCCCCTGCCATTCGACGAGCCGTCGCCACTGCCCGCGGCCGCGACGCGTCCCGGGCCTTGTGATCCGACTGCGTAGTATGTCGCCTATGAACGGCATTTCCAATTGTCGCGCAGATTCCGCGCTGATCACCCCTGCGGCCGCACCGCGGCCTCGTACGGCGCCGTGCCGTCGATCGGGAGTTCGACGGGGCTGCCGGCGTAAATCGGGGGGCAACCTCCGGTGAGAGGACGGTGCAGGCCACATAACAAAACAGGTCAACGGTTGCGACAAGGCGTCCTTCCCTGAAGGTCTCCGGCAGGCGCTGCACGGTTCGTGCCAAACATCGGTCGACAGCGCATGGCGCGGGACGTAGGATGTTTCGTCGAGCCGGGGCGGGCGCACGTACATCTTACAAGTGCGATGTAATTCCTGCTCGCGACCTGTGTCTTACTCCCCATCGGTTTGGATTGTGCCTTATGGCCACGCGCCTCATTTACGCGGTATTCGTCGTCGTCGCCGTCGCGATAGGTACGTTAGGCTTATGGACTGCGCTGACACGAAGCAACGAACAACAGATTGCCCGTATTGCCGAGGCCGAATCCTACTCCGCACGCAGTCAGCTGATTCGCAGCACGGAAGCAATGATATCTGCCTTGCACAACGTCAGGATCTACTGGTCGGCGAACGGACAACGGCAAACCCTGCGCCGGCCCCGTGCGGACGGTATCGATATGACGAATCTCGCCGGCATCCCGTTAATTCTGTGGGACGATCCGGCACAGGGCGTGCGCTTTCTCCGCTCGGCCGATTCGGCCATCTTCGACTACCGGCCTACCGATGACGAGTGGGCACGGTTCGAGGCGCTGACAGCCCGCGCAATGAAACTCGAGCAGAACGCCCTGCTCGGCCCGTATGCGAACGACGATGGCAATGTTTTTTTCGAGGTCTACCTGGTCGAGAAAGACGATGGTGTGAGCGGAAACGTGGTAGCGCTGCTCGATGCCCGCGAGGCCCTCGAGCGAATGCTGGTCGACGTATCGCCCGGATACGCTATACGGGTACTTGCCGGCGACATGCTGCTCTACGAGCGGGGCACGGCGGCGCCGGACGCCCCGGCATCTTGGACTCGCTCGGGAATGATTCGATCGTCCCTGGACTCATTGTGGAGTGTCGAGCACAGCCCCACAGCCGGTTTGGTGGCCTCCATCGATTCGCCGGCCGTTGACCTCGTCCTGTTGCTCGGATTATTCATCTCCGTACTGCTCGGTACGCTCGTTTACGAGAACGGCAGGGCGCGGCTCCGCGCAGCCGCAGCGGAAGCAGCGGAAGCGGAACTCGCCGACCTGAACCGGAATCTCGAGGAGAACATCGCGGAGCGCACCCGGCAGCTCCGGGATCGCACTGCAGACCTGCAGACCCTGGCAGATTCCGTTGCCCACGATTTGCGCAATCCCCTGAACTCGCTGTCGGTCAACGCCCAGTTGCTCGAGGAACGCGCACGCCTCGAGTTGAGTCCGGAGAGCATGCGCGTACTCGGCCGCTTTACGCCCTCGGTCAACCAGATGGCGAACATCCTCGACCGGTTGCTTGGCCTGTCGGAAGTCTCACATGCCACGTTCTGCCGCGAGACCGTCGATATGCGAAACTTGACCGAGGAAATTGTCGAGGATCTGTCCGGGGCAGAACCGCCGCCCCCTGTCCGGTTCCAGGTCGACGACCTGCCTGCTGCCTATGCCGACCCGACCCTCGTGCACATGTTGCTGACGAACCTGCTCGCCAACGCGATCAAGTACACGCGGACACGGCAGTCCCGGATCGTGACGGTCGGTTTCGAAGCGCGGGACGGTGAAACGGTGTATTACGTGGCCGACAATGGCGTCGGGTTCGACCAGGATCATGCAGATACGATTTTCGGTGCCTTCAACCGGCTGGACAAAGCCAGCTCGTCCGAGGGTATCGGTTTGGGACTTACGATCGCGCACCGGGTCGTGGAGCGCCACGACGGCAAGATCTGGGCACAGGGCCGGGTAGGCGAAGGAGCGACGTTCTATTTTTCGCTTGGATCGACGGCAGGCAACCGGGCCTCTCAGTCCCTGTCGGCCTGAGCGGATTGCCCCGCGCCCGGCTCGATCCCGCTGTGGGAACCAGCATGGTGCCGACGAAACCGCCGGCAGCCGCCGTGCTTAAAAGTTTACCGTCAAAGATGCCGCCGACTGGCGTCCAGGGTTTCCCCGGCAAGCGAATGTCGAATTCGATCCGGCCTCGGTAGCGGATCACGAGCTCGCGCGCATCTTTCCAGCTGAATCGCACACAGGCGTCGAGGTCGCCCGGGAATCCCTGGTCGCCATGCGGTGAGCTGAGCCGGTATGCCGCGTGCTCGGAGGTGGCGCCTCGTTCCAGCGTGCAGAAGCGGCGGTGAAATCCCTCGGGGCCGCCGTGCAACTAGTGCGGTCCGCTGTTAGGGACCAGGCGCCAGGATTGGTCGCCGACCGGCAGACGCGCATTGCGAATACGATTGCAACAGCGGCCGATCGTTGCCCCGACAAAATACCGGTCGGCGAGTGTATCGCACTGTTTTCGTATGCAAGCGTGAGCCTGCGCGTCCCGCTGCGAAGTTCGATATCGATAGCCCCGATCCGCGCCCCGAAATTGCACAGCTGGACCCGGTCACCGCGCGCATTGATGAGCTCATGCAACGCGACCTCCGGCCCGGCCAAGGCATCAATGGCGCTCACCGACGCCGGATTGTCAGAAGTGCGTCTCGAGAAACTCGCATAGTTTCTGCTCGTCGGCGTAAAAGTTCCGAATTCCCTCGGCCAGCTTGTCGTACGCCATGACGTCCTCGGTGAGGCGCCAGTTGAACAGGGCTTCATCAAGGGATTCGCGTCCGTCCGACGGCCCGGGGCGGCGCGAGTCCAGTGCACGAGGCAGGTGCCCGTCATCCGCGGCCAGTTCCTCGAGCAAAGTCGGGCTGATCGTCAGGCGGTCACAACCGGCGAGAGCCGTCACCTGGCCAAGGTTGCGGAAGCTTGCGCCCATCACGATCGTGTTATAGCCGTGTGTCTTGTAGTAGTTGAAGATCCGGGTAACCGATTCAACGCCGGGGTCCTCGTGCGGAGCGTAGCTGTCGCGCCCGGTATGCGCCTTGTACCAGTCGTAAATCCGGCCGACGAACGGCGAGATCAGGAAGACACCCGCGTCCGCGCAGGCCTGCGCCTGGGCAAAACCGAACAGCAGCGTCAGATTGCACTGGATGTTTTCCTTCTCCAGCAGACGCGCAGCCTCGATACCCTGCCAGGTCGACGCGGTCTTAATGAGCACTCGCTCATTGCCGATTCCCGCGTCATTGTAGTGCCCGACGATACGGCGTGCGGAATTCACGATGGCATCACGGTCGAAGGAAACACGCGCGCTCACTTCTGTCGACACACGGCCTGGAATGATCTTGAGTATTTCGCACCCTACGCCGACCGAAAGCTTTTCGGCAGCACGTGCAATTTGCTGTTCGCGGTTAGTGCCGCGGCTACGACTCCAGTCGAGAGCGTCGTCGACCAGCGAGCGGTAAACGGGACTGTCCGCTACCTTGAGCAGTAATGAAGGATTCGTCGTCGCATCAACGGGTTGATACTTCCGGATCGCCTCAAGTTCACCGGTGTCGGCGACAACCGTCGTCATCTCGCGAAGCTGTTCCAGCTTGTTCATCGGCACGCTCGCGAATTCATGCTCAACGGAAAATGAAGTCGTTGAGCACGTTTTCGAACCACTCCTGCCGACCGCTTATTTGCTTCGGTTCGCCGCTCTTTGCAGCGATGTCGCGGAGGTCGGCAAGGCCAAGTCGGTCTTGCTCGAAGTCCCGCCCTTTGCCGGCGTCGAAGCTCTCATAACGTGCCTTGCGGACGCCGGCAAGGGCGCCGCTCTCGAGTATATGCGCAGCGATGGTGAGGCCGCGTGCAAATGAGTCCATCCCGCCGATATGTGCAATGAACAGGTCTTCCGGATCTGTGGATTCGCGGCGTACTTTCGCATCGAAATTCAGTCCGCCTGACTTGAGTCCGCCGTCAGCCAGAACGACCAGCATCGCCTCGATGGTGTCGTACAGGTTCGTTGGGAACTGGTCGGTGTCCCAGCCGTTCTGCGAATTGCCACGATTGGCATCGATCGAGCCCAGGAGGCCGGCATCGGCGCACATCTGGAGTTCGTGTGCGAAGGAGTGCCCAGCCAGCGTCGCATGGTTCGCTTCGACGTTCACTTTGAAATCGCCGGCCAGGCCATGCTCGCGCAGAAACCCAATGACCGTCTGCGAATCCGCATCGTACTGGTGATACATGGGTTCCATCGGCTTTGGTTCGATCAGGAACGTGCCTTCGAATCCAATCGATCGTCCGTAATCGCGCGCCATCCCAAGGAAGCGCGCCATATGCTCCAGCTCACGTTTCGTATTCGTGTTGAACAGGTACGAGTAGCCCTCCCGGCCGCCCCAGAACACATAGTTCTGGCCGCCGAGGGCGACGGTAGCGTCAAGGGCCGCTTTCACCTGTGCACCGGCGTGTGCGACGACATTGAAATCGGGGTTGGTCGACGCGCCGTTCATATACCGGGGGTGCGAAAAGACATTAGCGGTACCCCACAGCAGCTTCAGCCCGGTGGCTTTCTGCCGCTCGGCTGCGAGGTCGACCATGTGCTGCAGGTTTCGCTCGCTGTCGGCGACGGACTTGCCTTCGGGGGCGAGATCACGGTCGTGAAAGCAGTAGAAGGGCACACCCATTTTTGTAAAGAATTCGAACGCCGCATCGAGCTTGTCCTCGGCCGCCCCGAGCGGATCACTTTTTGTTTTCCAACTGTATTTGCGGGTGCCGGGGCCGAACGGGTCGCCTCCGTCGGCACAAAACGTGTGCCAGTAGCAGATCGCAAAGCGCAGGTGTTCCTCCATCGATTTGCCCGCGATGACCCGGCCTGCATCGTAGGCCTTGAAAGCAAGGGGGTTGTCGGACTCTGGGCCTTCAAACGCTATGCGGGCGATGCCCGGAAAATGTTCCTGGTTTCCGATGTGCGGTCTGGCACTCATCAACTTGCTCCGTTAACTCTCAAATTGGGACGCTACGTTGTCGACAGCGCGGCGATAGGCCGCGTAGACCTCGACGTAGCGATCTGCTGTGTCCTCGTCCGGTGTGCGGCAGGCGGCCGGGCGAGGTCTGATATGCGCGTCGGCGATCGATATGATCCGCGCGTCCGCATCGGATTGCCGCTCGAGAACCCACAAGGCCTGCAACGCAGCGCCGAACGACGCACCCTCGTCCTGCTCGAGCAGTGTAACCGGCAGGCGACAGACATCGGCTACAACCTGGCACCAGGCCGCACTGTTCGAGCCGCCGCCGGTGAGCACTATCTCTGTAGCTTCGAGGCCGAGCCGCCGCAGTTCGTCGAGGCCAAACCGCAGTCCGAATGTCGCACCTTCGACGGTTGCACGCAACAGATGGCCGCGCGTGCAGTTGTGGGCCCGCAGTCCATGGATACTCGCAGACGCAGAGGGCAGATTGGGTGTACGTTCGCCGCTGAAGAACGGCAATACGATAAGGCCGTCGCTGCCTGCGTCGATAGCGCCGACGACCTCGTCGAAGTTCTCCATGCCGATGCCAAGCGGTTGGCGAACCAGTTCGGTCGCAAACGTGCAGTTCATGGTACAGAGTAGCGGCAGCCAGCCGCCGGTCGACGAGCAGAACGCGGCGATATTGCCGTTCGGGTCTACGATGGGTTCGTCGGCGGTCGCGAACAGGGTACCTGACGTGCCCAGGCTCATGGTGAGTTTTCCGGGGGACACATTGCCCGTGCCGATGGCGGCCATCATGTTGTCACCGCCGCCGGGCGCGACCGGGATGCCGGCGGGAATCCCGAAATCGCGACTGCAGCGGTCGCTGACGGTGCCAATTGCGGTATCCGGTGCCACGAGCGGCGGCAGTTTCGCGGCCAGGTCCGTCGACGGATCGACTGCACGCAAGAGTTCCGCAGACCATTTGCGGCTGCGGACGTCGAGCAATCCTGTACCGGAAGCATCACCGTATTCCATCACCCGTTCACCGGTGAGGACGAAATTCAGGTAGTCATGCGGCAATAGCACGTGTGCGAGGCGGCGATAGCGCCCGGGATGCTGCTTGCGGAACCAGAGGATCTTTGACGCCGTGTAGCCGACCAGCACCGGGTTGCCCGTCAGTTCGATACAACGTTCGCGGCCGCCGATGGCATCCGTGATTTCGTCAGCTTCTGTCTGCGTTGATGTGTCGCACCAGAGCTTGACGGGAATGAGTACTTCTCCGGCATCATCCATTGCGACGAAACCGTGCTGCTGACCGGACACACCGACTGCTCGTGCGGAGGCCCGTATCCCGGGCGGCACTTTATCGAGCGCGCTCTTAAGTGCGGCGAGCCACCCGCCAGCCACCTGTTCGGCAGTGCCACGCGCGTCACGGTGCACCTCGAGTGGCGCAGCTGCCGCGGCCGCGACGGCTCGAGATTCGTAGTCGTAAAAAACGACTTTGAGGCTCTGTGTGCCGAGGTCGATGCCAAGTACCGTGTTCATCAGGATGGTCCGGCCCCTACCAATCGAACATCGTACCGTCCTCGAGACGGTTTACGGGCAGAGATGCCGGGACGTAAGGGTACTTCGCCGCTTCCTGGAGATCGATATCCACACCAAGGCCGGGTGCATCGCCGGGATGCAGCATGCCGTCGGCAAATTTATAGCCATGCGGGAAAACTGCGTCGGTCTCCGACGTGTGTCGCATGTACTCCTGGATACCGAAGTTTGGGATCGACAGGTCGAAGTGCAATGCCGCCGCAAGGGAAACAGGGGACAGATCGGTCGCGCCATGACAACCGGTGCGCACGCGGTAAACATCGGCGAAGGATGCAATACGACGCAGGTGCGTAATTCCACCCGCGTGCACGACGGTCGCGCGAATGTAGTCGATCAGCTGCTCCTCGATAAGTTGTTTGCAGTCCCAGATTGTATTGAAGACCTCACCGACGGCCAGAGGGGTGGTGGTGTGCTGGCGGATCAGACGGAAATTGGCCTGGTTCTCGGCGGGACAGGCATCTTCCATCCAGAACGGGCGGTACGGTTCCAGGTCCCTGCCGAGCCTGCCGGCCTCGATCGGGGTCAGGCGATGGTGGACGTCGTGCATCAGGTGTACATCCCAGCCAAGCGCTTTTCGTGCCGCATCGAACAGGGGCGGCACGGAGCGCAGGTATTTTTCCGTCGACCAGGCGTTGAGGGGTGGCAGCCCTTTTTTTGCCGGTTCGTAGGCGAAACGATCCGTCGCGACGCCGTAAGTCGACAGCAGGCCGGGCACGCCGGACTGGATGCGGATGGCGCGATAGCCCTCGCGGGCGAACTCACGGGCGTGCTCGACCGTTTCCTCGATGGTTTCGCCGCTCGCATGGCAATAGACGGTCGCGCCCTCGCGGCAGGCGCCACCGAGCAGCTGGTAAAGCGGCAGCCCTGCGACCTTGGCCTTGATGTCCCAGAGGGCGACGTCGACCGCCGCGATGGCACTCATGGTGACGGGGCCCCTGCGCCAGTATGCGCCCCGATAGAGATATTGCCAGGTGTCTTCGATGCGGTGGGCATCGAGGCCGAGCAGGCAGGGTAAGACGTGATCTTCGAGGTAACTCGCCACAGCCCGTTCCCGGCCATTCAACGTCGCATCGCCGACGCCGGTCGTCCCGTCGTCGGTGGTCAGCCGCAACGTGACGAAGTTCCGGCCGGGAGAGGTCGTGATTACGCGCGCGTCGACGATACGGGACATCAGGACGACATCCCCGCGGCAACGGGTCTAACGCGGCAGCCCAGGCCGGCAACCTGTGTGTTGCGCTCAAGCATCTTTACCCCTGTAGTGCCCGGGCTGCGGTCTCGTCTGCATGCGATACTCGCACGGATCTTTATATAGCCCCCCGCCGGCAGACGACGGCGCTTCATTAAATTTGCCGGGGGGACTGACAAAACGTGATGGTAGCGCTACCATATGCCGACTGGGGGGGGCCTGTCAATGCACAAGAATAATGCAGGCGAATACGTCTCCTGCGCCAGGTCAGGCGCCGGGACACAGCCACGATGAGCGTCCGCCGGGCGCCGGTACCTGTAGCGCTCGCGCTGCTCGGACTATTGGCCACGGCGGGCGCCGTGGCAGAGGATGGTTACGAACTGTGGCTCCGGAGTGCGGCACTCGAAACGCCCGCTCTCGCACGTGCGGCGCAACGCATCACCGTACCGGCGGACGCATCGCGCATGCTGCAGAACGCCGCAGACCAACTCAGTGCCGGACTGGGCGCAGCGCTTGGCCGGTCGATCCCGACCGGGCAAATTTTGGGCGATGGCTCGATCGTTCTTGCCACGCCGGAACAGTTGCCGTCGCTCGCGGCGCTCGGACTGCCGCTCGAGGATGCCGGCCCGGAAGCATTCGTCATTCGCGAGACGCTGCTTGACGGACACGCGGTGGTCGTTATCGCGGGGAACAGCGATGCCGGCGTGTTATACGGCACTTTCGCGCTGCTCAGGCAGTTGCGCACAACAGGTACGATCGACGGCATCGATATCGTCGATGTTCCGGCGATTGATTTACGCGTGCTCAACCACTGGGACAATCTGGATGGTCACGTGGAGCGCGGTTACGCGGGCCGGTCGATCTGGGATTGGTGGCGCCTGCCAGGCCATGTAGATCCCCGCTACGTCGACTACGCCCGGGCCAATGCGTCGCTCGGCATCAACGGGACCGTGCTGAACAACGTCAATGCAAGCGCCGAGATGCTGACGCCGCGTTACATCGAGAAGGCCGCGGCGATCGCCGATGCGCTGCGCCCCTGGGCCATGCGCGTGTACCTGTCGGCGCGATTCAGTGCCCCGATGGACATTGGCGGTCTCGATACGGCCGATCCGCTGGATCCCGCGGTGCGTGCCTGGTGGCGTGAGAAGGCCGCCGAGATTTACGCCGCCATTCCGGACTTCGGCGGGTTCCTGGTGAAAGCGAATTCAGAAGGCCAGCCGGGTCCGCAGGATTATGGGAGGTCGCATTCGGAAGGTGCGAACATGCTCGCGGACGCCGTGCGGCCTCATGGTGGCATCATCATGTGGCGGGCGTTCGTGTACTCGGACGTCGATCCGGATGACCGGGTCAAACAGGCCTACAGCGAGTTCGAGCCGCAGGACGACAGCTTTGCGCCCAACGTGTTGGTGCAGGTAAAAAACGGCCCGCTCGACTTCCAGCCGCGGGAACCCTTCCACCCGCTGTTTGGCGCAATGCCGGAAACGCCGCTGATGATGGAATTCCAGGTCACTCAGGAATACCTCGGCTTCTCGACCCACCTCGTCTATCTCGGCGCCCAGTGGGAGGAGATTTTGGACGCCGATACCCGGGTCGACGGGGAAGGTTCGCTCGTAAGCCGCGTCATAGATGGCAGCCTGCACGGCTACCCCGTCACCGGGATTGCCGGCGTTGCCAATATCGGATCCGACAGGGACTGGACCGGATCGACGTTCGGGCAGGCGAACTGGTACGCCTATGGGCGCCTCGCGTGGGATCCCGACCTGTCAGCACGAAGCATAGCGACGGAATGGCTCGCGCAGACGTTTACCCGCGACCCGGCATTTCTCGCGCCTGTTACCGAGATGATGATGCGTTCGCGTGAAGCTGTTGTGAATTACATGACGCCGCTCGGACTTACGCACATCATGGGTACAGGCCACCACTATGGCCCGGCACCCTGGGTGGACGATCTCGCGCGTCCGGAATGGAACCCGTACTACTACCATCGAGCTACCCGCGAGGCGATCGGTTTCGACCGCACCACGTCCGGCAGCAACGCCGTCGGACAGTACGCACCGGCGCTCGAACGGCGCTTCGGGAACCTCGATTCCACGCCGGCGGAGTATTTACTCTGGTTTCACCGCCTGTCGTGGGACCATCGAATGCCTGGCGGTATTTCATTGTGGCAAACGCTGGTCGAGCATTACGACCGCGGCGTCGCTGACGTGCGGCTCATGCAGTCGACGTGGTCAGAACTTGAAGCGTTCGTTGACGCTGAGCGTTATCGCAAAGTGTCAGACTTCCTGGCAATCCAGTTGCAGGAAGCGCGCTGGTGGCGCGACGCGTGCATCGCCTATTTTCAGGACGTATCCGGCAGGCCGCTGCCGGCGGGTACGAGTCCGCCGGCAGAATCGCTGGACTATTATCAGGGGCTGGAGTTCCCATTTGCTCCAGGAAACTAAAAGCACAAAACTAAAAGAGTAAATCATGCAGGAACAGCATTCGGAGACGAACACTCCCTACATCATCCTGATCAGTATCGTCGCGACCATCGGCGGTTTCCTGTTCGGGTTTGACAGCGGTGTAATCAATGGCACGGTCGACGGGTTGCAAACGGCGTTCAATTCCGACAGTGTCGGTACCGGCTTCAATGTGGCGTCAATGCTGCTCGGCTGCGCGGCCGGTGCATTTTTTGCCGGGCGGCTCGCCGATGCCTTCGGGCGGCGCAATGTCATGCGCGTGGCTGCGGTGTTTTTCCTGATCAGCGCTTGGGGATCGGGAATCGCGACCGGTTCGGGCGAATTCATATTCTATCGTGTCCTGGGCGGACTGGCGGTCGGTGCCGCCAGCGTGTTGGCGCCGGCCTACATCAGCGAGGTCGCGCCGGCGCATTACCGAGGTGCTCTCGCCACGGTGCAGCAGATCGCGATCATCGCAGGACTGTTCATTGCCTTCGTCAGCAATTACCTGCTGGCGGATGCCGCCGGCGCCTCGACAGCGCAATTCTGGATGGGCTACGAAGCCTGGCGCTGGATGTTCTGGATCGAGATTTTGCCGGCCGCAATCTTTCTCGTGGCCTTGTTCCTCATTCCCGAGAGTCCGCGCTTCCTGGTAATCAAGCGCCGTCGCGAAGAGGCAACGGCAGTACTGACAAAGCTGATCGGTGCGGTCGCCGCGCGACGGAAGGTCGAGGACATCGATGCGTCACTGGCCGTGGACCATCACCGGCCGCGGCTCGGCGATCTGGTCGATAAAAACACGGGCAAGCTCCGCAAGCTTGTCTGGCTCGGCATCGGGCTCGCGACCTTTCAGCAGCTCGTCGGCATCAATGTCGTTTTCTATTACGGCGCAGTGCTGTGGCAGTCCGTCGGTTTCGCCGAGTCCGATGCCCTCCTGATCAACGTCATCAGCGGTGCCATCAGCATCGGCGCCGTCATCGTGGCGCTCTTGTTGATCGACCGCATCGGCCGCAAGCCGATACTCGTGATCGGCTCCGTGGGTATGACGATTACGCTGGCTGTGCTGGTCGTCGCATTCCTCAATGCCACGCGCGCAGCCGACGGTTCGCTGACGCTCGAGGGGCTCTGGGGGGCGGTCGCGCTGGTCGCAGCCAACGCCTACGTCGCGTTCTTCAACTTTTCCTGGGGTCCGGTGATGTGGGTCATGCTGGGCGAAATGTTTCCCAACCAGATTCGCGGCGCCGGGCTGGCAGTGAGCGGCCTTGCGCAATGGTTGTCGAATTTCGCGATTACGATGACCTTTCCAATGATGCTGGGCAGCATCGGCCTTGGCGGGGCCTACGGCTTTTACACACTGTGCGCCTTCCTCTCGATTTTCTTCGTCCTGAAGATGGCGCATGAAACACGTGGCATCGAACTGGAAGACATGAAGGGCTGATCAAGACCTGTCTGGCGCCGGTGGCATCTGCCGGCGCCCCGCTTTCAGATGCAGCGGCGGGCCGCCGGCGCGCCGGCATCCGTGCCGGCGCCCCGCGATTTTGCGCGCGTCACGACCACATCGAGCCGATAGTGCTGTCCTGCTTCGATATTGCGGACAATATTGTCCGGCATTGCATGGCCGTTGCAGCGCAGCGCTGTATCGTCAGCAGCATCGGCGATCGCATAGCGGACGTCGAACACGGCGCCCCGGAAGTGACGCCGGGCGCTTGCGCTCGCCCAGTGCGACGGGAGCTGGGGTTGCACGCGCAGGCCCAGAGGACAGCCCCGCAAGCCGAACAACTGCTCCGTCACGAGCCGGTACAGCCAGCTGGCCGCACCGGTGTGGCAAAGTTGACTCGATCGGCCGGCTGTGTCAGGAAACTGTTGCCAGGCACCGCGATAATAGTTCGGGACGAAGACGGGTAGCTGGCCGCGTTTCAGGTAGTCATCCGGCGCTGGACCGGGCAACATGCGGCGCAACTGCGTCCAGGCTCGATCGGCTTCCCCGATGGCATAGAGGGCCGCAATGTAGAATGCGGCCGCATGGTTGTAGACCGACCCGTTTTCGGCAGTGCCGGGAAATTTTTGTGTCACGCGCCCGATGTCGTCGCGCATGGCCGTGTAGGCCGGTGCAAGCAATACCGTTCCGTACGGCGTGTCGAGCCGGGCGTCGACGGCCGCCATGATGCGGCGGCACTCGTCGTCATTGGCGATCCCGGCGAGCATTGCCCAGCTTTGCGGGTTCAGGTACATGGCGCCCTCGGGGTCACTTGCCACGCCGAAACGGGATCCCGCATCCGTTATGCCCCGCGCGAACCAGTCACCGCCCCAGAGCCACTCACGCGCGGCAGCGGCCGAGTGCCGGGCGGCAGCGAGGAAATGGTCCGCCTCGGTCTTTCGCCCCTTTCTGATGCACACGTCGGACCAAAGGCGCAGCGAGTGGACCGTCGCGATCGTGAGCCAGCCGGATATGCCACGGCCTTGCGGACCTACCATGTTCATCGGGTCGCACCAGTCGCCCTGCGCAATGAGACTGAGCCCTTTTGGGTCGCGGTTTGCAATCAGCCAGGCCATGCCGGCAGAGACGGCGTCGAGCACGCTCTGTCCGGTTGCCGGCACGATATCGTCGAGCAGCGTATCGTTGCCGGTCTCGCTCAACAACGCGTCGAGTAATACGGGCAGCCACACACAATGATCCGTGTGGGGTACCTGGTTAATGTATTTGAGTTCCGTGCCCGCCGCCAACACGATGCCTTCCGGCATGTTGCCGTCGGGCAATTGCTGGTTGAGGGCCGTGATGAGCGCGTCGCGGGCACGGCTCTCGTCCACGTACACCATTCCCATGCTGTCCTGCAGGAAGTTGCGTGTCTGCGGATCGGTCGTCAGCCGGTGCGAATCGCCGTGATACAGGACCTGGCGGCCGAGGAACTTATTTACGAAGGCGTCGAAATGGGCATCCGGCGTGGCAATCGTGACACATCCGGCGTTGCGCTCGAGGTGCATCTCGACGCCGCGTCGGGCCTTTTCGAAGGCGCGCGGCACGAGGAAGCGTTCACGCAGGCGGACGATATCGGCAAGGTCACTGGCGGGGCCGAATACGAAGCGGAACCGGCGCGATTCGCCAGGCGCCAGGTGCAGTCGATACTGCAGGACTGCTACCGGCGTTTCGTAGGCTGCCGAACCACAGCCGAGCGTCTGCGCGAGCACAGCGTCGGGCGCGTGCAGGCCACCGTTTCCCTCGAACGCAAACTGTGAGGTTTCAAAGGCATCGGGAGGGACGTCGTGCAGGAGGAACGTCTTGTCCTTCAGGTCCCGTATCCGGGCGTAGTCCTCGAGTTTCTGGTACGGGGTGATGGAGTCTGCAACGACTGCGCCGAGTGTTTTGTCATATCGCGCCGACTGGTTCATCCAGCTCATGTAGCCAATCGAGAAATACGGATACAGGCTGATCACGCGCGCGCCCGGCGAGTCGTTCCGCACGCTGAAAGTCCACAACTCGCAGACTTCATCTCTCGGGACCATGACGCCCATATCCATGACGAGCCCCTCATCATGCACCCGCCAGCGTACGTCATACGTGCCCGCTGAGAAGAGGAAGCGCTGCGGCCGGCGATTCACGGGCGCATGCGGCACAGACAGCAGAGTGCCGGTCTCTTCATCCTTGACATAGGCGAAGCGTCCCGGGTGATGCGCGAAATAGGCCTGCTCCGGCTGCATGAACGTACGCTGTTCCATGAACGGCGAATGGGAATACCGCGCGGGCTCGGGCTGCAGGTGCTGCGCCGTGGCGTAACCCCGGCAATTCAATTGCAGCAGCATTTTCGGATTCCAAAGGAATGTCCCCGCCAGCGGCATGACGATCGGGCAGGTCAGTTCGACACGCGTACCGTCATCCGAAAAACGGACAAAGTCAGTTTGCGCTGTCACGATCCAGAGCCTCCTGTATCAACTTCAGTTGCGGACCGGTCAGTCGGTAATAGCGGGTGACGAAAACGGCGAGCACGGCAAAGCAGCCGGGAATCGCGGTCTGCAGAAGAGCAATGCCGGTTGCGGATGCGCCGCTTTGCGCCTGGTTTGCCGCGTAGCCGATCGCGGCAAGAACCCACAGCATGCCGGCGGACCCGAGTGAGCCACCGATCTTTTGGGCGAACGTCGCTGCTGAGAACGTCATTGCCGTGGCACGCCGGCCTGTTTTCCATTCGTTGTACTCGGCCGTGTCCGCATACATCGACCATGTCAGCGGCGATTTAGGTCCCAGCGCCAGGCTGATCAGGATGTTCAGCGTGAATATTGCCCACAACATGTCCTTTGGCACGAAATAGAAGAGCAGCGACAAAACGGCAACGATCGCCATCAGGATCATCAGGAGCCGGGCCTTGTCGACATAACGGGTCATGACCGGTGCGAGCATGGCACCGGCGGCATACGCGACCATTTGCCAGAGGAGGTAGTCCGGCAACAGGTCAGGGCGTTCAAGGTAATACGTGAAGTAGTAATACGCCGAGCCGGCGCGCATGGTGATCGTCATCATGATGATGATCGCGAGCGCGAACAGTATCAGCCACGGCCCGTTGCGCGCGAGGTCGCGGATATCATCCAGCGGTTGCGTATGCTGCGTCGCCCGCGGCGCGATTCGCTCGCGCGTAGCCGCGAACGTGACGAGAAAGATGATCGTTGCAGCGAGACCGTAGGCCAGCATGGTCAGCTGCCAGCCGCGGGTCGCATCGCCGTGACCGAAATGCTCGACCAGGGGCAGCGTGAAATAGTTGACGAACGCACCGCCGCTGAAAGCGAACAGGAAGCGGACGCTGATCAACGTCGTGCGCTCCTGGCTGCGGGCGGTCATGACGCCCGAAAGCGCGGAATAGGGCGTGCTCAGGATCGTATAAAACACCATCATCAGCGTAAACGTGCCGTAAGCCCAGGCGAGCTTGCCACCGTCGTCGAGGTCCGGTGTCGTAAACGTCAGGACCGCGGCACCGGCCATCGGCAAGCCGGCATACAGAAGGTAAGGACGAAACTTGCCGAATCGTGTGCGCGTGCGATCGGCGATGGCGCCCATGACCGGGTCTGTAAAGGCATCGATGATGCGTGTGGTGAGGAGCATGGTGCCGGCCGCCGCGGCTGAAATTCCGAACACGTCGGTGTAGAACGCCGCGAGAAAAGACGCGATCGTCGTCCAGTACAGGTTGAAACCGAAGTCTCCGAACCCGTAGCCGAGTTTTTCCCGCCAGGAGAGGATCACCTGCCGCGCGCGTGCGACGCTGCTCCCCTCAGCAGGGTTCTGGTGGATCGACATACTGTTTTGTGCAACCGGAGTACGTTATTCTTGTAAGTCGGGAATGACAGCGCACGACATTGCTGCGCACTGTATAAGGTCAGGCGGTGTTTTGCACGTTTCGCTTGCAGCCGACCGGCCATTGCCACCGCAGGGGGATCGGATCTTGACGTCACTAAACAGGCTTCGGGCATTGGGCTTTATCGGACTCGCGGCCTTCGCCGCGTGCGGCGGCGACGATGCGCTGCCGTCACCGCCGGTTGGCACCTCCCCCGCGACGACAGCGGCAGAGGGCACGATCAATCCGGAGAATTGGCCGAAACAGGCGCCGGTGATGGTTCGGGATTCTGAGCTTGAAGCGCGGGTCGCGAGCTTGCTGGCGGCGATGACGCTCGAAGAGAAGGTCGGGCAGATCATCCAGGCCGACATTTCAGCGGTTACGCCGGCGGACGTGCGGGAGTACAAGCTCGGCTCGATCCTCAATGGCGGCGGTTCCGCGCCGGGCGGTGATAATCGCACGACCCCGGACAAGTGGCTCGCGCTGGCGGACGAATTCTGGGATGCGTCAACGGATACCAGCGACGGCGGGGTTGGCATCCCTGCGATCTGGGGTACCGACGCCGTTCATGGCCACAGTAACATTCTCGGCGCGACGATCTTTCCGCACAACATCGGTCTCGGGATGGCGAATGATCCGGACATGATGTACCGCATCGGTCGCGCCACGGCGATGGAGATGCTGGCGACGGGCCTCGACTGGACATTTGCACCGACCATCGCGGTCGTGCGTAACGACCGCTGGGGCCGTACCTACGAAAGCTATTCTGAGGACCCGCGCATCGTAATGGCCTATGCGCCCCGGATTATCGAAGGGATCCAGGGTGAATACGGTACCCGCGATTTCCTTGGTCCCGGCCGCATGCTGGCAACCGCGAAACATTTTGCGGGCGACGGCGGTACGCAAGACGGCATCGACCAAGGCCACACCGTCATATCCGAAGCGGAGTTTCGCGACATTCAGGCCGCCGCGTACCCTGCGGCCATCCAGGCCGGTGTCCAGGCCGTAATGGCCTCCTTCAATAGCTTCCATGGACGCAAGATGCACGGTCACAAGGAATTGCTGAGCGACGTGCTGGTCGGGCGCATGGGCTTCGACGGATTCGTCGTCGGCGACTGGAACGGCCACGGGCAGGTCGGTGGCTGTACGAATACGTCCTGTGCCGAATCGTTCAATGCCGGTCTCGACATGTTCATGGCGCCGGATAGCTGGAAGGGGCTCTACGAAGACACACTGGCGGCCGTGCGTTCGGGAGAAATCGCGACTGATCGGCTGGATGAAGCCGTGAGCCGGATACTCCGCGTCAAGTTGCGTGCCGGGATTTTCGACGCCGGCCGTCCCTCATCGCGGCCAAACGCCGGCAACTTCGAACTTTTGGGCGCCGGGGAGCATCGGGCGATCGCGCGCGAGGCTGTCCGCAAATCGCTCATTTTGCTCAAGAACGACGATGGCATTCTGCCGCTTGATCCGTCACTCGATATCCTCATTGCCGGTGACGGCGCCAACAATATCGGCAAACAAAGTGGGGGATGGACTCTGAACTGGCAGGGAACGGACAACCTCAACGAACACTTTCCGAACGGCATGTCGATTTACCAGGGCCTCCTGCAGGTAGTCGCAGACGCTGGCGGGAGCGTGACCCTTAGTGAAAACGGCTCCTTCGATTCTGCGCCGGACGTAGCCATTGTCGTTTTCGGTGAGGACCCGTACGCTGAATTCCAGGGAGACCGGCCGAATGTCGACTACCCGCGAGATGACGGACTCGAGCTCTTGCGAGCGTTCCGCGCTGCCGGAATTCCGACCGTGAGCGTCTTCCTGTCCGGGCGGCCCTTGTGGGTCAACCCGGAAATCAATGCATCGACCGCTTTTGTGGCTGCCTGGTTGCCGGGGACGGAGGGCGGCGGTATCGCCGATGTTCTCGTCGGCGACCGCGATGGCAGTGCAAGACACGATTTCACCGGCCGCCTTTCATTTTCCTGGCCTCGAACCGCAACACAGGCCGAGGTCAATGTCGGGGATGCCGACTACGACCCCCAGTTTGCCTACGGCCACGGGCGGAGCTATGCGGATCAGGGAAATCTCGACGTCTTGCCAGAGGTATCCGGGCTCGATGCCAATGCGAGTCTCGGGAAGGGCGTGTTCTTTGCATTTGGCGATCCTGTAGGCGAATGGGGCCTGCTGCTCAGCGATGCGGGCGGGCAGACACGGGTTGGCGATTCTCGTGGCGCGAGTGGCGCGGGGATGCTGACTGCGACGCCGTCAGATCGTAACGTTCAGGAGGATACGCTCCGCCTGACCTGGACCGGCCCGGGTTCGGTCATCATTGCGGGACCACCCGCCGATTTCGAGCGGGAATCGAACGGCGACATGGCACTCGAACTCGAGTACCAGGTTGTGAAGGCAAGCGGGGGTGAGGCCGCGATCCACATGGCAAATGGCCCGGACTTGTCCGGCATCATCGATGCGGGCGAAGCATTCGCCGCCCAGGCGGGGGCGGGCTGGCAGACACGTCTCATCAAGCTGTCCTGTTTTGCCGAACAGGATGTCGATATGCGCTCGATCGCGGCGCCGCTGGTCATTTCCGGCGATGCCGGACTGGAACTCCAGCTGGCGCGGGCAGAGATCGTGGCTAATCCGGGGGATGCCGGTTGCAGCCTGCAATGAGGGACTAGGGCCGGGGCGCGGGACCGGTCGACGCGCGCAAGACCATCGTGGACTCGACGATTCTCGCCAGGTTTTCTCCAGACCGTCCGCGCAGACGCTGAATCAAAAGTTGCGTCGCGAACCCGGCCATCTCTCGCAGGGGTTGCCGGACCGTAGTCAGCGTCGGCCAGATCTGGCTCGCGAGCGGAATATCGTCAAAACCGGCGACCGACAGGTCACGAGGAATTTTGAGTCCGCGTTCGTGCGCGATCGCCATGACGCCGGCGGCCATGTGATCGTTGGCACAAAAGACGGCCGTTGGCGGCAAGGCGCAATTCAGCAGGCGCTCACCAGCGCGAAGGCCGGAGTCGAACGTATTCTCGCCCTGGACGACCAGCGCCGCTTCGACGTCCAATCGAGCGAGGCTCATAGCATCGCGGAACCCGCGAAACCGGTTGGCCATGGCTTCGTGATCCGGATGGGATTTGACAAAGGCGATTCGGCGGTGACCCTGTTGTGAGAGATGTGCCGTGAGTGCCGCCGAGACCTCGCGATCATTCGTGCCGATGGTCCACTGATCGGTGCCGGCTGATCCTCGCGAAATGCTGACGTGCGGCACCTGATACTTGCGCATCAGTTCGCGTACACGGGGCAGGTCCGACACGGGCGGCGTCAACAACAGGCCATCGACCTTCGTACTGGTCACGAGGTCGGCAATTTCGTCGGTGATTGCCGGGTCCCGGTAGTGACACGGGTGAATCAGGAGATCGTAGTGTTCCTTGCGGCATGCATCGAGAGCGCCGTTCTGGATACTGGTGATGTAACTGGAGTTGGCGTTGTACACCAGCCCCAATATGTAGCTGCGGCGGCTCGCCAGCATTCGTCCTGGTGAGTTCGGGCGGTAGCGGAGTTCCTGCATCGCGGCTTCGACTTTTTCCCGCGTCGCCGGGCGCACCTTGGGTTCCCGATTCAATACCCTGGACACGGTCTTTATTGAAACGCCGGCCAGCGTCGCGACATCGCTGATCGTCGAGTTCCTGAAATGCTCGCTATGCCGTTCGCTCAAACTGGCTTGCCTCTTCACGCGTCCGGCGGCAGGGTCCCGCTGGCATTCGCCGATGGATTCTCGCAAAACTGACCCGCGCTGTCATTGCTCCGGCGCTGCGTGAACCGATGACGGCCTGGCGGCGGCTTTCGTGAGACCCCGTTACTCGTCGCTACCCGGATTATCGTGCGTTAGGGACGTTGACCAAACAGCATCCACGAGTGCCTGCGTGCGTTCGGATGTCTGCATCCAAGCCTCGCGGCGTTCTCTATCCGCGGCCGCTTCGGCCATCGATTCGAACATCAGTGCAGCGGCCGGCAGGGACGAGTCGATGTTGACGATCTCGGTTTCGTCGAACCCGCCGGCACGGTAAGTGTACGCTGCTGTGGCTGGCGATTTCTCGACCACAAAATCATCCATCCAGATCCCGCCGCGCGCACCTGTGAGCCGCAAGTCCATGACGAGGGCGCCGAAATCAAATCCGCAGGTGAACGTCGACGATGCACCATCACTGAAGTGCAGCAAGCCGCTGGCGCTTATCACTGCCCCCGTTTCCGGATCGCGTCGTGCAATGCAATCCGCTCTATCCAGCACGATACCTTGTTCGAGATACTCGACGATGGCCCTCATGTTGTACCAGCCTGCGTCGCCAATCGCACCCATCGGCTCGAGCGTCGGATCGAAGCGGATGTTGCCGCGGTCCTCCATTCCGAACTGGAACGCGCTGTCCAGGGAACCGGGCCAGCCCACTTTCTCTGGCAGGGACTCGCGGATTGCCCGGGTCCTCGGGTGATGCACGAAATGTGTACCATCCATGAACGCGACATCATTGGCGCGGCAGGCACGCGTAATTCGTTGCACCGACTCCAGGCTTGCAAAGGGTTTCTCTGCAAGAACATGCTTGCCCGCCGCCGCCGCGGCGTTGCTGATTTCCTCGCGAACGCTCGTTGGCGTAGCGACATAAACGGCATCGATACCATCCCATTCGATCATCGATTCCCAGTCGTCGAACGCCTTGCCGACACTATGCTTTGTTGCAAACGCCTCGGCCGTGGACAGTTTGCGGCTCGAAACGGCGGCGAGAATGGCGGACGGGGCCCGCGCGACCATTGGCGCCATGCGATCGGCGATGCCG
>JBGTLY010000209.1:0-1699 GCA_041743865.1 Woeseiaceae bacterium
GATTCTCGATCGCGCCGAGCAGGTATCGGTCGGCAAGGGTGCCTAAGTATTTGCCGCACGGGTACGGGGTGCTCGTTACGCGCCCACGTGACCAGGCCGCGGAACTCGCGGACGAAGTGCAGGCGCGCGGCGGAACGCCGGTCCTGTTTCCGGCGCTGGACATCCGGCCGCGCAAGCCTGCCGCGGACGTCGCACTACTGCCGCCCGCGGACATCACGATCTTCATTAGTCGTAACGCAGTGCGGCATGGCATCGCTTACGCGGCCGGACAAATCGCCGCCATCGGCCCGACGACGGCAGACGAAATCCGGCGACTGGGACGTCGCGTCGATATTGCACCCGAATCCGGCTTCGACAGCGAAAGCCTGCTGGCGACGCCGGCGCTTGCAGAAGTCAACGGCCGCTGCGTGCGCATCATTCGAGGCAATCCCGGCCGCGATTTGCTCGCCACTGAACTGCACAGACGTGGCGCGCGCGTCGACTACGTCGAGGCCTACACGCGGGAGCTGCCTGCGTATTCCGACGACGAGCGACGGGAAATCGCCGATCGCTGGCAGCGCGGGGAGATCGACGCCATCGTGATCATGAGCATCGAGTCATTGGCGAATCTGGCTCGCCTGCTCCCCGCCGCCTGCCAACCCGGTCCGGCGGGACCGCTACTGGTGACGCCCGCGACACGTGTGTTAAAAGAAGCGCGACAACGTTTCCCGGGCTGCCCCGCCGTGCTGGCCCCCGGCCCCCGGGCGAGCGAGCTCGTGGACTGCCTCGTGGACTTCACTGCATCCCGCGGCGCAAGCTCTGCACCGCCGCGGCAGCCGGACTGAATATGAGCGAGACGAATGACAACCCGAAGTCGGTCGTGGATGCCGAGTTCGACGAACCGGCCTACGAGGCCGACGCAACGGCCGAGTCCCGCAGGATACGCCACGGCGGCGGAACGACCAGCATTGCCTGGCTCGCCCTGTTCCTGGGCCTCGCTGCCATCGCGGGCGTTGGCTATTTTTTTCTCGATAACTGGCGATCCGCTCGTGAGGCCGGCGTCAGCGACGACGCGTTGGGGGCACTCCGGCGTGAGGCGCACGAACGTTTCGAGTCGATGGAGGCGGCGCTCGCCGAAACCGGGGACCGCATCGCCGAGCTTACCACCAGGATCGAGCGAAACAGCGACGTCATAGCGCCGCTCGAGGCGGCGATCGATGATTCCCGGTCGCGCGCCGCGACACTCGAATCGGTCACACCGCGGCTCGCGCGGCTTGAACGCTCCCTAGCGGACCTCCAGGGTATTTCGGTCGACGCACGCAACAATTTCCTGGTCGCGGAAGCCGAGTACTACCTGCAGATCGCGAATGCCCAGCTGCAACTCGCCGGTAACGCTGAACTTGCCGCACTGGCGCTCGAGCAGGCCGACGACCGGCTCTCGGAGCTCGGCGACCCGGCGCTTACCGACGTCCGGCGCGCGCTGGCTGATGAAAGGGCAGCGCTGGAAGTCATGGAGAAGCCGGACATCGCCGGAGTCTCACTGACGCTCGGCAGCCTCGCCCAAGTGGTCGACTCCCTACCGATCCGCGGCCCGGATACGGCAGAGCGCGGCGATCCGGCGGTGGCGGAGGAAGACAGCGGTGCCTTACCTCGGGCCTGGGGGTCCGTCAAAGATGCGTTCAGCGGCGCGTTCGACTACACGGCGCCGGCCGATGCGGAC
>JBGTLY010000210.1:0-4154 GCA_041743865.1 Woeseiaceae bacterium
CCGACGGCCGCGATGCGCTCGCCGCGAACGGCGACGGCTTCTGCCCAGGGCTGTTCCGGGTCGCCGGTCCAGGTGCGCGCACCCAGGATGACCAGTGTCGCTGCTTCCTTGCCGGGCCCGTCGCCGCAGCCCGTGAGGACAGTGAGCAGGGCGAGGCAGGCAGCCGCAGGGGCTCGTCGCATCATCAGCCGCGCCACGAGTTCGGGACCCTGACTGCGATCACGTGCGCCTTCGCGCACAGGGTGGCGCCGGAGGACAAGCTGCAGCTCACGGTCGTCCTGCGGCCGGAGACCTTCTCGATACGGGCACGCAACTCGACCGGCCGGTCGATCGGCACAGGTTCAAGGTAATTGACCTCCAGGCGGCCGGTGACGCACCAGATCTCCTCGCCCTCACCGATCTCGCGGCCCTCGAGCCGGTACTGGTTTGCCGCAGCCGTGCCCACGGAATGACAGTCGATCAGGCTCGCGATCGTCCCGCCGTACAGATAGTGCGTCGGGCCCGCACATTGCTCGGCCCGGGGCTCATATCGGCACACGGTTTCGCCGTCCTCCCAGTAGCTCTTGATCCGCAGGCCGAGCGGGTTGTCCGCGCCGCAGCCGTAACAATGGTTGCCGCTCATGCGGTCCTGGATCGCTGTCGTCGGGGTCATTCGGGCGCTGTCCTGACTGTGCTGGCGTTGCGTGTGGCGAGCGCATCCTGGATACGAGCCGCGAGCGCCTGCGCTTCCTTCGCAATGCGCGTCGTATCGAGGCTCGAGAGTACACCGTCGCGCACGAGTACCGTGCCATCGACGACCACGCTCGCCACGTCCTGCTCGTCGCTGACGTAGACGAGGTGCGAGACGACATCGTACATCGGGACGTGATGGACGTCGTCGAAGGCCACCTGGATGATATCGGCTTGCTTGCCCGGTTCGAGGGAGCCGATTGTCTCGCCAAGGCCGATGGCCCGCGCCCCGCCGTCCGTCGCCATCGACAGCACCGTCATCGCGGGCAGCGCCTCGGGATCCATCCTGTCAACCTTCTGCAGGAACGCCGCAAGCCGCATCTCCTCCCAGAGGTCGAGGTCGTTGTTGCTGGCGGCACCGTCCGTGCCCAGCCCCACACGCACGCCGGCATCGAGCATCGCCGTCACCGGCGCGATGCCGGACGCGATCTTCATATTGGATGTCGGGTTGTGAATGACGCCGACCTTGCGCTTCGCGAGGATAGGGATCTCTGTCTCGGTGGGCCACACGACGTGCGCCGCGATCGTCGGCCCCTCGAAAAAACCGATCGATTCGAGCATCTCTATGCTGGTGGTCCCGTAGGTATCCTTCGCGTTCTGCACCTCGTAGGGCGATTCCGAAAGGTGGATGCTGATCGGTACGCCGCGGTCGAGAGCCGCATCGCGCGTGGCGGCGAGCTCCTCCGCGTTCAGGGTGTAGTTCGCGTGCGGGCCGAAGATCGGGGTGATCCGCGGGTGCCGGCCCTGCCAGCGGTCGATGAAGCCCAGGCCCTTCCCGATCGAATCGTCAGCGCCTTCCGCATCCGGACTGCGCTGGCCGATGACCGTGGCCGAAATGAGTGCCCGCATCCCGCATCGCTCGACGACCTCCGCGATCGTATCCGGGTAGTAGTACATGTCGACGAAGGTCGTCGTGCCGCCGCGAAGCATCTCCCAGCAGGCGAGCTCGGTGCCGATGCGCACGAACTCGGCATCGACGAAGGCGACTTCGGCCGGGAATATGTAGTTGTTGAGCCAGTCCATCAGCGCGAGGTCGTCCGCAACGCCGCGCAGTAATGTCATGGCCGCGTGCGAGTGACCATTGATGAGACCCGGGAGCACGATGCGTCCCGCGCCCGGCAAGGTATCGGCGGCTGAGTAGACGGACCGGATTTCGTTCGCACTCGACACCGCCAGTATTACGCTGTCATGGACAGCAACCGCGCCGTTCGCGATGATCCGCCGCCCCGGATCCATCGTGACGACGTAGTCACCTTCGATGATGAGATCGATTGCCGCCGTGCCGTCCCGGGTTTCGCCGGCGGGGCCGGCCTCCTGCTCGCTGCAGGCTGTGCCTGTCAGGACGAAAAAAAAGATTGTGAAACAACGACTTATATTTATCATTTGGCGCCTCTGTGCGGGATTGTAGCATTCGGCCGGCCGCATGGATCGCGGTCCACTATACTGCAGGGCGTTGCGCTACGGGTGGTCCGGCAAAGGAGGGAGCGCCATCGATGCGATGCAGGGAGTGAGCCGCGGCCCCCGGCTGCCGCGCTTCGCCGCGCCGGTTGACGGTCGGCTGACCGGGGCGATGCGTGCGGGGTTCGACGCCGACGGTGTCCTCATCCTGGAGGACTTTGTGAGCCCTGGTGAATGCCTCAAGCTGATCGGCCGTGCGCGCGAACTGGTCGATGCCTTCGACCCGTCCTCGGTGCAAAGTGTTTTTTCGACGACCGCCAACACACAGCATGGCGATACCTATTTCACGGAATCCGGCGACAAGATCCGTTTTTTTTTCGAGGAGGGGGCGTTCGACGCCGACGGCGTACTGCGGCGTAGCAAACATGAGAGCCTGAACAAGATCGGGCACGCACTGCATGACCTTGACCCGGTGTTTGCGGCGTTCTCACGGACGCCGAAGCTCGCCCAAACGGCAGCGAGTCTCGGCCTCGATGCGCCGGTACTGATCCAGTCGATGTACATCTTCAAACCGCCGGGCATCGGGGGCGAGGTCCTGTGTCACCAGGATTCGACCTACCTCTACACCGAACCCGAATCCTGCACGGGCTTCTGGTTCGCCCTCGAGGACGCGACGATCGACAACGGCTGCATGGCGTTCATCCCCGGGGGCCACGCGCTCCGGTCGCGGCATGTTCGCCGTGCGGACGGGACGCTGGCGACGGAGGTTCTGGATACCTCGCCGTGGCCTGTCGAGAAATGCTTGCCGGCCGAAGCACGCCGCGGGTCACTCATCCTGTTCAGCGGCCGCGCCCCGCATATGAGCGGCCCGAACAGGTCTTCGTTCTCGCGGCACGCCTACACCGTGCACGCTATCGACGCGCGCTGTCGCTACCCGGCCGACAACTGGCTTTGGCGCGACCCCTCCCTGCCGCTCCGGGGCTTCGCCTGAGCCCGATGCTTGTTACCGATCTCATTCGCGCGAAGCGTGACGGACACGCCCTGTCCGCCGAACAGATCCGCTTTCTGGTCGATGGCCTCGCCGACGAAAGCATTCCGGCGGAGCAGGTATCGGCACTCGCGATGGCGGTGTTCCTGAATGGCATGAGCGTCGAGGAAGCGGGCGAACTGACGCGCGCCATGGCGCATTCGGGAACGGTGCTCGACTGGTCCGGCATGGGCTTCGACGGCCCCGTCGTCGACAAGCACTCCACCGGCGGGGTCGGCGACAAGGTCAGCATCATGCTGGCGCCGATCGCCGCGTCCTGCGGCTGCTATGTACCCATGATTTCCGGGCGCGGCCTGGGGCACACAGGCGGCACGACCGACAAGATCGAAAGCATCCCCGGCTACCGGTCGATGCCGGATTTCGCGCTGTTCCGGCGCGTCGTACGCGACGCCGGCTGCGCCATCATCGGCCAGACCGCCGAACTTGCGCCCGCGGACCGTCGCTTCTACGCGATTCGCGACGTGACCGGCACGGTGGAATCGATTCCGCTGATCACCGCGTCGATCCTTTCAAAGAAGATTGCGGCCGGCCTCGATGCGCTCGTGATGGATGTAAAAACCGGAAGTGGTGCATTCATGCCGACGCTTGCCGGTTCGCGCGAGCTCGCCGAAAGCATCCGGAGGACCGCCGCAAAAACCGGGCTGAAGACTCACATACTCATCACCGACATGAACGAAGTGCTCGGGACGACCGCAGGCAATGCACTTGAGATCGCCGAGGCTATGCGCTACCTGAGAAACGAGATGCGTGAGCCGCGCCTCGACGAAGTCGTGCTCGCCTTGTGTGCGGAGATGCTGGTGGCAGGCGGGCTGGCACCCGATCGCGACGAGGCACAACGGCGCGCAGACGACGCGATTACGAGTGGCCGCGCCGCCGAAACCTTCGGGCGGATGTGCGCCGGGCTCGGCGGTCCGGCGGATTTTGTCGAGCGCCAGGCGGAATACCTCGCCCGCGCACCGGTGGTACGTCCAATCCATGC
>JBGTLY010000211.1:0-8595 GCA_041743865.1 Woeseiaceae bacterium
CCGCCAAAGTCGACGGCACCGCGATGTACTCGATCGACGTGCGCCTCCCCGGCATGGTGTACGCGAGCGTCGTGCACTCGAAGGTGCAGCTCGCGGCGCCGATGTCCTGGAATGATGAGGCCATGCGCCAACTGCCCGGCATCGTGGACCTGGTGCCGCTCGAGCACGGCGTCGCGATCGTCGCAAAGACCTTCGAGCAGGCGCTGGCCGCGCGGTCGTCGCTCGAGGTGGAATGGGACACGGGCGTCGCGGCCGCCGGCTACGACTCCGAGCCGGCGCTCGAAGTGGCCTACGAAGCCGTACTCGCCGACGGCACCGAGGCCAAGGTCGTCAGCACGGAAGGCGCCGGCGCGGCCGTGTTCGGGCAGGCGGCACAGACGCTCAAGCGGTCGTTCCGCAGCGACTATGGCTATCACGCGCAGATGGAACCGCTGAATGCCGTCGCCCGCTTCAATGAAGCCGGCGATGCCGTGGAAATCTGGGAAGGCACGCAGGCGCCCGACATGTCAAGGGCGGGCATCGCCGAACTGCTGGGGCTCGACATCAGCCGCGTTACGCACCACCAGCAATACCTCGGCGGCGGCTTCGGCCGGCGTTCCATCAACGACTACACGATCGAGGCCGTGCTCATCGCACGCGCGACGAAACGCCCGGTGAAAATGATCTGGACCCGTGAGGAGGACCTCGCCTACGGCATGTTCCGGCCGCAGAACCTGCAGTGCGTGGAGGCGGCGCTCGATGCAAACGGCAATGTCACCGGCTGGCGGCACTGCGTTGTCGGCGACGGCGAAGGACTCCTCTACTCCGGCATCAACCTGCACGAGTACTACGGCATCCGGGACCGGCAGATCGAGACGCGCGGCCAGTCGCACGGTATCCGCCTGAAGCACTGGCGCGCCGTCGCGCGCCCTTTCAACCTGTTCGCGATCGAATCGCTGGTCGACGAGCTGGCGGTGCAGGCGGGCATGGACCCGTTCGCGTTTCGCCGCGCGCACATGGCGCTCACACCGAAGGCGCAGGCCGTGTTCGACCGGGCCGAGAAAATGTCGGGCTTCCACGCGCCGCGCCCTGCGGGCCGTGCGGTGGGCGTCTCCGTCAGCGAGTGCTCCGGAGCGCTCGGTGCCGGCGTCGCCGAGATCTCGCTCGACCGGACCAGCGGCGTCATCCGGGTGCATCGCGTGTGGGCTGCGATCGACGGCGGCATCGTCGTGCAACCGGAGATGGCACGGGCGAACGTCGAGAGCGGCGTCGTCTACGGCATCTCCAGCGTGCTCAAGGAACGCGCCACGATGAAAGGCGGCGTCGTGCAACAGTCGAACTTCCACGACTACGCGGTGCTGCGCATGTCCGAAGCGCCCGAGGAAATCCACGTCGAGTTCATTGAGCGCGACACACCGCCGACCGGTCTCGGCGAAATCGGCAACCCGTTCGTCGCCGCTGCGGTCGCCAACGCGTTCTTCGCACTCACCGGCAAGCGCCTGCGGCACATGCCGTTCACGCCAGAACGGGTACGCACGGCATTGCAGTCCTGACGAACCTGAATGGGGTCGGCCGTCCCGGCCGATACGTCCGGGGCGCCTTCGCCGGCCACGAAGGCCCGCCAGCGCTGGTTTGCGGCCGCGTCGAAACGGTCGTTACGCATCATCTCGTCGGCGAAGTCATTGCCGAAAAGTTCGTAAAGCGCCCAGGAGAAGCGCACGCGTTCCGCACGGGTGAGCCGGGCGGGATCCTCCGCGCCGACCACCATGACGTGATTCGGCCCGGCGTCGAGCGCGAGGCGGGACTGCAGCTCCGACATCCGGTTGAGAGCGCGCGAATAGTTCTCGGCCGTAAGCGATCTCGTGTTCTGGCGCACCTGGTACGCGAGGTATATCAGCGAGATGACGACTAAGAATCCGCCGACGAACTCGCCGAGATGGGCCAGTGTACACCGGACCCGGCGCGGCCTGCGGGAGGCCGTCATGCTCGACTTTAGTCCGGGCGGGCGTGCCTACGGGTACAGCTCCGAACCGGTCCAGACGCAAGGCAAGCGCCGGTGCTACTCGGCACTGGAGAGACGGGCGAAGGCGCACCATAGCGCCGGCGGGGCCTGCTACGGCTACACGACCGTCCCGGCGAAGCCGCACAACCCCGACAGCCCGCGGTTGATGGTGATCGACAATGGAGGCCGAGGTCGTCCGCGAGTGGATATTCGAGCCATGGATCGCGGGCCTGAGCTGCCGGCATCCCCTCCCCCGGCTCGAAGTGGAAGCGCAAGGAACGTCGGAGTCGTGGCTGGGTCGGCTCGGCCGTCCGGGCGATCGTGCGGAACGCGAGGTATACCGGGCTCGTCACCTGGAACCGCAGCCAGTGGATCAAGGACCCGGGTTCCGGCAAGCGTATCCGCCGTGAGCGCCCGCAGTCCGAATGGGTGAAGCACTCGCTGATTCGCCAGGGCAACGGCTTCACGTTTGAACTCCGTCGAGTAATTTCTTCTTTTTGGCGTGACGCTCCTCCACGGCCATTATCGGCCTTTTCGAAAGCGTCCGCGATAACGGGGTTAAACCCCTTGGAGAATCGCCTCGATCAGGTCGAAACCGACCAAGCCCGCGCGGAGCTGCTGAAGCTACACGGGAAGATTCTGGTCGAAACTACTCCCGAGAAAATCCGCCTCTGGACCTCCAACGGCGCAATTGAAAACGCCCTGCTCCGAGCAACAGGGCGCAATCAAGTATTTATGGTAGCGGGGGCTCGCTGCCCACGCTATTCTGCCTTGGTCACCGCAATGGATATTCTCTCAAGCGGACCACGCTCGAAGACGGTCAGGGCGCTGCCGTCCGCGCCCTGACGACCTTCGGAGCTGTCTGCTGCATCGCCTGCCACAGATCGTAGTCCGCCTGCATTCTTAGCCAGCTCTCGGCACTCGGACCGTGCTTTGGGCCGCCAAGCCACGCCTCCAGCCTCCTGGCCATATCGGCAGAAATGCCGGACTGTCCGTGGATCAGGCGCGACAACGTCACTCGCGCAACGCGGCGGATTGAACATTCGTCCCAAGGTCCTTCCTCTCAGTGATAATGTGCACGGTCACCGATCAGACAACGACTGCTCCAACCGTTCGGCAAGCCAAACCTTGATTATTGACTGCCTGGTCACACCCAATCTTGAGGCCTCCTTGTCGAGCATTTCAATCATCCAGGTCGGAAAATCGACGTTTACTCGTTTTTGCTGCAACTTTGGCCGCCGAGCTTTCGCGAGATCCAGGTGAGCCGTAACGTCCTTGCCCTGGTCAAAATCACTGTCAAATTTCTTTGCTTTCATAAATCATGACCTCTTCATCGCGCGACCGTCGAACGGAAATTATTCGAACATCCTCACCGCGATAGGTAACAACAGCTGACCAGTGCCTCGAGCCGATCTTGCCGATGACGATGAACCGCGGTTCATCTTCGGTCCTGGCCGGAATCTCCAACAGGTTGGGGTCGTTCCATAGTTTCTGGGCTTCAATGAAATCGATACCGTGCTTAGCGGGATTTCGTTCACTTTTTCTGGCATCGAACGCGAAATCCATAATGGTATATAAAATATCCCTTTCCACGCTGACCGTCAAGCAGGTTGCTGCGCCCGGTCGGCAACTCCTTCACGGTTTCAGGGGACGCAGGTAATCTGCCGGCTGAAGGACAATTATTGAAATCGCCGTTACTCGCCTGCGTACCCCGGATCGCCGAAGGCACTTGTGCGGATTTCCTCCGGTAGCCGAACTCGACCAGAGCGCGAACGGGAGGGATTTTCGCACTGGTTTGAAGCGAGACCCGAACTGGATTTATCGACGTGTTCGCCGATGCTCGCTGTACACATTGGCAGGGATACCGCGACGCCGTAATAGTTAAAAAAAGGCCGCCCCACTTCCGAGGGACGGCCTTTCGGATGTTGGTAGCGGGGGCAGGCTTTGCATGCAGCATGCATCCGATTGAGCTGCGACGGCGGTAGTTTTTCCTTCGACGAAACGCGACTCCAACCACTTAACTTGAGGCGCCGCCTTCTGTTCGCAGTCCCGCAAGGCCTCGCCCTATTTTTCTGTATCAGCAATGCACAGTGACGAGTCGCGATAGCTTTTCAATATCGACAGGCTTTCTCAAGTAGTCGACGGCAGACAGGGCCCTGGCGGCCTCATCCAAATCCGCGACGCCCGACACGAGTAAAACTGGCACGTTGGCGAATGCCGGGCGCTCGAGCAGCGAGCGGCGCAGCTCCCAACCGTCCATCTCCGGCATCATGAGATCGAGAATGATCATGCATGGAGGACCAGCCATCTGGTCCAGACGTTCAAGGGCTTCTCTCCCGTTAGCAGCCGTAACGACAGCGTGACCCCAGTGCGTGATTAAGAATGCTAGTCCTTCGCGCATGTCCGGATCATCCTCGACAACGAGGACCTCGTGAACGATCGTCTTCGGCAATGTCTGCTCCTTGCTGTTCGCCCGTCAGTTCGTGTCGGCTTGCTCGACTGAACGCAGCGTTACTGTAAACCGGCTGCCGGCGCCTAGCACAGACTCTAAAGCGAGGGAGCCGCCGAGGTCAGCTACGAGGTCTCGCACAAGCGTTAATCCAAGCCCGATACCGGGGGTGTGCTTGCCGCGTACGCTTTCGAGGTGCTCGAACGGCTCAAATATTCTCACCCTCTCCTGCTCCGCGATCCCGGGGCCGGTGTCTGCGACGGAGAGTTGATGCTCTCCGTCGCCGTACTTGACCGCAATCGCCACACTGCCTCTCTGAGTAAACTTTACGGCATTGCTGGTTAAACTGTGCAATATCAATCGTACGAGTCTTGCATCGCTTCTGAGCGGTGGCAAGCCCGGCTGCAGCTCGAGCGTAATGTCCAATTTCTTTTCCTCGGCGTCCGGTCGCAGCTCCGCCAGCACATCTGCGGCCAATGCCCGCAGATCGACCGATTCAGGCCTTATCTGCAAACGCCCGCTGTGCAGACGCGCGTGTTCAAGGAGCGCGTCTATCAGTCCTTGCAGTCGCTTTGTTGAATGCTGCATTCGGGCCATGAGACGGTGCCCCGACTCGGATAAACCTTGCTCCTCCGCCGTCAGCTGCAGCCTCTCTAATTGAATCTGCAATGCAGCGAGTGGTGTTCTGAGCTCATGAGAGACGAGCCCCAGGAAATTAGTCCTCAATTGGTTCGCGCGCTCTGCCTGATCCTTCGCGACGCGCATGGCCTCCAGTGCCGTATGCATCTCTCGCTTCCGGTGGGTGACCTCCTCCGCCAGCTGCTCGAGATCACCGAACTGCGCCTCTATCTCGCGCTCCAATACATCCCGGACACGCTTGATGGTCACGAGATTTGCGGCGCGAGCCATCAACTCGCGCGGCGCGAACGGCTTGGTGACATAGTCCTGTGCGCCGCTGACCAACAATCGCACGCGGAGCTCTTCATCGGCCTTCGCCGTGAGCAGCAGAATCGGCAATTTGTCCAGCTCAGAGCGCTCGCGGACCGCCGCGACAAGCTGATCACCGCTCATTCGAGGCATCATGATGTCACTGATGAGCAGATCGGGCCGAAGACTCAGTGCCTTTTCCAGGCCCTCCTTTCCATCGAACGCAGACTCCACACGGTATTCCTCAGTCAATACCTCGCAGACGAAGCGGTTCATGTCCGCATTGTCCTCGACCACCAGAACGAGCGGTGCTTCACCGGCGGCAGAAGACTGCGCCATCACAGCCACACGAGAACGCAGCTCATCGAGTGTCTGGCGTGCTGCTTCGTCAAATGCTCCAGGCACGTTAGACGCCGCCGCGACGTGACTGTCAGCAGGGGCACGTAGTGGCAAGACAACTTCGAACAAGGCACCGCCCTCCGGCGCCTCGCTGATGCCGATACTCCCTCGGTGAAGATCAATAAAGTCCTTGACGATAGTCAGTCCTAGACCCGTTCCCCCGAAATGCCGCGTCTGGCTGCCATCCATTTGGCGGAAGCGCTCAAAGACTACTTGCCGATCCTCCGGACGCACGCCTGGCCCGCTGTCGGCAACTTGTATTACTGCTTCGGAGGCTGAACGCACGATGAGAGTTACTCGCACGCAACCCGCTGCCGTAAACTTAAACGCGTTCGATAGCAAGTTGAGCAGCACACGCTGTATCTTGTCGCGGTCTATTTCCGATTCCATGCTCGGCGGGGTCTCGACTGTGTACTGGATCCCCCGATCGCGGGCGACACCCTCGAATTGTGCGGTAACTGAGTGCACCAGCGCAGCGAGATCCGTCTTGACGTAGTCAAGCTCCACTCGGCCAGCCTCAAGCCTCGATACGTCCAAAAGGTCATTTACGTGCTTGAGCAGTGTATTGGCATTTCGGAGTACGAGATCAAGGTCGCGTCGTTGCTCAGCGGTGAGGTTGTCCGCCGACAGCAGCTTCTCAATCGGACCCAGGATCAGGGCGAGGGGCGTACGTAGCTCATGGCTGACATTAGCAAAGAATTGCGTCTTCAACTCTTCGAGCTCTTTGGTCTTTTCGTACATACGCCCAAGGCCTTCAAACGCCCCTTGGAGCTCAATGCCGCGTTCGTGTGCCGCCTTGGCGCCGCGGGCAAGTGCCACAGCTTTGGGAATCAGCGGGGGCAGCATCAATGCCGTACCCACGGAAGCGACCGCCGTTATGGTTCGTACTGCGCTGTCTGCCCAGTACACCGGATCCCAAATCAGATAAACATCAAAAAAGTGGGTCATGCCGCAGGTGACGATAAACACGCCGAAAGCGAGCGCCATTCCCTTGAACGGCACGTACTGTCCCTTCTTGACAAGGTAAGCGAGAGCAGCCGCAATGGCCAGGTAAGCCAAGCCGATGGAGCTGTTGCTGATCACCTGTACCCACAAGATCTCTGGCTTCCAAAGGTAGCAATGCCCGTGCGGCATGAACGAACTCGATGAGAAATACTCGCGCCAAATCTCCAACATCGTTTTCTCCTACGCCAAACAATTCGCTCCGCAGGTTACGGTTTCTAAATCTCTCGGAATTGGCCGGCGGTGCATCGGCGCAGGCCAGCGAGGCACGAGTGTTAAAGCAATGAGGCGCCTGGTTTTGATGGCTGGCAATAGCGCTCCGCAGTGTCCAGTACTTCGCTGAGTCTCACTGGCTTGGCTAAATAGCCGGCTGCGTCTCTAAGCATGGGACCCACGTCATCTTGACGGAGACAGCTCAACAATATTAGCGGCACATCTTTTAGGTCCGGGTTGCGCCGTACGTCCTGAAACAAAGCCCAGCCGTCCATCACTGGCATCATGAGATCCATTATGAGTAGCGCAGGTGCTTCGGCTCTACCCAGATACTCAAGAGCCTCGCCTCCGTGCTTCGCTCCGACGGCACGATAGCCCGCGTCAGCCAGGCCTTCCACAATCTCCGTACGAAACGCATCGTCATCATCAATGACCAGTACCGTTCCTTCTCGACGTGCCGCACGCACTGGTCGTGCCGCATGTTCCTGCGCGTCGAGCAGCACATAAAACGTACTGCCCTCGCCCGCACGGCTTTCTACGCCGATGACACCGCCGTGCATCTCCACGATCCCTTTGGCTATAGCCAAGCCGAGTCCGGCACCGCGCTCCTTTCGCCGATCCGCTTTCCAAAACCGCTCGAAGACTCGCTCGATATGCTGTTCTTCAATACCGGGACCGTCGTCCGTAATAGCAATCCGTACCTTGCCATCCTCGTAATCGCCAGTGAGCACGATGTGACCGTTTTCCGGCGCGAACTTGATTGCGTTACCAAGCAGGTTTGAAAGCACCTGCAGCATACGGCTACGGTCGATGGCAACGGTTGGAATGCCGTCCCCGACTTCAGAATGCAAGTTGACTGATCGCTCCCCCGCGAGCGGCTCAAACAGCTTGCGCGCCTGGTCGATGAGAGCCGCGACGTCGGTCGCCTCCCTGTGAATCGAAAGCCGCCCCGACTCCAGCTGTGTAATGTCCAACAGATCCTGCAGCAATCGATCGGCGTGCGACGTCGCGAGCGCAATACTTTCAATGCACTTTTTTTGCTGATCGGCCGGCGGTGCGCAGGCGAGGATATTGGCAGCCATGGATATCGACTGCAACGGACTCCGGACGTCATGAGACACTACAGCCAACATCTCGTCTCGTGCACGTAGCGCCGCTTGTGCCTGCGAGAAAAGACGCGCATTGTCCACAAACATGGCTGCACGATTCGCAATCTCCTTGGCAAGTTGGAAGTCTTCCTCGTCATAGCGCCGTTCGGAGTCACTCGTTGTCACCAGAGCAAGGGCGCCGACGGTCGTGCCGCGTGCGCGCAAGGCGACGAGAATCGTCGAGCGAGGCTCCAGGGCTTGCGCGACGTCCCGATGACGGGCGTTGGCCGTACCCTGCGCGATCATATCGGCCGTCACTTCCTTAACCAGAACATCCTCGCCGTTGCGTATCACGGCACCGGCGCCGGCCCTGTCGCTCAGTCGCGGCGGTCCGGCTTCTTCCAGAGCCTGAACCAGCTGGCATTTCTCGGGGAGTCGATGGGCAATGCCCAGGTGACGGACGTTACTGCCGTCGCATGAATAGGTGATGCAATAATCGGCAACCGTTGCTACCAGATATTGTGCGAGCTGCCTTA
>JBGTLY010000212.1:0-16050 GCA_041743865.1 Woeseiaceae bacterium
GCCCGCCGTCGCGGCGCGCTCGATGCCGACGTGCGTGTGAACCTGCCGGGCGGGCAACTCGTGGTAAGCTGGCCGCGGGCCGCCGACAGCGTTTGGCTTACGGGTAACGCCGAACTGATTAGCGAGGGAACGATCGATCTATGAGCACCCAGCGCAAGCCGGAATTTCTCGAAGACGGTATCTCCGAAGAGCTGATCCACGACTATCTGAAACTCCACCCGGATTTCTTCGAACGGCACCCGGCATTGCTGAGCGCCCTGCAGTTGCCGCACGCCGCGGGCGGCGCCGTGTCGCTCGTCGCGCGTCAGGTGTCGGTGTTGCGACAAAAAGACCTGAAACTCGAACGCCGGCTGAAGGACCTCATCGAGGTCGCTCGGGCGAACGACGTGTTGTCGGCGAAGATCCATGCGCTTGCCCTGCAACTCCTTTCCGCCAGCGACCTCGCCCGGACCATCGCAGCCGTCGAAGAAGCCGTGCGCGCAGGCTTTGGCGCCGACCAGTCAGTGCTGGTGGTTTTCGGTGACCCTGCGAGCTTAGCGACTGTGGCGTCGGGCCGGTTCCTGCGCGCCATCGATCGCGACGATGTGTCACTGAAACCCTTCCATACCTTTCTCGCCAGCGGCAACCCACGCTGCGGGCAGGCGCGCGACGCTCAGCTCGAGTTCCTCTTTCGTGACGATGCGGGCGACATCGGCTCCGTGGCGCTCATTCCTTTCGGGGACACATCGGACACGGGGTTTCTCGCGATCGGCAGTGCCGATTCGAACCGCTTTCATCCCGGCATGAGCATGGATTTTCTCGCGCGCGTCGGCGATCTCGTGGCCGCCGCGCTTGCGCGTTACTAGTGTCGTGAATCAGAGGTTCGCGTGGACGTCACCGAGCGCGAGTGGATCGATCGCTTTACCCGGCACCTGTCACTCGAACGGCGGCTGTCCCCGCTGACCTGCAAGCATTACCGTCGCGACCTCGAGGCGCTTGCCGGTTGGTGCAGCAAAAACGACATCTCGCGCTGGCAGGACCTCGACAGCGGATACCTGCGCAGCTTCGCAGCCACCTGCCACCGGCAGGGGCTGGGGGGTAAGAGCATCCAGCGGCGGCTGTCGGCGGTGCGCAGTTTTTTTCGTTACCTCCTGCGCGAGAAAGCGGTCAGGAAGAACCCGGTCGACAGCGTATCGGCGCCGAAGGCCCCGAAGCGGCTGCCGGGCAATCTCGACGTGGACACGATGGCACGGCTCCTGGATATCAAGGACGAGGGTCCGCTCGTCGATCGCGACCGGGCGATGCTCGAACTCCTGTATTCGTCGGGCCTTCGCCTCGCCGAACTCACCGACCTCGATACCGGCGACGTCGATCTTGCCGACGCCACGGTCCGCGTCACGGGCAAGGGCAACAAGGACCGCGTCGTACCAGTAGGCCGATATGCACGCGCCGCGATTCAAGCCTGGCTCGGGACGCGTGCAGGGCTCGCCGCGACAGGGGAGCGCGCCTTGTTTGTCAGCACCCGCGGCACACGACTCGGGCAGCGCGCCGTGCAGTCGCGGGTCAAGCACTGGGCCCGCCGGCAGGGCATCGATCGTCGTGTCTATCCGCACCTCTTCCGGCATTCCTTTGCCACGCACCTGCTCGAATCGAGCCACGACCTGCGCGGTGTCCAGGAACTTCTCGGCCACTCGAACATTTCGACGACGCAAGTCTACACGCACCTTGATTTCCAGCATCTCGCCCGGATATACGACCGGACACACCCCCGGGCAAGAGCAAAATCAAAGGATTAGCTGCGCCGCACCCTGGCGCCACAGGACATCCCATGGAGCAGTTCAGAGGCACGACGATCGTGTCGGTCCGCCGTGACGGCGCGGTTGCGATCGCGGGCGACGGCCAGGTCTCGATGGGCAATACGATCATGAAAGGCAATGCCCGGAAGGTCCGGCGGCTGGCCGGCGGGCGCGTGATCGCGGGGTTCGCAGGCGGTACCGCGGACGCGTTCACGCTGTTCGAACTGTTCGAGGCGAAGCTCGAGCAGTACGGCAACCTGACGCGAGCTGCTATCGAACTGGCGAAGGACTGGCGGACGGATCGCCGGCTCCGGCGGCTCGAGGCGCTCCTGTGTGTCGCCGACAAGGACACGTCGTTCATCATCTCGGGGAACGGCGACGTCATCGAGCCGCAGGACAACCTGATGGCGATCGGCTCCGGCGGACCGTACGCGCAGGCCGCTGCGCTCGCGCTGCTCAGGAATACCGAGTTATCGGCGCGCGTCATTGCCGAAAGAGCATTGCAAATTGCCGGCGACATCTGTGTCTTCACAAACCAGAACATCGTCGTAGAAGAGCTGTAGGAGCGCGCCACGCGCGCGATCACGGCTGCCGTAGGAGCGCGCCATGCGCGCGATCAACGACCGCCGACTTAGGATCAAGTATGTCCCAAATGACTCCCCGAGAAATCGTCCAGGAACTGGACAAGCACATCATCGGCCAGGATGAGGCGAAACGTGCCGTGGCCATCGCGCTCCGGAACCGCTGGCGCCGCATGCAGGTCGACGAACCCCTGCGTAGTGAAATCACGCCGAAGAACATCCTCATGATCGGTCCGACCGGCGTGGGCAAAACGGAAATCTCCCGCCGCCTCGCCCGGCTCGCGAAGGCGCCGTTCATCAAGGTGGAGGCAACGAAATTTACCGAGGTCGGTTATGTCGGCCGTGAGGTGGATTCGATCATCCGCGATCTCATGGATGTCGCGGTCAAGATGCTCCGCGAAGACGCGATGTCCAAGGTGCGGCCGCGCGCCGAGGACTCCGCAGAGGAGCGTGTGCTCGATGCTTTGCTGCCGGCATCGCGCTTTGGCGACGAAGACGTGAAGCAGAACGATACGCGGCAGAAATTCCGCAAGATGCTGCGTGAGGGCCGGCTCGACGACCGGGAAATCGAAGTTGAAGTCGCCGCCACGCCCTTTGGTGTAGAGATCATGGCGCCTCCCGGCATGGAAGAAATGACGAGCCAGTTGCAGGGCATGTTCCAGAACCTTGGCGGCAACCGGAAGAAGGCGCGCAAGCTCAAGGTCACCGATGCGTTGCGGCAGCTCACCGACGAGGAAGCCGCACGCATGGTCGACGAAGAAGAATTGAAGTCGCAGGCACTCGACGCGGTCGAACAGCACGGCATCGTGTTTCTCGATGAGCTTGACAAAGTCGCGCGGCGTGGCGAGACACACGGAGCGGACGTCTCCCGCGAAGGCGTCCAGCGCGACCTGTTGCCTCTCGTCGAGGGCTCGACCGTCAACACCAAGTACGGCATGGTGCGGACTGACCATATCCTGTTCATCGCGTCCGGCGCGTTCCATGTGTCCAAGCCCTCGGACCTGATACCGGAGCTGCAGGGCCGTTTCCCGATTCGCGTGGAACTCAAGTCTCTCACCGTCGGCGATTTCGTGCGCATTCTCACCGAACCGGACGCGTCGCTGACGGACCAGTACGCCGCGCTGTTGTCGACGGAAGAGGTGACGCTGGAATTTACCGACGAGGGCGTGCGGCGCATCGCCGAGGTCGCATTCCAGGTCAACGAGAACACGGAGAATATCGGCGCTCGACGCCTGCACACTGTGATGGAGCGCCTGCTCGAGACCGTATCGTTCGACGCGTCCGACAAGAGTGGCACCGCGGTTCGCGTGACCGGCGAGTACGTCGACCAGCACCTTGGCGAGCTCGCGAAGGACGAGGACTTGAGCCGCTATATCCTGTAGGAGCGCGCCGTACGCGTGATATCGCGGGCATGGCCCGCTCCTACATATCGCGGGCATGGCCCGCTCCTACATATCGCGGGCGTGGCCCGCTCCTACCTGGCTTAAGATACCGTCATGATTCCCACCGAGATCAGGCTGCGCAAGGCATCGAAGCTTCTCGTCGTCCGATTCGATGACGGTGCCGAGTTCGACTATCCGTTCGAGTACCTGCGCGTGCACTCACCGAGTGCCGAGGTAAAAGGTCACGGGCCCGGCCAAGAGCGCCTGCAGACGGGCAAGGAGCAGGTCGTCATCACGGCGGTCGAGCCCGTCGGGCAGTATGCCGTCCGGCTGGTCTTTGACGATGGCCACAACACCGGCCTTTACACCTGGGCTTATCTCCGCGAACTCGGCGAACAGCAGGAGCATAAGTGGCAGGCTTACCTCGACCGGCTGCAGGCAGCGGGTTATGCTCGGAAAAAGCCCGGCTAAGCTCCCCCATGCCCGATTCCAGACGCGACGACGGACAAACTCATTTCGGCTACAGGACCGTCTCCACTGCGGAGAAAGCGGGTCTCGTCCGGGGCGTCTTCGACTCGGTTGCGTCGAAGTACGATCTCATGAACGACCTGATGTCGGGAGGCCTGCATCGCCTGTGGAAGCGATTCACCATTGAAGAAGCCGCCGTGCGCCCGGGGCATGTCGTGCTCGACCTTGCCGGCGGCACCGGCGACCTGACGCGTGCGTTTGCGCACCGGGTGGGGCAAGCGGGTCATGTCGTGCTCGCCGATATCAACCGGGCAATGCTCGAGCAGGGACGCCGGCGTCTCGTCGATGCGGGCGTCGCGGGCAACCTGTCGATTATCCAGCTCGATGCCGAGAAACTGCCGTTCGCGGATGCGAGCTTCGATCGCGTTTGTATCGCTTTCGGCCTGCGCAACGTCACCGACAAGTCTGCCGCCCTCGCGTCGATGCACCGGGTCCTCAAGCCCGGTGGCAAACTCCTGATTCTCGAGTTCTCGACGCCGCACGAGATGCTCAAGCCCGCTTACGACCTGTACTCGTTCCGTGTATTGCCGCTGCTCGGCCGGGTCGTGGCAAACGATGCGGACAGCTACCGCTATCTTGCTGAATCGATTCGCATGCATCCGGACCAGGAGCGCCTTCTCGGGATGATGCAGGATGCGGGCCTCGAGCGTTGCCGCTATCACAACCTGGCCGGTGGCGTGGTGGCCCTGCACACCGGCCATCGTCTTTGACCTCCCGGCATGAACCCCCTCGATGCGCTGCTGCGGCCCACCGCGACCCTGCTCAACGCGGCAATTGCCGAGCTGACGCCGGCCCGTGAACTGTGCCGTGAACTCGACGGCATCGTGGCGTCGGTCCGGTTGCGGCATACCGCGCTCGCCGTGACCTTCCGGATTGACGCCGGGCAGGTCGCCATTGGATCCGGTGCCGCAGAGCAACCCGACATCGCGATTACGGGCTCGCTGTCGGCACTGGCTCGCATGGCCGTATCGGGCGATCCCGATGCCATACGTGACGGACGCGTAGAACTCATCGGCGACGCCGAGACTGCAGCAGCCTTCCAGCGACTGTTGGCTTACGCCCGGCCGGACCCGGAGGAGCAACTTTCTCGCGTCGTCGGGGACACGGCGGCCCACTCGGCGGGGCAGTTTGCCCGGCGGCTCGGCGATTGGGCGAAGGATGCCCGCTCCACGATGACCGCGAATCTGCGCGAGTACCTGCAGGAAGAGGGCCGGGACGTGCCAAGCCGCTGGGAGGCGGAACGCTTTGCACGCGACGTCGATACATTGCGCGATGACGTCGAGCGGCTGGCGGCACGCATCGATCGCCTCGGTGACCGGCATTGAGGGGTGCCCGGGGTCGCACGATCAGGCGGGTGCTGACGATCCAACGCGTACTGGTGAAGTACGGGCTCGACGACATCATCTCGAAGACGCACCTGCTGCGGCCGCTGCGCTTCCTGTTCTATGTCGTTCCACGACGGCGCGGACGCGATGCGCCGATCGGCGAGCGCATTCGCCTCGCGCTCGAGGAACTCGGCCCGGTGTTTGTGAAATTCGGCCAGGCGATCTCAACACGCCGCGACCTGCTGCCGCGGGACATTGCGGATGAACTCGCGAAACTGCAGGACGCCGTACCGCCATTCCCGGTCGAGGAGGCGATCGCGATCATTGAGCAGTCCTACGGCCGATCGGTGGATGACGTCTTCACTCGCTTCGACCGGAAGCCGCTCGCAGCCGCCTCGATTGCCCAGGTGCACACCGCCCGGCTGTCGACGGGTGCGGAAGTTATCGTCAAGGTGCTGCGCCCCGGCGTAGAGGAGAGGATCCGGCGCGATCTCGACGTGCTGCACTGGATCGCCGACCTTGCCGATCGCTACTGGGAACACGGCAGGCGGCTCCACCCCCGCGAAGTGGTCGACGAGTACGAGGCCACCATCATCGATGAACTCGACCTCATGCGCGAAGCCGCGAATGCTGCGCAGCTGCGGCGTAACTTCCAGGGCTCCGACATGCTGTATGTCCCGGAGATCTACTGGGATTACTGCCGGCCCGAGGTGATGGTGCAGGAACGCATCTACGGCACGCCGATCAGTGACATGGCGGCACTGCGTGCCGCCGGCACAAATATCCAGACGCTTGCCGAAAACGGCGTCGAGATCTTTTTCACACAGGTCTTCCGCCACAATTTTTTTCACGCGGACATGCACCCCGGCAACGTGTTCGTCATCACGACGGATCCCGAAAAGCCGAAGTATGCAGCCGTCGACTTCGGAATCGTGGGCACGCTGAGTCCCTGGGACCAGCGCTACCTTGCGGAAAATTTTCTCGCGTTTTTCGATCGCGACTATCACCGCATCGCGAAGCTGCATCTCGACTCTGGCTGGGTACCCGAAGGTACGCGCATCGACCAACTCGAATCGGCCGTGCGCACCGTGTGCGAACCCATATTCAACAAGCCCCTGGCCGAGATTTCCTTCGCGCAGGTGCTCCTGCGGCTGTTCCGTGTCGCACAGCGCTTCAACGTGGAGATCCAGCCGCAGCTCATCCTGCTGCACAAGACGCTGTTCAACATCGAGGGGCTCGGCCGCGAACTCTATCCGGAGCTCGACCTGTGGAAGACGGCGCACCCGGTCATGAAACGCTGGATGCAGGAAAGAGTCGGACCACGCGCGATGATCGCCGACCTGCGAGCGAACCTGCCGCACGTCCGCGAGGCGCTGCGCGAGCTGCCGAACGCGATACACCGTCTCGCGGAACAGGCCGGGAACGGTGAAGTGCGGGTACGCGTGGATGCCCCGGAGATCCAGCACCTGTACGCGGAACTCGTACGCGCGCGAAAGCAGAGATTCTGGCTGACGATCGCTGCCGCCGCCGGCATCGCGGGCTCAATCACCCTGGCGCTGCTGTCCCTCGCCTGATGCTGAGTCTCGTCGCGCGCGGGCTCCTGCGACTCGGCGGCTGGACGCCCGTCGGTGGCACGATCGACGTGCCGAAAGCCGTCATCATCGCCGCACCGCACACCTCGAACTGGGACGGCATCTGGGGCCTTATCTATCGTGTCGCCCTGAGGCTCGACATCCATTTCTTTGCGAAGGACACGTTGTTCTGGTTTCCGCTCAACCTCGTGCTGCGGAGCCTCGGCGGCATACCGCTCGATCGCAGGCAGCCCGGAGTGGCGGTGCCGATGGCGATTGCGGCGTTGCGAAACAACGCGAGCTATTACTTCGGGCTCGCTCCCGAAGGAACACGCAGCCTCAAGTCCGGCTGGAAGTCGGGCTTTTACCGCATCGCCCGCGAGGCCCGGGTGCCGGTGGTGCTGGGTTTTCTCGATTACGGACGCCGACGTCTTGGCACCGGCCCGGTGATCGAGCTCACCGGCGATGTCGACGCGGACATGGCGCGCATCCGGGCATACTACGCCGACATAACGGGCCGGCATCCGGAGAACGCATCGCCCGTCGTGTTGCAGCCGCCCACCGATCTCACCGGCTCGTCATGAGCGACGGAATGTCGCCACGGCCGCGGACGATACGGAGTTTCGTGCGGCGCACGGGACGGCTTACGCCCGCGCAGCAAAAAGCGCTCATTGAACTCTGGCCGCGATTCGGCCTCGACGCCGGTGCCGCGCCGCTGGATCCCGGCCTCGTCTTCGGCCGCGAAGCGCAGACCGTGCTCGAGATCGGCTTCGGCAACGGTGATTCGCTGGTCGAGCAGGCCGCCGTGGACGCCGCGCGCAACTACATCGGGATCGAAGTGCACGAGCCCGGCGTTGGGCACTGCCTCCTCCGCCTTCGCGAGCTGGGCCTCGAAAACCTTCGCCTCATTTGCCAGGACGCTATCGACGTCCTCGAGCAACGGGTGCCCGCCCACTCGCTCGAGCGTATCAATCTCTACTTCCCGGACCCGTGGCCGAAGAAAAGGCACCACAAACGGCGCATCCTGCAGCCGCCGTTCCTTGCGCTGTGTTCACGAGCCCTGCGTCCGGGCGGTACGCTGCACATAGCCACCGACTGGGCAAACTACGCCGAGCACATCGACGAACTCATGTCCGAATCTGTCGCATTCGAGTGCCTTGAGACCCGTGAACACGGCGGCGAGGCTCCGCTCGAGCGGCCGCGAACCCGCTTCGAGCAGCGTGGGCTTCGTCACGGGCACCGCATCCGGGACTGGATTTTCGTGTCTGTACAGTAATCACGCCGTGCCTTGCGGAATGCGTGGGGTCTTCTATAACTAATAGAGGCCATCAAAAAATCGCGAGGAGAGTGCGCTGTGCTTGTCTTGTATCCGGTAATCGGAAAATGGTTTCGCCGTGCCGGCGGCACGATATTCGAGGTCGTCGCGGTCGACGAGGACGCCGGCACCGTTGAAATCCAGCAATTCGACGGTACGATCGACGAGGTCGACCTGGAGGCCTGGCCGGAGCTGTTGCTCACGGAGGTGAGTGCCCCCGAGGACTGGTCGGGCGCCGTCGACATGGACCCCGACGATGTCCTCGCCCGCAATAACAAGGACTTGCCGTCCGGCTATCACGATCCGCTCGCCTTCCTCGACAATTTGTAGGAGCGGGCCATGTCCGCGATACCGGAACGAACCACGCCCGCGCCGTAGGAGCGGGCCATGCCCGCGAATGAATATGATCGCGCTCATGGGGCGCTCCTACTCTGTACCGTAGCCCCTGGCCGCGCACTGGCACGCCCGCGCGGGCTGCCCGACAATGGGCCGGATGTGCCGACTGTTGCCCTTCCTCATACTCGTGCTTGTCCTGTTTGCAGTGACCGCCTGCGAACGGGCGCCCGCGCCGGACGACCCGGGGCGTGGCCCGGCGCATGCCGAATATGCCGCCGCGCTCGAGGACTCGGCGCTTGCCGATACCGTGCTGGGCCGCGGCTGGCTCGACGCAGCGACGAACGCGGTACGGACACCGAAATTTCTCGAATTGCCGCACGATGAACGCGGCACGTTCCTGCCGTACGAAGCACGAGCGGTCGGCATCGCTTTCGATGGGGTCGACGAACAACGATTCCGGGTCGATATCGAACTCGCCGCGGACTCGACCGGGCGACTCTTCGTCCAGCTGTTCCGCATCGACGCCACTGACGGTGAAACGCGGTTCCGGGAAGTCGCATCGTTCACCGACCTTCGCGGCGGCGTCCTCTCACTGACCGAGGCCGGCCGGTACGTCCTCCGGCTGCAACCGGAACTTCTTGCGAGCATCGACTACCGGCTGCGCGTCGAACTCGGCGCGGCGCTCGAGTTTCCCGTGTCCGGCCATGGCCGTCGCGATATCGGCAGCGCCTTCGGCGCATCGCGCGATGCAGGCCGGCGGCAACACGAGGGGATCGACATATTCGCGCCACGGGACACCCCGGTAATTGCCGTCGCCGACGGCATCGCGCGCGTGGCTCGCTCACGACTCGGCGGCATCACTGTCTGGCTACGCGGCCAGGGTAAATCCTATTACTACGCCCATCTTGCCCGGACGGCATTCCAGGGTACACGCCATGTACAGGCAGGTGACATCGTTGGCTACGTCGGCAACACGGGAAATGCCGTGACTACCCCGCCGCATCTGCATTTCGGCGTTTACCGGCGCGGCCGGGGCGCAATCAATCCCGTGCCGTACATTGCAGACCGGAGCTTCGTCGGCACGCCGTCGGCACCGGATCACGTACCCGGCTTCGCGGCGGTAGCCTCGGCCAGCCTGAACCTGCGCGCCGGACCGGGGACGGGATACAAGCGTATCGACACGCTGTCGGGGGACACACCCCTGCAGAGGCTTGCGGCCTCCGGCCAATGGGTCCGCGTCATGACGCCGCTGGCAACCAGCGGCTGGGTGCACCGCGATTACCTGAAACCGCTCCGGAGCCCCGAACAGCAACATGCGGCCGAGACGGACGCGTGGCTCTTTGCCGCGGCATCCGGCCTGACCGTCCCCGTCTCGCGCCTGCGCCGGGGCGCACCGGTCGAGGTCCTTGCCGATACGCCAGGCTGGCAATTGATCGGGACCCCCGGCGCAGGGCCGGTCGGCTGGCTCGATTCGAGACGCTGAGCGTTTCGATATGGCTCAGGACTCCTCCGGCCGAATCGTCGGGTGGAACTCCAGGTGACAGGCTTCACAGGGCGCATACAGATCCGCGTTGGCCTCGCGGAAGGCGTCGAGGTCGCGGCGTTCGATCGCGATGCGCGCTGCTTCCGCCGAGGAAATGACGGCATCCGAGTGCGCCTGCCACCGGGGATCAGCAACCCATGCCATGTCGTTCGGCCCGATACCGCCTGCCTTGATCTGCCGGAATGCCCGGATCGTGAGTTCGGCGGCATCCGCGAGTTCCCGCCACTCCACGTCGGTGTCCGGATACTCGACACCGCGGAGCGTGTTCGTCGCCGGCCCGACGACGTCGACCATCAGTGTCAGGATGGGCACGGCCGTGGGCGCCGGCATTCGCGCTTCCGTTTGTTCCTGCTCGTTCGCGCAGGCGCCAGCGAGGACGAGCGCGACGCTCACTGCGCCGCGGATGATTTGTCCCGATCGGCTATCCATATCAGCGCGCTTCCTGCGAGGATGCTCAAGCGCTCATTGTACCGGGCTTTCCGGGAGCCGGACGTATACCTCGCCGTTACGCACGTCGCAGTCGACACGCCGGAGACTCTTGCCCTTGCACGGGCCGGCAAAGCAGCGGCCCGTGCTGATTTCGTACAGCGCGCCGTGGGAGGCACAGACGATCGCACGCCCGTCCTTGCTCAGGAAGCGGTCCGGGCTCCAGTTGAGCGGGTGACCCACGTGCGCGCAGAAATTTTCGTATGCATAGACGTCATTTCCCTCGCGCACCAGGAAACCGCGAAACGGCCAGTCGCCGTCGCCCACGGTGAATTCGCGGCAGCCGGGGTCCTCGAGCTGTCCGAGCGCACCGACGTGAAGTTCAGGCACGATCGGCATTCCACGGCGCAACCTTGAACAGCAGCAGCATGCCGGGGATCGCCAGGGCGAAACACAGCAGGAAGAAGGCGGTCCATCCGATTCGTTCAACGATGACCCCGGTTACGGCGTTCGCGAACAGCCGAGGTACCGACGCCAGGGCGCTGAACAGGGCGAACTGCGTCGCAGCAAAAACCGGGTTCGTGGCCCGTGCGAGGAAGGCCGTCAATGCCGCCGTACCGAGGCCGACGCCGAGGTACTCGAGCGACACGGTGACGGCAAGCACCCAGGGATTGGCGCCCACCTCTGCGAGCACCGCGAACCCGAGGATGCTGAACACCTGCACGAATCCGAACAGCCAGAGTGCACGGTTGATCCCGAGTCGGATCATGAGCAATCCACCAATAAGGCCACCGACGATGGCGGAAACCAGTGAAGAGAACTTCGCGATGGAGCCAATCTGCGTCAGGCTGAAGCCGAGATCGATGTACAACGGCGTCTGAAGAGCGACGGCCATGTTGTCTCCCAGCTTGTAGAGCACGATAAAACAAATCACGAGCATAGCCGCGCCGAGACCCTTGCGCTGGATGAACTCACGGAATGGTTCGATGACAGCCTCGATGAGCGTTCTCGGCGGTTTCGGATCAAGGATGGCCTCGTCGATGACGAGTGTCATTACAATGCCGACCGCCATGAACGCCGCGACTACGATGAACACGGTCTGCCAAGGCAGGAAATCGGCGAGGATCAGCGCGAGCGAACCTGGTACGAGCCCGGCGAGCCGGTAGGTCTGGATATGTATCGAATTGCCGAGACCGAGTTCGCTGTCCGGCAGCAATTCCCGGCGATACGCATCGAGGACGACATCCTGGCTCGCACTGAAGAACGCGACCGCAAAGGCAAGGTAGGCGATCACGCCAAGCGAAAGCTGCGGCTGGAAAAATCCCATGGAAGCAATCGACACAGTGAGCAGCAGCTGCGTCGCCAGCATCCAGCCGCGCCTGCGGCCGAGAAACGGCAGTGTGTAGCGATCCATGACCGGTGCCCACAGGAATTTCCAGGTGTACGGGAACATGACCAGGGAGAAAAAGCCGATCGCGGCGAGACTTACGCCTTCGACCCGCAGCCATGCGGGCACGAGCTGAATGAGAATGTAGAGCGGCAAGCCGGAAGCAAAACCGGTGAAGACGCAGATCAGCATGCGCCGGTTCAGGATCGCGTCCCTGTAAGAGGGTTTTTCAGTTGCTTGCATCGGCGAAACCGCCTCAGGCCGGGTGCCGCCAATCGTAATCGATGATCAGCGGCGCGTGGTCGGAAAAGCGCTTTGCCTTGTAGATTTCCGTTCGGAGCACTTTGCCAGCGATACCTGGCGTCACGACCTGGTAGTCGATGCGCCAGCCGACGTTCTTGTCCCAGGCACGTCCACGGTTCGACCACCAGGTGTACTGGTCCGGTCCCTGCTCGATCGCGCGGAACGCATCGATGAACCCCTGTGAACCGAACACCTGGTCCATCCAGGCCCGCTCTTCGGGCAGGAACCCGGAATTCTTCTGGTTCTGCTTCCAGTTCCTGAGGTCGATCTCACGATGCGCGATGTTCCAGTCCCCGCAGATGATGTACTCAGCGCTGCGGCGGCGCAGCTTGGCGAGATGACGCTCGAATGTGACCATGCAGCGGTACTTCGCTTCCTGGCGCAGTTCGTGCGACGAGCCCGACGGCAAATAGAGCGAGACCACGTTCAATCCGCCGAGCTGCGCCTCGATGTATCGCCCCTCGCAGTCGAATTCCGCATCGCCGTAACCACGAACGATCCGTCCGGGTTTGTGTTTCGTGAAGATTGCCGTGCCGCTGTAACCTTTCTTTTCGGCATCGGCATAAAAACAATGGTAGCCCTCCGGCCGGAAGCAATCGTCCGTCAATTGCCACAGCTGCGCCTTCGTCTCCTGGATACAGACGACATCCGCATCCTGCGACGGCACCCACTCGAAAAAGCCTTTGCGCGCAGCGGCACGAATTCCGTTTGCGTTGAAGCTGACGACCCGAAACATGGACGACTCCGTCGATTGGCCTGCAGTCGGCCAGCCCGCCGCCATCGCGAAACGCGTTCGTGGCATAATCGGCTGCCGTCCGGAGTCGGCATGATACTGGAACCGGATCACAGGCGAAGCGATGCGTCCCTATCAACGAGAGTTTATCGAGTTTGCCCTGGAACTCGGCGTATTGAAGTTCGGGGAGTTCACACTCAAGTCCGGGCGCGTGAGTCCGTTTTTCTTCAACGCGGGCTTGTTCAACACCGGCTATGCGGCGGCTCGCCTCGGCCGCTTTTATGCGGCGGCGATCGCCGAGTCGAAGGTTAAGTTCGACATGCTGTTCGGCCCCGCTTACAAGGGCATCCCGCTCGTCACACTGGCCGCGGCGGCGCTCGCGGAACATCACGGTGTCGACCTGCCGTATGCCTACAATCGCAAGGAAGCAAAAAACCACGGTGAAGGTGGCGAGGTCGTGGGTGCGGCGCTCAGCGGCCGGGTGCTCATCGTCGACGATGTCATTACCGCGGGCACCGCGGTGCGCGAGGCCTGCCAGGTCATTCGTGGCGCTGGCGCGGATATTGCCGGGCTCGTCATATCGCTCGACCGTCAGGAACGCGGGCAGACTTCGCAATCGGCGGTGCAGGAACTCGAGAGTTCGCTCAACATTCCCGTCGTGAGCATCGTGCGCCTCGACGATCTCGTCGAGACACTGGAAGAATCTGCGGATTTCGGCCAGCATCTCGCCGCCGTGCTGGCCTATCGTCGCAAGTACGGTGCCGCTGCGTAAACTGCTGATTTGCAGCGAATTCGCTGCGTTTACAGCGTGGAACACACGGTTTAAGCTCTGATTTCGCGAACTGCGTCGCGCTTCGCGCCTTGCGAAACATGGCATATTTGGGCAATGCGGTTACAGCAACTTACCTTGGGGCTTCTCGTATTTTCCGTTTCGGCCGCCGCTGCCGAAAAGGACGATGGCCGCCACTACAAGGTCGTCGACGAAGAGGGTAACACCTACTACGGTGACAGCGTCCCGCCGGAGTATTCCGATTTCGATAAGCAGGTGATTAACGACCATGGCGTTACCGTCGGCGAAATCGAGGGCCGCAAAACCGCCGAGGAGCTCGAAGCCGAGCGTCGCGCCGAGGCGCTGCGCCTGCAAAAGGAGTTGCAGCTCCGCGCCGACCAGGCCCTGCTCGCTACCTACCAGAACGTCGAGGAAATCGAGATGCACCGGGACCGGCGCGTCGAACTTTTCCAGGCGCAGTCACGCGTAACCGAGCTCTACCTGCGTAACCTCGAGCGGCAGCTTGAAAAGCTCGAACGCGAGGCCTCGCGCTATGCGCCGTATTCGGAAGAAGAGGACGCCGAGATGATCGATTCGGTACTCATCAAGTCCATCGACGAGACCCGGGACACGATCGTTCGCCACAAGAACAACCTCGAGAAATACAAGCAGGACGAAGCAGTGATCATCGAACGGTTCGCCGGGGACATCACCCGCTTCAAGACGTTGAAGGGAATCGAGTAGGAGCGGGCCATGCCCGCGACTAACATACGGCCGCGTTCGCGCTTCAGCCCGTACCGGAATGACCGAATCCACCGCTTCCGCGGTCGCTGTCCCCGAACTCTGCCACTATATTAAATCGCACCTGCTCGACGGGCACGAAGACCATTTGCGCGATGCGCTCGCCCGGCTGGATCTCGTAGCGTTGCGAACCGCGGTTCCACACCGAGATGAACACCTGGCCCTGGTAGTCCGAATCAATGAGCCCGGTCAGGTTGCCGAGAACCAGTCCGTACTTGTGCCCGAGACCGGACCGCGGCAGCAACACGGCTGCAAGCGACGGATCACGGATATGGATGGCGAGCCCCGTCGGCACCAGCACTGTGTCGCCGGGCGCCACGACAAGCGGCTCGTCCAGTACGGCGCGCATATCGAGTCCGGCCGAGCCGCCGGTAGCGTATGCCGGCAGGGGAATCGAGTCGCCGACCCTCGGGTCGAGTATTTTGAGGTCGATTAAACGCAAGGCAGCAATCCCGGGTTCAGGTCCTGGATTGATCGCGCATGCGGATGAGCGATGGCGCCGGCTCGGTACCGCCTCGCTCTGTCGCGTAACGCGCCGCGATAAGGCGCACGAGATCGTGGGCGAGCGTGGTCTTGCTGGCCATCGGGAAAGACTGCTCGCCGCCAGGCCAGTAGACCTCGACCGTGTTCTCGTCGCAATCGAATCCGCAGTCCGTGCCGACGCGGTTCGCGATGATCATGTCGACATTCTTTCGTTCGAGCTTCTGGAGCGCATATTCGCGGACATCGTTCGTTTCGGCCGCGAAGCCGACCGTAAAAGGTGCATCAGGCCGTGCCGCCACGGAGGCGAGAATATCCGGCGAGCGCGTCAGTTCGAGCGTCATCCCCTCCTCGCCTTCGACTTTCTTGATCTTTTGCACGGAGACATTGACCGGCCGGTAGTCCGACACCGCCGCCGCGGCAATGAAGATGTGCGCCCCGCCGAGCATCGCATGGGTCGTCTCGTACATCTGTTCGGCGGAAACCACCCTGTGGATCTCAACATCCCGCGGGTCCGGCAGCGATACGGGGCCGGCTACGAGAATGACCTTTGCGCCCTCTGCGGCGGCCGCTGCCGCCACGGCAAAGCCCATCTTGCCGGAACTGCGATTGGTGATGTAGCGGACCGGGTCAATCGCTTCACGGGTCGGACCGGCCGTCACGAGTACAGTTTTACCCGCGAGGAGTCCATCGCCCGTCGAGCCTTTCCGGGCCAGCGCGGCCACGGCCGCGGCAATCTCGCCAGGCTCGGTCATGCGGCCGGCACCGGTCTCGCCGCAGGCCTGCGACCCGCTG
>JBGTLY010000213.1:0-3550 GCA_041743865.1 Woeseiaceae bacterium
GTTCCGTGCAGATCGTCACGATCAGGATGCGGCCCGGCTCGAGTCCCGCGGCCGCTTCCAGTTCATCGAGACGCGCCGCGAGATCGATGGCATCGGCGGCGCTCTTGGGCTTCGGCAACACGATACCGGCGGGTCCGGCGGCGACGACGACGTCGAGATCGAGATCGGCATCGTCACTGTCGAGCGGGTTGATTCGCACCCAGACATCGTCACGCCCGTCGATCGCCTCGGCTGCTATTCTCCTCGCCGCCGCCCGTCTCGTCGGGTCTACCGAGTCCTCGAGGTCGAGGATGACCGCGTCCGCCTTGCATCGAAGCGCTTTTTCAACCTTGTGCGGGTTGTCCGCCGGGCTGAACAGAAAGCTGCGGATCACGCGGGTATTTTCAGCATGAGGGCGGAACGTTTGCAGTGCCCGACGAGCTCGTCACGCTGGTTGTAGGCGCGATGGGCAAACACAACGATGCCATTTTGCGGACGCGACCGGCTGTCCCTCATCTCGAGCACTTCGGTCTGGATTCGGAGGGTGTCGCCCTGGAACACGGGTTTTGGGAAACGCACTTCGTCCCAGCCGAGATTCGCGACCGTAGTGCCGTGTGTCGTGTCGTTCACCGAGATGCCGACCATCAGGGCAAGCGTCAGGCAACTGTTGACGATCACCCGGCCAAATTCCGTGTTCTTCATGTATTCGGCGTCGAGATGCAACGCGGCCGGGTTGTGCGACAAGGTGCTGAACAATACGTTGTCGGTTTCGGTCACCGTACGGCGTATCGGGTGGTCGATGACCTGCCCGACCGAAAATTCATTGAAATACAAGCCTGCCATCGCCTTCTGCCCCCTGTCGGCATGCGCTCTGCACCCCAGTATAGTGGTATACGGTGCCGCCTTTCCGGCGAGTGCCCGACCTGCCGGCGTTGCCAGCCTCAGCGTTTCCCGCGCTCGATCGCCGCGACGATCAGCTGGTGCGCCGTCACGCGATCGTGCCAGCCGCCGATCTTGACCCACTTCCCGGGCTCGAGATCCTTGTAGTGCTCGAAGAAGTGCTCGACCTGCTGCAAGGTAATTTCCGGCAGGTCGTCATAGTCGCGAATGTGGTCGTACCGCCGGGTTGTCCGTTCGGACGGCACGGCGAGCACTTTTTCGTCCTGGCCGGCATTGTCCTCCATGATCAGCACGCCGATCGGGCGCACATTGATGACGCAACCGGGCATGAGTTCCCGCGTATTGCATACCAGCACGTCGATCGGATCGCCGTCGTCGGACATCGTATGTGGGACGAAACCGTAGTTGCCCGGATAGGACATCGGGGTGTACAGGAAGCGGTCCACGACGAGCGTGCCCGCCTCCTTGTCCATTTCGTATTTGATCGGCTGCCCGCCGACGGGCACCTCGATGATGACGTTGACGTCCTCGGGCGGGTGATATCCGATCGATATGGCGTCTATGCGCATACACAGGCTCCGGCTGCAGAAGGCGCGTATTGTGCCGATTTTCGCCTCGATTGAAAGCGTCGCGACCAGTCCCCGCCTGCCAGCTCATCTCGATGCCGCCCGGGAGCAACCTTATTTGCAGGATCAATATTGCCCGGTTTACGGGCGGGTGCTACGGTTTCCGGCGGCGGTTTCGGGGAAGGTTCGCGCGATGAGAACGGGGATTCGGGTGAACCTGGCCGCCGGCTCCGCGCTCCTGTTCGTCCTGCTCGCGGCACCGGTGGCCGCCAGGGAACCCGTCCCGGCACTCGTGGAAAAGGACGGCCGCTTTGCGCTTATGGTCGACGGGGCGCCTTATCTGGTCCTCGGCGCCCAAACCAACAATTCCTCGAACTATCCGGTAAAGCCACCATGTTGCCGAAGCGCGCTTTCGGATACTGGCAGAGTCGGGAACGCAATAAGAATGAGGCGGAACTTCTCGGCGTGCTCGAGGAATACCGCGAGCGCGGCATTCCGATCGACAACATCGTCCTCGACTGGTCGTATTGGCCGGTGGACGCCTGGGGCAGCCACGACTTCGACCCCGAATTCTTCCCGGTTCCGTCCGACATGGTGGAACGCGTGCACGAACTCGACGCGAGCATCATGATTTCGGTGTGGCCGAAGTTCTACCCGACTGTGACGCTCGAACGTCCCGTTAATTGAACATGTCTGCCCGCATGACGATTCTCGCCGACTGGGGAACGACCCGGCTCCGGCTGTACCTGTGTGACGGGCTCGACCGGCGGGCTTCGGCGGTCCTCGGCCGGGCGAACGGCCCGGGCGTCAGGCACTCGTCGGACTTCGAGCAGGTTTTCCTGGAATGCGCCGGTCAGCTGCCCGCGCACGCGGCGGCATGCGACGTTGTCATGGCCGGGATGATCGGGTCCAACATCGGCTGGCGACCCACCGGCTACGTGCAATGCCCGGTCGACTGGAAACACTACGCGGCCAGCGGTCACGCTTTCGCCGTCGACGATTATCGCATCACCGTGCTGCCCGGCGTGTCATCCATGAACGAATTCGGCTATCACGACATAATGCGCGGCGAGGAAGTCCAGGTGCTCGGGGCGCTGCAAGGCGATGTTGCGGAAGGCGGGTGCCAGTTGTTCTGCCTGCCCGGCACCCACACCAAATGGGCGCTCGTTGCGAACGGGAATTTGCAGTCCTTCGCGACTTCCATACAGGGCGAGCTGTTCGATATTCTTTGCGGACACAGCGTCCTGATCCCGCGTCCGGACTTGAGTCACTACCGGGATGCCGGCGTACAGGACGCCGCCTTCGACGAGGGGGTCAGCCTCCTCGTATCGCACGCGGACCTGAGTTTTGCCGAGGCGCTGTTCGCGGTGCGCTGCCGCCACGTGAGCGGCGATCCGCCGGATGCCGAGGCCGTCTCGTACCTATCGGGGATTGTCGTTGCGGCGGATGTTCGCGACGTCGGGCAGCGCCTCCAGCGTCGCTTTAAGATAGACGGGCCCGTCTGGATCGTCGGCGAGGAAACGCTGGGCAGGCTGTACGGCCGTGCCCTTTCCGCGTTCGGCATCTCCGCGCGGGTGCTCGACGGGGATGCGTGCAGCGTGCGTGGCCTGTACGCGTGCAGCCAAAGAAACTTACGGAGGCCCGTGCATGACACTGGATGAAGCGCTCGCAACAACGCCGATCATCGCAATCCTGCGCGGCATCCGGAGCGAGGATGCCGCAGCGGTCGGTTATGAGCTGGTCGCGAATGGGATCGTTGCCATGGAAGTTCCCCTCAATTCCCCGTTGCCGTTCGCCAGCATCGAGCGCCTCGCCGGAGCACTCGATGGTGCCGCCGCAATCGGTGCGGGAACGGTTCTCGAGCCCGGCGCTGTCCGCGAGGTCGCCGCGGCGGGCGGCTCCTTTATCGTTGCGCCGGACACGCGGCGGTCGGTCGTCTGCGCCGCACTCGAGCTCGGACTCGAACCCGTCCCCGGCTTCGCAACCCCGACCGAGGCATTCCGCGCCATCCGCCACGGTGCCCGTTTCCTGAAGCTGTTCCCGGCGGCGACTTTCGGCATCGCCTACATCGGCGCGCTGCGTGCCGTCCTGCCAGCCGAGGCGGC
>JBGTLY010000214.1:0-4028 GCA_041743865.1 Woeseiaceae bacterium
ACTTTTCGCACTGAGCGAAGCGCAGGAAGCCGCGGGGCAAAAAAATCAGGCGGCCGACACGTTCAATCGCTGGGCGATGATCGAACCGCGTGCGCAAGTTTCAACGATGACGCTGGCCGACACAGCGCTGCGCCAGAACAACTTGCAGGCAGCAGTCGCCCTGTATCGGACAGTGGTGGAACAGGAGCCCGAAAATTTCGTTGCTTTAAATAATTTGGCATGGGCGGCGGGGCAAATCGGTGATCGGACAGCGATGGGGTACGCCCGACGCGCTGTGAAGATTGCTCCCACCAACGCAGCGGCGCTGGATACACTAGGCTCGCTGCTGATGGATCAGGGAAGCTCCGACCAAGCGGTTGGACTCCTGCGAAAGGCGGTGGCACTGGCCCCGCAGCGCTCCGACATCCGAATGAGCTACGCGAAAGCGCTGATGAAGACGGGCAAGAAGAATGTTGCAAGATCCGAGCTCGAAGCCCTCCAAGCGACGGCCGATGATTTCGCCGGTAAGTCCGAGGTCGCGGTAATGTTGAAAAGCCTCTAGTGAGCGTCAACAACGTTGTTGCCGTTGTCGGTCTTGGCTACGTTGGACTACCGCTGGCGGTCGAGTTCGGTAAGCAGTATCGGACGATCGGCTTCGATATCTCCGCCGCGAAAGTTGATGCCTACCAACGTCATGTCGACCCGACCGGTGAGCTCAGCCGTGACGATCTTGCCGCTGCGACGCTGTTGGAGGCCACCACCGAGGCAGCGAAATTGCGCGAGGCCGATTTCGTTGTCGTCGCAGTACCGACGCCGATCGACGAAGCGCATCAGCCCGACTTCGGTCCGCTGATCAATGCGAGTGTGCTAGTCGGCCGCAATCTGAAACAAGGCGCCACGGTTGTATTCGAATCGACCGTCTATCCGGGAGCGACCGAGGAAATCTGCATCCCGATCATCGAGCGCGAGTCAAACAGACGCTGGAAGCAGGACTTCTTTGTCGGCTATTCGCCCGAGCGGATCAATCCGGGCGATCGGGAACACTCGCTGACGCGCATCGTAAAGGTCGTCTCGGGCGACACCCCCGAAACCCTTGAGCGCGTTGCATCGATGTACGCCTCAATCATCAACGCGGGGGTTTACAAGGTGTCGAGTATCAAGGTTGCCGAAGCGGCCAAGGTGATCGAAAACACTCAGCGCGACCTGAATATTGCGTTGATGAACGAGCTGGCGCTGATTTTTCACAGGATGGACATCGACACCACGGAAGTCTTGGAGGCAGCAGGCAGCAAGTGGAATTTCCTGCCGTTTCGACCCGGCCTGGTCGGCGGGCACTGCATTGGGGTTGACCCGTACTACTTGACGCACAAAGCGGACAAGCTTGGTTATCACCCGCAGGTAATCCTGGCCGGCCGCCGCATCAACGACGGCATGGGGAAGTTCATTGCTGAGCAGACGGTCAAGAGCTTGATCCAGTCAGGTGTCGCGGTGAAGGGTGCTCAGGTGATCGTTTTGGGCCTGGCGTTCAAGGAAAACTGCCCGGATTTGCGCAACTCCAAAGTGATCGACGTAATTCGGGAGTTGCAGTCGTACGGAGTGGCGGTGGCGGTTCACGATCCGGTGGTCGACGCGCGGGAAGCACTGAGCCACTACGAAATACCGCTACTCACGTGGGGAGAGCTACCTCGCGCAAGCGCGCTGGTTGCCGCGGTCGCGCACGAAACTTTCCGGCGCCGATCGATCGATGACTTGATGAGCAAGCTCTTGCCCGGTGCCCTCTATGTCGATGTCAAGTGCCAAGCCGATGCGGTTGCGCTTCGCAACCGAGGCTTCCAGGTGTGGCGGCTGTAGGGTTTTTAGGGGTCATCCCAGGCACTCACCCAAAGCCGCTACGTCACCCGATTGAAATCCGACGGCTGGCCATTGCTCGCCGGAGCGGGGTCGTATTACTCTTTTCGCCGATAACCCAAGTTGCCCAATCCTGTCAAGTTGAATAAGCGGCATTGTTCGAACCGATAGTTTGGTATTCGTTGCCGACGTATCGGGGACACTGCGATCTCAACCAACAGCTTTATCTATCGGAATCTTTTGACGTTCGGTCGCTAATCGACGTGTAACAAGCGTTCGACAGAATGGCAACTAGGCGCATCGCGGATAAGAAGAGGAAGTAGCTGTGCTTAGTTTGTCGCGTCGTCGGTTTTCAGCCGGGGCCCTTTTCGAAATGGCGGTGTTCGCCGGGCTTTGCACGCTCGCGATGCTGCTGGCGGTATTCCTGCAACTGGGGCCTTACGGCGTTGCAGCAATGTCGGCCTTTGTTCCGGCCGTTCAGTTTGCCTTGATCATGACTGCGCTGGGCGTCGTGTTCAGCTTGTTCAGGGTGGGCGAGCCGAAGTCGGTCGCCGTCGTATTGGTCCGGACGTCGATCACGTTGGCAGTTGGGTTACCGATCGCATACACGCTGTTTCGTTATGAGGCAGGGGGAGCGGCGGCCCGCGCCGCACTGGGCTATGCCAGCCTGTATGCGCTCGCCGGTGTCGTGTCAATGCGCATTGCAATATCGACAGTCCTCGGCGCCGGCTTCGGTATGCAGCGGGTATTGATTGTCGGCACCGGCGCGGAAGCCCTGGCGGTCGAGAGAGTCATCAACCAGATGGGTCCTCGCCGCTCGGTAGTCGTTGGTTTCTATCCCGTCGGACCGCAAGATGTACAGGCGGCGCTCGAGGTGGACGGCAAGGCGCCGCGCTTTCCCGCCTCGATCGACCTGCCGTCGATCGTCAAGCGCTTCAAGGTTGACGAGGTCATTATCGCCGTACGCGAGCAGCGAGGTGGCGTGCTGCCCATTCGCGCGTTACTGGATTGCCGGATCGGCGGCGTGCCGGTACGGGATCTGTCGGCGTTCTATGAACGTGTGCGTGGCGAAGTGCCGATTGAATCGCTGAAGGCGAGCTGGCTGATTTACGGGGATGGCTTCGCGCAGGATGCAACTCGCACCGTAGTGAAGCGCCTTTTCGATGTAGGGCTCGCCGGCGTGTTGCTGCTGCTTGCGCTGCCAGTGATGCTGGCGACCATTATCCTAATTTTCATTGAGAGTGGCACGCCGGTTTTCATTTTTCAGGAAAGAATCGGCCGTGGTGGACGGTCTTTCTTGTGCGTCAAGTTTCGCAGCATGCGACCCGACGCCGAGCCGGACGGCGTTGCCCGTTGGGCGAGTGCGAATGACACACGGGTTACGCGCGTCGGGCGCGTGATCCGTAAGCTGCGCATCGACGAGTTGCCTCAGCTGTTCAACGTACTAAGCGGGGAGATGAGCTTGGTCGGCCCGCGTCCCGAACGCCCGTCTTTTGTGTCGGGGTTGAAAGATCAGATTCGCTTTTACGACGTGCGTCACAGTATCAAGCCCGGCATTACCGGGTGGGCGCAGATCCGCTACACGTACGGATCGTCGGTTGAAGACTCGCAACGCAAGCTCCAGTACGACCTGTACTACGTCAAGAATCACTCGCTCGCTCTGGACGTCCTGATCCTGGTGGAAACGGTGCGAGTCGTTCTGTTCGGCGAGGGAGCCCTGTAGCCCCTGCGTACGGTCCCTTCAAGGCTCGACTTTGCTGCTCAAAGTGTGGGCGTTGTAATAAACTGATTTTTGCCTCGGAGACCGATCCTTTGAGTTGAGGATCGCCGGGTGCAGTTGCTTCGACAGATGACGATGTCGTGAGGGAAAAATGAAGTTTCAGGGCAGAAACATGGTGCGTCATCTCGCGGTGACGATGTTAGTTGCGCTGTCGACGGCATGCGCCACCCAGTATCCGCCGGCGCCTACATCCGCCGCGAGCCCCGATTACCGTTATGTGATCGGGGCGCTGGACACGGTCAATGTCGTCGTCTGGCGCAACCCGGAAGTGTCCGGGTCATTCTCGGTGCGCCCCGACGGACGCATCTCCACTCCGCTGGTTCAGGACATTCCTGCGTTGGGCCGCAATCCGGCGGAACTGGCGAAAGATCTCGAAAAGGCGTTGGCCAAGTACATTCGCGACCCGGTCGTCACGGTGATC
>JBGTLY010000215.1:0-6635 GCA_041743865.1 Woeseiaceae bacterium
CGCAGAGAGCAGCGCCTCGTCGCGGCGTTCGCCGCGAACCGCCAAGCTCGTGCGCCGGTCCCAGAACTCGGCCGTGAGTTCCTGCGGCAAACTGCCCGCGCCGGGTAGCTGGGCCGCCATGCTCGCCACGGCCGCCATGACGCCGCTGCTCTCTGCGCGTTCCGCCGCGGCGGCCAGGTAGGACCGGTAGAGTCTGTCCGCGGCTTCTGCATGGCCCGGGAACGATCTCAGGCCGCGCCACGCGGTCTCGGCGGCGAGGAGCGGCGTGGTTGGAGACGTGAGGATCCGGGCATACGGCTGAGGCAGCCATTGCGTGTACCACAATGGTATCGACACGACCACGAGCAGCGCGGCGGCAACCAGCAGCGGAACGCGCCATTGTATGCGGATGTTGTCATTCGCCCAGCGTGCCGTGAACACGGTTTCATAGGCGCGATTGCGAACCCGGAGGTCGCCGGCTTCGTCAACCTCGACGAGACCGGTCGCGAGCAGTCGGCGATGCGGCGGCGAGCCAAGATCAGCCGACACCGTGATGCCCTTGCGGATGCGTCCATACAGGTTCAGAAGCCTCTCACGCAACTTGCCGCTCGACACGATCTGCCGATGGATATGACTCATGTGCGGCTCGCTATTGAGGGCCGCCCTGCCCGCGAGCTGCTGCAGAGCTATGCGGTCTACCTGCTCCGGTACCGGTCCGGGCCTGACGTCACGGGCAACGGCCCGCGCCAGTTTCTGGGTCAGGTACGGCTGACCGCGGGTCCAGAACCAGATGCGATCGAGCGCTTCGTTCACATCACTTGCGGACACGGCCAACGTGGGCGCAAAGCGCTGCAGGTCAGCGCGCGTGAAGTCGTCAAGGGGTATGGCTTGCGTAACAGTGAACGGCGAAGACTCGGGTTCATCCACCAGGACGAGCGGGTCGCATTCCCCGAGCAGCACGAAGCTGAGGCGCAGGAAGTCCGGATCCGTCGTGCGCGCGTTGTGCGCCGAGCGTACGCTCGCCAGCAAGTGCTCGGCATAGGGCAATTCTTCGACGCATTGCATGCCGTCGATGAATACGACGATGGATTGGGAAATGTTTTGAAGAATGACTTCGGAGTAGAACTCGAGCAATCGTTGCCGGTTTCCCAAAATCGCTTTTTCCTGCCACCACGCCTGCAGATCGAAGCGTATGCGAAGCTGGCGCAGAAGCCGGTACGCGACATTGTAATACCAGCGGCCCGCATCAGACGCGGCATCACGGGTGCTTATCTGTTCGAGATCGAGGATCGCGACCCTGAGCCCGTATAGCTCGAGGCGCGCCGCGGTGGCGGCGATCAGGCTGCTCTTGCCGCTTCGGTCGGGCGCAATCACGTGTGCGTGGCGGCCGGCAATCGCGGCTTCGTACAGGAGTTCGTCGGCCCTGCGCGGAATGTAACTCGCCCTCACGGCCTGCAGGGGCGCGCCGACGCTGAAGAACTCGCCGGTCGCGGATAATCCGGCCTCGTCGTTTCTCCCGCTATCAACTGGCCTTTCTGACACGGTGCGTTCGCCACCTCGAGCTGGGTTAAGCTTGGCATTCTAACGAAGCCGGGGGCTGCAAGGGCAGTCCTTCAGAGCCCATGCGATGGCCGGGACCCGACTCCTTAAGAAAGACCTTTTCGGCGAAGTTCATGTCGCCGAGGGCATCGACGGCAGCACGATCGTGCGCGATGTACGCTCCGCGCCCCGGTGGACGCGGCCGCTCGCCCGCGTCTTGTTACGCCGGGAAGCCGCGGTACTTGCCGTGCTCGAGGGCATGGACGGCGTTCCGGACCTGCTCGCCGCCGACGCCGACACGCTGACGCGCCGGTTTATCCCGGGCAATCCGTTGTATGAGGCACGGCCGGCCCATCCCGGTTTTTTTCGTGAGGCGCTCCGGCTTCTGCGCCGACTGCACGGACAGAACGTCGTGCACAACGATCTCGCAAAGGAGCCGAACATCCTCGTCCAGCCCTCGGGCGCACCGGCATTCATCGATTTCCAGGTTGCATGGTCGGTACGCCGGCGGGGCCGTCTGTTCCGCCTGCTGGCCTATGAGGATCTGAGGCATCTCCTGAAGCACAAACGGACCTACTGTCCCGATCGATTGAGTGCGCGCCAGCACAGGATCCTGGCCACGCCGTCGCCACCGTCGCGCCTTTACCGGCGCACCCTGAAACCGATGTATGTATTTTTCACTCGGCGGGTACTTGGCTGGTCCGACCGTGAAGGTGCCGGCGATCGCGGACGGCGGACCTGATTGCCCGATCCGCCAATCCGGTATAATCGCGCCGAGCACTCAGGGGACATGTGAATGAATTTTTACCATCGTCACAACCTGGTCGATCCGGCACGCGCGGGCATCGATCGGCGCTTCGGCATCCGCGTCTCGCTGCCGCCGGGTGACACGATTCGCAGCGTGGTCGGCGACGACTGGGAGAACCTTCACTGGTATCCGACAGAAGCCGAACGCGATGCCGCATTCGCAAAGATGGCGAATCGTCACGCCTACTACCGCAACACTGACACACCAACGCAGGTTCTCGAGAAACTCGTCCGCTAGCGCGGCGCGGCGCCTACGAACAGGTAGAAATTGGTTCCGCCGCCCTCGGCGAAGCCGGCCGCGAGATAGACCGGCCCGAAGAAGGAATCGAGACCCAGGAACAGGCTGCCGTTGGCCGTAAGCGAATCGAAGCCAATCGCTTCGCTCGTCGCCCAGGCGTTCCCCATCTCGACAGACGCACCGATGTAGACGGGCATTTCGAACAGGCCGCCGGCCGGATGTCCGACGCGCCGGTAGTAGACAAGCCTGGCGAGACCGGCGTAGGGACCCGTTAACTGGCCCCTCTCGAGCCCCGACAGGCGCAGAAAGCCGCCGAGCGCGTAGTGATCCTGCAATGCACTCTGCGAATTCAGGGATGTTCCGAACTGAAGTCCCGCCACGAGCGTGCTCCGGCCGCGGCTCCATGCGGTATCGACGTTAAAGGAGGCCGTGTCATAGCTGCGGTCCGCACCAAATCCAGGACGTGACAGCTCGAGTGTGACGGATCCGTGCGAGCCAGAACGGGGAAACCGTGCGTCGTCCAGCGTGTCGATAAGAAACCTCGACCGGATTCCGCCCGTATTCGTATCGAGATCAGGCAGGGCGGGGTCACCGACCTTCACGCTGGCTTCGCTCCTGCCGCGGTAGGCGCCGACACGGAACTCTCCCCAGGTGCCGAGTTCCGCGCCCAGGTCGAATCCGAGCTCGTATTCGGACAAACGCAGCTGCGCCACGGGTTCACCCGCGATGAAAGCATTGAAGTTCCGTTGCCCGACCTCGAAACTCGGTGCCACGAAGAGACGCGAATCGCCCCGCAGCGGCTGGTAGAACTCGGTGGCGATTGCCGGGTCGGTACCCAGCTGCAAGTCCGTACGCCATTCCGCGCCGAGCACGTTCAATCCGGGCCGCCAGTAGCGTGCAGCGATATTGAACGCTGTACCACCCTCGAAATCGTCCTCGATACCAAGCCCGAAACGCAGGTAACCCGGTCCCCATCGTTTGGTCGTGGCCGAAAAAACGACGCCGAGCTCATCGCCCTCCTCGATCAATTGGTATCCGACTTTCTCGAACACGCGCAGCCCGAACAGGCGGCTGGCTTCCGTTGCGAGTACCTCAGTGTCGACCGGATCTCCCGCTTCGATCGCCATGCGCCATTCAAGGCGTTCTTGCGCGACGACCCCGTCGTGTTCGACCCGCACGAAGTCGATGGTATCTTTCCGCGGCGGTGCCGCGGTGCGTCGCGCCTGGTAGCGCGCAAACGTACCGGCATCCGTCGCATAGCGGCGCAGCTTTTGAGCTTCAAGGCGAGTCGCAGCGATTCCGGGTTCAATGGCTTCCGGGCTGCCTGCGAAGTCTGTCGACGCAAAAACACCGAGATCCGGGCGGATGAGGATGTCGTCGTCCGCCAGCTTGTCAATCTGGCGCAGGGTTTCCTTGCGTATCAGGATTGTCAGTACCTGCTCCGAGATACCCACTGCCGACATCAGTTCTTCCGGCGAATACAGGGGAAACTCGACATCGACGGCAATGATGACGTCCACGTTCATGGACTGCATGACGTCGATCCCGAGGTTACCGACGAGACCGCCGTCGACCAGCAACCGGCCGTTCAGGGCAACCGGCGCGAACGCGCCCGGTACGGACATGCTGGCCCGGATTGCCAGGGCGAGATCACCCTCCGCCATCACGTAGGCATCGCCGGTGATGAGATCCGATGCAATGGCGCGGAACGGGATCGCCAGTTCATCGAAATCCTGGATATGAGAACTGTCGATCGTGAGCTCCCTGAGCACCAGGTCCAGGCGCTGGCCCTGGACAACTCCCTGGGGCAGCAACAGCTCTGTCCCGCGAACGCCGAGTTCGAAACGGATCGGGAAGTCTTCGTCGTCCTGTTTGCCGCGAAAGCTGAGGTCGTCGCGCGAACCGGCATCCGACAATGCACTCTTCCAGTCGAGCGTGCGAACCAGTTTTTCGAGTTCGTCCGTGCTCATGCCGGAGGCGTACAGTCCGCCCACGATGGCGCCCATACTCGTCCCGACAATCGCGTCCACGGGTACTTGCAGGCGTTCGAGTTCCTTGAGCACGCCGATGTGTGCGGCACCGCGGGCACCGCCGCCCCCGAGTACTAGGCCAACGCGTGGCCGCGCGGGATCCTCGGCGGCGGCGCCTAAGCCTGTTACCGGCAGGGATTGCAGCAGGATACCGAGAACCAGCATTGAGGGCCGCGCGGCGCGGGGGGACGGGGACAACAGGCGGCTCGCTGATTTTCGTTCGACGCGTGATTATAATGGCGTCACCCGTGCCGAGTCTCCCCTGATGCTGAACCGGGGCGCCGATGCTGTCGTCCGCCTTCGCCTTACGGATCTTGCCCCGCACGTCGCGCTCCAGTGGACTCTAAACGAGACGGCGAATGCCTACCTGCGCTTCGCGCACGGCTTCCGTGCACCGCAGACGACGGAGCTCTATCGCTTGCAGAGCGAGCAGAAGGTTGCGGATCTCGAATCAGAAACGGTCGACAGCGCAGAGGCCGGCTTGCGCTTTCGCAATGAGGCCTGGCGCATCGACGGGTCGCTGTTCGCGATGCGCAAGTAAGAGAGCGTATTGCGCGATGCAGAAGGCTTCAATGTAAGTGGCGGCCGCAGCCGGCACACCGGGATCGAGCTCAACGCCGACGGGGATCTTTTGCGCGGGTTGCGCATCGCAATCGCCGCAACTTACGCGCGACACGTCTACGACTTCGATCGGTTCGCCGCGCAGGGCGAAACCTTTTTTGCAGGACGGGACGTCGACACGGCGCCATGTTGGCTCGGCTCGATCGAGGGCTTCTACACGCCATTACCCGTACTCTCGCTGGCGTTGCAATGGACGACCATCGGCGGCTACTACCTCGACGCGGAGAACGCGCACGAATATGCCGGCCACACCTTGTGGAACGCCCGTGCGACGCTCGCGTTCCGTCCCGGCTGGGACCTGGTCGCGAGGCTCGATAACGTCACCGACACGCGTTATGCGGATCGCGCCGTCTTCGGCTTCGGCGACTACCGTTACTTTCCCGGCCGCGGACGGGATTTGTTCGTGGAGCTGCGCTACTCCGGCAGTCAGCGCTAGGACGCCACCGCAACACCCGGCAGTCGCAGGCTATCCGCATACCCGATGAGCGACTCGAGTTCGCGTCGTCGGCGGGACTCCTCCCAGCCGCACTCGGCTGCCGCCAGCGTCGCGAGGCAATCGTACAGGGGGCGCCCCTGGTCCGGCGCAAGGCCTGCCATGGTGCGGCGGAAGACCAGGTCGACGAGTGTCTGCGCGTATTCCTGCCGGCAGGCCAGGACGACTTCCGCCGCCAGCATCGTCCGTGCTTCGTCGAGCGTCTGAGCCAACGCCGGCGTCTCATCGACAATCGCCAACAGCCGTCGCGCTCGGCTGCCGTAAATCGAGAGCAGCCGCCGTACGCCCTCGTCCGACACGAGTCCGGAGCCGCTGAGAAGCCGGGCCACCTCCTCGAGGTCGTGTCCGCCCGGCAACAGGGTATCGGCGGTACGGCATTCGGGCAGGCGGCGCCTGAGCAGCCGTCCGACCAGGTCCACCGTTTCCTCTGCCAGATTACGGTACGTGGTCAGCTTGCCGCCCACGATGGAGAGCAGGTTGCTGGCAATTCCCGTATTGCGACTGATGACGTGCTTGCGAGTAATTGCAGACTCCGGGCCCCGGCTCCTTGCGGGCAAGGGGCGTACGCCCGAATACGCATAGTGAATATCGGCCAGCGTTAGCGCGGCTCGGGGAAATACCCGGTTTACTTCCTTGAGGAGGTAATGCGCCTCCCCGAGGCTCGCCCGTACCCCGGCGGGGTCGCCGTCGTAGCGTGTGTCGGTCGTGCCAATCAGGAACTGGTCGTTCCAGGGAATGATGAAGATCGGCCGACCGTCGCTGGCCGCTTCGACGTAGAACGCGCCGTCAGGCGCGCCCGGAAAAACACCGACGACGATATGGCTGCCCTTGGTGCCGCCAACCAGCCGCCCCCCGGCGCCCGGCGCCCGCGCGAGTACCCGGTCCACCCACGGTCCGGCGGCATTCACGACGATTGTCGCGCGGCATG
>JBGTLY010000216.1:0-8675 GCA_041743865.1 Woeseiaceae bacterium
TCCCACGCGCGGACGCACCGCGCGCGTGACCGGGCACTTCGGCAGCAGTGTTCCGCGCGACGAAGCCTTCGTCGTACAACTCGGTGTATTTGCCGATGCACGCAAAGCCAGGGCGGCCCTGGCTGCGGCGGATGTTCCCGGTTTCGCGTACACGACGTCCTTCGAGCTCAACGAGGCGACATGGCACGCGCTGCAGGTCGGTTTCTTCGACACAGAGCAGGCGGCGGAACGTATCCTCGAGCCGATCGCCGACCTCTTTCCGGACGCGTGGGTGCGTCTCGTGGATCCGGCCGAGCAAAGGAATGCGGAACAGAACGGCGCGCTGGACGCACGTGCCGCCGGCGCTGCAGCGATCGCCCCGCGCACGGGCGCCACGGCTGACGACGCAGCACTCGAGGCGCTCCTCGATGAGGCCTCGGACGCCATCATCGACCGGCGCTATGACGACGCCGTCCAGGCTTACGCGCGCGTCCTCGAGGTGCCGTCGCATCCTTTCCGTGCGGAAGCACGGGAGTACGTCGCCATCGCGCTGGAGCGCAGCGGCGAAACGGACCGGGCGATCGCGGAGTACGAGGCCTGGCTCGAGGAATTCGGTCACCAGGACGGCGCCGAGCGCGTCGCACTGCGCCTGCGCGGACTTGCGGATACCGGCATCTCGCCGGAGCCGATCGCATTGCCGACGGAAGTCCCGGACGATACCGGCTGGCAATGGTATGGCGGGGTCTCGCAGTACTACTGGCGCAACGAAGATCAGTGGGTCGACGACGGCAACCATATCGTCAGCAGCTCGGGCATCCTGAGCCTGGCCGACCTCACGGTAAAGCGCTCCGGTCGCCGCTTCGACCTGCAGGCACGACTGAACGGTGCGTACCAGGTCGACCTGATCGAGTACGACGACCAGGAAAACATCGGCTGGATCACGAATGCCTACGTCGACGTTACCGACCGTGAACTCGATGTTCGCGGGCGCGTCGGGCGCCAGTCGCGCCGCCAGGACGGCGTCCTCGGTCGCTTTGACGGCTTGTCCGCGGACTACCAGCTGTTGCCCGGTACGGCCATCGGCGTAAGTGCCGGCATGCCGGTCGACTCACCGCGCTTTCTTCCGGGTTCGCACCGCTCTTTCCTTGCCGCCAGCGCGCGGTTCGACGAACTTTGGAACGCCCTGGCACTGAATGTCTATGCACAACGCCAGATGGTCGACGGCATTTCGGATCGCGAAGCCGTCGGTGCGGAAGTGCAGCACCGCTGGCGCGACATTGCGCTTCTTGCAGCTCTCGACTATGACCTTTCATTCGGCGCACTGAATCTCGCCCTGTTGAACGCCCAGTGGCGCCTGCAGAATAGCTGGACGGTGAACCTGCGCGCGGAAACCGGGATGCAACCGTTCATGACGACGCGCAATGCGCTGTACGGCCAGGGAGTGAGCAGCATCGACCAGTTGCTCGACGGTTACTCGGAGGGACAGGTGCGCACGCTGGCGCGGGACCGTACCGGCACATCCAGTCGCCTCGCGGTATCCCTGGGTATACCCCTGTCCGACCGCTTCGACCTCAGCATTGACGCCGCGAACGGCCGCTTCGGCGGTACCGATGCGTCCGGCGGCGTCGCTGCCATTCCAGCCTCCGGCGCACAGCTCTATTTCGCCGCGACCGTCGTGGCCACCTCGCTGTTTTCGAGCGACGACCTCAGTACGCTGGGCGTGCGCTACGATTCCTCGTATTCGCGCGAGCGCCTTACGCTGCTCCTGGACAGCCGCATGCGCATGGGCGATCAGCTGCGGCTGCGCCCGTCACTGCGCGTATCCCAGCTCGATTATCGCGAACCGGATGGCCGCGAGTACCTCATAGAGCCGTCGCTGCGTCTCATGTACCGATGGAATCGACTGCTGTTCGACGCGGAAGCGGGAATCCGGTATGCGGAGCGCGAGAATCTCGCGCTTGGCTGGGACCCGTACAGTGAGGACGGCGTCGAGCAACTCTCGGGCTTTTACATCAATCTCGGCTACCAGATGGAGTTCTGACATGCGTGGACAATCACTGTTCGTTGCTTTGCTCCTGCCCGGCTTGCTGTTGGCCTGCGCCACCGCAGAAAGCCCGGCGAGCGTGTCTGCCTTTGACGAAACGACGGGTGAGTCGCTGATGCATCCGCCCCGCCCTGTCGTACTGCTGACAAAGCGTCCTGGCTTGTCCGCTGTCGGCAAGGACTATCTTGCGCTGAGCCCGGTCACCGTGAGCGGCCGCGGCGCCACGTCCACCTGGTTGTGGTGCGCTGTATCATCGTCCATCGACCGCACGATTACCGGTGCACCGGCACCCGACGTCACGTCGATCGTGCTGGTCGTCGATGAGGTACCCATGCAACTCGACATCGCGCCCTGGTCGGAAGCAGCGGGGCAGTCGCCTTTCGACCTCCCCGCGGACACGCACGCAAGCTTCGCGGCGCGTATCACAGGCAGTCAGCTCAGGAAAATCGCGATGTCCACGAATCTGCAGGCTTATGTCGCCGATACCACAGCCCGGTCCCGACCCTATACGCTGAGCCTTGACCATCGCGGCGACTGGGGCTACTGAACCTGCCGGGTACTCGCGGCGGCCCGCAGTCTCGGGGCCCGGGACCTCAGGTGTTTGCGCCGCCGTTTCCCTGCAGCCGCGTGATGAGCGAACGCAGAAACACCTTGTTGAAGCGGAGCTGGCAGCTGGATGACACTTGTTCCATCAACGTGGAACTGACTCGCAGGATCGTCACTGCCCCGTCGGCGCGAATCGACGCCTGACGTTTTGCGCCGCGGACGTAGCTCGTTTCGCCGAAGCACTGGCCATTCGACAGGCTGCCCACCACCTTGCCGTTGGCGGTCACCGAGACCTTGCCGGACACGATGATATAGAAGCGATCGTCGATCTCCCCTTCCTTGACGATGTCGTCGCTATCGCGATACTCATGCCAATCCGACGCCCGCAACACCTCCCAGATCTCCGCGTGCGAAAACTCGTGGAAAAAGGTCAGGGTGCGCAGTACGTCAAAATGTTCCTGCTTGTCGAGACTGTCGTACTTCTGCCGCAGGTCCTTGTAGACGCGTGTCAGGTCCGCCGCCATCGCGGCGCCGGTCGTCGGCCGCATGTCCGGGTTTTTCAGCATGCAGCGTACGACCACGTCCTCGAGCGCCTCCGGCAGGTCCTCGCGATAGGTGTGGATGGGTGGCGGCGTGGCGTACACGATCTGGTGCAGCAGCTTCGACAGGTTGTCCGCGCGGAAGGGCCTGAAGCCGGTCAGTAACTCGTACATGACGGCTCCTAGGGAGTAAAGATCAGAGCGAGGTGTCAGGTCTTCCGACTGCACCTGCTCCGGCGACATGTAGCTCGGGCTGCCGGCGATCCCCTCGATGCGGGACACTTCCGAATCGCTGACGATAGCGATGCCGAAATCGATGATCCGGACATCGTTGTCGATCGTCAGCATGATGTTCGACGGCTTGATGTCCCGGTGAATGACACCGCGCCCGTGTGCATAGTGCAACGCCTTGGCGCACTTGTAGATGATTTCAACGACATCGTCCACGCGCAGCAGGTTGTCGGGGCGGCAATAGGCCGACAGCGTGCGCGCGCCCTGGATGTGTTCGGTGACGACGTAGTAGGCGCCGGCCTCTTCACCGGCGTCGTAGATCGGCATGATGTTCGGGTGCTGCAGCATGCCGACCATGTGCGCTTCGTTGAAGAACATCTTGCGGGAGACGCGGGCGCGGTCGGCGTTCGGATCCTGCTCGATGTTGTAGACCTTGATCGCGACGTCGCGCCGATAGTACGGGTCGTGCGACAGGTAGACGTCGCCGGTGCTCCCCTTGCCGATCTTGTTGACGATGACGTACTTGCCGATTTTGTCCGGCACTGCGATCGCAGGCTTGATTTCGCTTACGGGGCTGGCCACGTTTTTCTCACTGTCAGGGCATGAGCCACCCGTATAAAGCCAATAAAATCAACGCGTACAGGGCGGCAGCGAGGTCATCCAGCATAATTCCGAGCCCTCCGCCGAGTCTGTGATCCAGGTCGCGAATCGGCCAGGGTTTGACGATGTCGAACGCGCGAAACAACAGGAACGCGAGCACGAAGCCGGCGAGCGTCGGCGGCGCGAGCAACAGCGTAACGTACATGCCTACAATCTCGTCCCACACGATGCCGCCGTGATCGTGCACGCCGAGGTTTCGTGAGCACCGCCCGCAGATCCAGATACCCGCGATGAACAAGACCGCCGCAACGGCGAGTTGCACCTGAAGCCCGGCGCCCAGGGTCGCCCAGCCGAGCAACAGTCCCGGCAGCGAGCCGACGGTGCCGGGGAAGACCGGGGCGAGGCCGGTCCCAAAACCGAAAGCGAGGATATTTACCGGGCTTGTCATGACCTTTCGGGTCAGGTTCCGGACTTCCGGTTGCGGCTCCATCAGCCGGTGCCACTGAAATGAAGGTAACCGGCATCATCGAACGGCACGCGCCTGCCGGCGTCCCGGCACACGATGCCGGTTGCCGCGGTCACGGTGCCGATGGCCGTGACGGGCACGATGCCGGTGTCGGGCAGCGGCCCCGCCGCGGTGAAGCACAGCTCATAATCGTCGCCTCCTGCCAGGGCATACCGGCGCCGTGTGTCCGGCTCCACATTCGACACGAGCGCCGCCGACAGCGGCAGGCGATCGATATGGATCTCAGCGCCGACGCCGCTGGATTCGAGTAACTTTGCGAGATCGCCGTAAAGCCCGTCCGATACGTCGATCGCCGCCGACGCACTGCCGACCAGCGCCTGGCCCAAATGCACGCGGGCGGCGGGACGCGTGAAGCGCTGCACCAGTTCCCGAACGGGATCGCCATCGAGCAGCCCCTCCAGTCCTGCGGCGGCATCGCCTAACGTCCCCGACACATAAATCGTATCGCCGGGCTTTGCGCCGTCGCGACGCAGCGCCCTGCCCGGCTCGATCTCACCCGTCACCTGGACAGTAACGACGACGATCGGTGCACGCGTCGTGTCGCCACCGACCAGCACGACGCCGAATTCGGCGGCCGCCGTATGCAGGCCGCCGGCGAAAGCCTCGAGCCAGCGGTCATCGGCTTCCGGCAGGGACATCGCGAGCGTCATCCAGCGCGGCCGGGCGCCCATGGCGGCGATATCCGAAAGATTCACGGCAACCGCGCGAAAGCCGATATCGGACGGGCTCAGGTGCGCCGGAAAATGCACATCTTCCACCAGCGTATCGACGACCTGGACCAGGTGCAGGCCGGCCGTCGGCACCAGCACGGCGCCGTCATCGCCAATACCGACCTCGACGCCCGTGCCCCCCGGACGCGCGAAGTAGCGCCGGATCAGCTCGAATTCATCCACTGCCTTTGGCTTTGGTTTCGACGGGCCTGAGTGCCTGTGCTGCGCGATCCAGGCAGGCGTTGATGTACTTGTGCCCGTCCGTGGCGCCAAAACGGCGGGCGAGATTCACTGCCTCGTTGATCACGACCCGGTACGGTATGTCGATACGCTCGCCGAGTTCGTGCACGCCAATCTGCAGAATACCGAACTCCACCGGGTCGAGCTGTTCGACTGGCCGGTCGGCGACCTCGGCGATCGTCGCTGCCAGCTCCGCCTCACTGGCGCAGATTGCCGAGAGCGTTTCATCGAAAAATGACTGGTCGACCCGCTCCCATGCGGTCTGCTCGTGGAACTGGCGTTTGAGTTCCGCACAGTCGTGGCCCGCGAGTTTCCTTTGGTACAAGGCCTGCAACAGCAGTTCCCGCGCGCGGGTGCGTGCGCCAGCGGAAGATTTGCCGGCCATTGTCAGTCGATGCGGCGCAGCAGATTAACGGTTTCGATCACCGCCAGCGCCGCTTCCGCACCCTTGTTTCCCGCCTTGCTGCCGGCCCGCTCGATCGCCTGTTCGATCGTGTCCACGGTCAGTACGCCGAAGCCCACCGGCACACCGTGTTCGCGCGCAGCGGCTGCGATACCGCTTACACATTCGCCGGCGACATAGCCGAAGTGCGGCGTGCTGCCGCGGATCACCGCACCGAGGGCGATGATGCCGTCGTAACGCCGGCTCGCCGCAAGTCTCGCGACGACGACCGGCATCTCGAAGGCGCCGGGAACGCGGACGATCTCGAGATTGGCTTCCGCCGCTCCGTGCTGTCGCAGGCACTGCAGGGCGCCTCTGAGCAGCGGCTCAACAATAAAGTCGTTGAAGCGCGACGCCACCAGTACGAAGCGCGCATCGCGGACCATGAGGTCCCCTTCGGTCGTTTTCACTTTTTCCATGGCCGTGCTCGTCGGCCGCCGGCTGACGGCAGCGTCTCATTGCTAAACGTATTCGGCTAAACGTATTCGGTGATTTCGAGGTCGAATCCGGAAATCGCGTACATATGCTTCGGCGCCGATAATACACGGATTTTGCTGAGGCCGAGGTCGCGGAGGATCTGCGCGCCAATCCCGTAGGTACGGAGCACGGCATCACCCTTGCGACGCTCCTGCATGTCGTCGGACTTCGTGCCCAGCTGCTCTACGGCATCCATGAAGTCGCGGGACGACTCCTGGTCGCGCAGTAGTACGACGACACCGACCTTTTCCTCCGCAATACGCTGGATGGCGCTGTCGAGCGGCCAGCCGAGGGAACGGCTCCGGACACCGATGACATCGCCAAGCGTGTCCTGAATGTGCACCCGCACCAGGGGATTCGCGGCCGCCGACAGCTCGCCCTTGACGAGGGCGACGTGCACGGCCCGGTTCACGTGATCGTCGTAACAGTACATCGTGAACTCCCCGTACGCGGTTTCGATGACGGTTTCGGCGATGCGTTCGACATTGCGCTCCTTTTCCAGCCGATAGCGGATAAGGTCGGCGATCGTACCGATACGGAAGCCGTGCTCGCGGGCGAATCGTTCCAGGTCCGGCCGGCGTGCCATGCTGCCATCGACGTTCAGGATCTCGACGATGACGGCCGCCGGCTCCAGTCCTGCAAGTCGTGCGAGATCGCAGCCCGCCTCGGTATGCCCGGCACGCGTCAGGACGCCGCCGGGCTGGGCCATCACCGGGAAGATGTGGCCGGGGTGCCGCAGGTCCTCCGGTCGTGCGTTCGCGGCAACGGCTGCCTGGATCGTGCGCGCGCGGTCGTGCGCGGAAATTCCCGTCGTGATGCCCTCGGCCGCCTCGATGGAAAGCGTGAAGTTCGTCGCGTGGTGCTGGTCAGTGCCGTTGACCATCAAAGGCAGCCGCAGCTTCGCGCAGCGCTCCCGCGTGAGCGTCAGGCAGATGAGGCCCCGTCCATGGGTCGCCATATAATTGATGTCGACCGGCCGCACCCGGTCCGCTGCCATCAGCAGGTCGCCTTCGTTCTCGCGATTCTCGTCATCGACCATGATCACCATCTTGCCGTCGCGAATATCGGAGACGATGTCTTCGATCGGGGAGAAGGTAGTGTCGCTTGCGCGCGGATGTATCGTCATGTTGTCAGGCATAACCATGGGCCTTCAGAAAGTCTGCGTCGATCCCGGTCTGCACGTTGCCTAGCAGTCCATCGAGGTACCGGGCCAGCATGTCGACCTCAATGTTCACGCCGGTTCCTGCCGTGTAGCTGCCGATCGTCGTTGCCGACGCGGTGTGTGGAATGATATTCAAACCCATCGTCTGGCCCGATACCGAGTTGATGGTAAGACTTACGCCGTCGACACAAACCGAGCCTTTGCGTACGACGAAGCGAACCAGGCCCGCCGGGATTTCAATGTCGATGCGCAAGGACCGGGCTTCTTGCCTGATCGAAAGCACGGTTCCCGTGCCATCGACATGTCCGCTGACGAAATGGCCGCCCAGGCGGTCTCCGACTGCCAGCGCCGGCTCGAGATTCACCGGTTCACCCACCCCGATGCCGCCAAGCGTCGTCAGTCCGAGCGTTTCCACTGAAACGTCGGCCTCGAAGGCGTCCGCCAACAATCCGGCGACCGTGAGACACACGCCGTTTACCGCAATACTGTCACCCACCGCAATGCCATCGTCGATCAGTTGCCGATTGCAGAGCCGCAATCGCCGGTCACCGCCGCGCGGCTCGCTGGCCGCGAGCTGGCCCTGGTAGCTGATGATGCCCGTAAACATTAACCGCCCTGCTTCAGTCCGCCCATTGTGCCGTAATGCGCAGGTCATTGCCCACCTGCCGCCGGTCGGTGATGCAGAGGGCGCGCCGGTTCGCCAGCGACGTCCAGGCGGGCGTAGCGAACATGCGATTCGTCTCGCTGCCCATGATGTGCGGTGACTGGTAGATTACGAGCTCATCGACGAGGCCGGCGTCGAGGAGCGCGCCGGCGAGCGTCGGACCCGCCTCGACGAGTACGTCGTTGACTTCCCTGCGGCCCAGGTCGGCGAGTACTGCAGCGAGGTCGAGCCGGTTCCCCTCACCGGCCACTCGTTGCACCTCGGCCCCCGCCTCTTCGAGCAAGCCGCGCTCGCTGTCGTCCGCGCAATACACCACGGTGGTCCCGGGCAGGCACAGCATGCTTGCCGATAAAGGCATGCGCAGCCCGGTGTCGACAATGGCGCGCAAGGGCTGGCTCACCCCCTCTGGCAGACCGGCGTCGCGCACGGTCAACGCGGGGTCGTCGGCCAGCACCGTACCGATGCCGGTCAGCACGGCACCGCTCTCGGCGCGCAGCCGGTGCACGTCCTGCCGC
>JBGTLY010000217.1:0-39601 GCA_041743865.1 Woeseiaceae bacterium
CGCCGCGGAACCTCCGGACGAACCGCCCGGCGAGCGCTCGAGGTCCCATGGATTGCGCACCGGGCCGAAAAAGCTGGTCTCGTTCGACGAGCCCATCGCAAATTCGTCCATGTTCGACTTGCCGAGCACGACCGCGCCCGCCGCCGCCAGGCGCTCGACAACGGTCGCATCGTAAGGCGAGACGAAGTTTTCGAGCATCCGCGAGCCGCAGGTCGTCCGGACGCCTCGCATGCAAAAAATGTCCTTGTGCACGATCGGCAAGCCGCACAAGGGACCGGCTTTTCCTGCGCTGCGCTGCCGGTCGGCACGCGCTGCGGCCTCCAGGGCCGCCTCGCCGAGCACGGTAATAAACGCGTTCAGCGCCGGATCGTATTGCCCGATCCGGGCAAGCAATGCGCTCGTCAGGTCGACGGCAGTGAACTCTCCGCGTTCGAGTCCGGACCGCAGCCCGACCAGCGTCCGTTGGTGCAGGTGCGTCACTCGAGCACCTTCGGCACGAGGTACAGGCCACCCTCCACCTGGGCCGCATTCTGCTGCACGTGTGCCCGATCGTCGCGTTCGCTTACGCGGTCCGGCCGCAGTCGCTGCGATTCGTTGAGCGGGTGAGCCATCGGCAGGACGTCATCCGTCGGGGCAGCCGACAGCTGGTCGACAAATGCAACGATACGCGAGAGTTTTTCGACGGTCTCCGCGAACTCCTCATCGGCAAGTCGGAGCCTCGCCAGCATCGCAATGTGCTGCACCTGGTCTTTATCGAGTGACACGGCAGAAATCCGGAATTCGAACGACTGGATACGCCCACTGGCGGACGCGCCGCAATGATACACGCCGCCTTGTGCAATGTCCCAGCCATTGTTAGATTACACCGTTAACTTCCCTGGGACTCCTCCCCGCATGTTCAAACGCCTAATGGGTTATTTTTCGAATGACCTGTCGATCGACCTTGGCACGGCCAATACGCTCATATACTCACGCGGACATGGCATCGTGCTCGACGAACCGTCGGTCGTGGCCATTCGGGAGGACAGCGGCCGTGGCGGCCGGGTCGTCGAGGCGGTCGGCCTCGAAGCGAAAAACATGCTCGGCCGCACCCCGGGTAACATCACGGCGATCCGGCCGCTGAAAGACGGGGTCATCGCCGATTTCACCGTTACCGAGAAGATGTTGCAGCATTTCATCAAGAAAGCGCTCGGCACACGGTATTTTCGCCCGAGTCCGCGGGTACTGATCTGCGTGCCCTATGGCTCGACACAGGTGGAACGACGGGCCATTCGCGAGTCGGCAGAAGGCGCCGGCGCACGCAAGGTCCATCTCATCGACGAACCGATGGCCGCTGCAATCGGGGCCGGCATGCCGGTGCACGACGCGCGCGGTTCGATGGTTCTCGACATCGGCGGCGGAACATCCGAGGTCGCGGTGATCTCACTGAACGGTATTGTCTACGCGGCGTCCGTGCGTATCGGCGGCGACCGGTTCGACGAAGCGATAACGAACTACGTTCGCCGCAACTACGGCATTCTCATCGGCGAAGCGACGGCGGAACGCATCAAGCACGAGATCGGCTCGGCGTTCCCGGGCCAGGAGGTACTCGAGATCTCCGTCAAGGGCCGGAACCTTTCCGAGGGCGTACCGCGCAGCTTCACGCTGAACAGCAATGAAATTCTCGAGGCCTTGCAGGAACCCCTTCAGGGCATCGTCGGCGCGGTCAAGGAGGCGCTGGAGCAGACTCCACCCGAGCTCGGCGCGGACGTGGCCGAACGCGGCATTGTGCTGACGGGGGGCGGCGCGATGCTCCGCGACATCGACAAGCTGCTCATGGAAGAAACCGGATTGCCGGTCGTTATCGCCGACGACCCCTTGACCTGCGTGGCGCGCGGCGGAGGTCGCGTCATTGAATTGATCGACGAGCACGGTCCCGCAGTATTCGGACTGGAGTAACCGAATCACAGCGCCACGAAGGGAGATGGCCGCTACCCGAGACACGAGCAGCAACCCGGCACGGATTCCGGCCCTGGGTTTCCGCGCGCTGGCGCTTATCCTGTTGTCCCTGCTTCTCATGTTCCTGGATAATCGGGAGCGACACGTAGAGCAGCTGCGCAACATGATCAGTACGGCGATCTATCCCCTGCAACTCGTCGTTGACGGTCCGTCACGCCTTTTCGACTGGACCGGTGCACGCCTTCGCTCACATCAAACTCTTCTCTCGGAAAACGAGCAGCTCAAGCGCGAACAGCAGGTCATTCGGGCCATGCTTCTGACACAGGACGCGCTGAAGGCCGAAAACGCCCGGTTACGCGAGATGCTCGATGCGCGTGAACAGGTCGAGGACCGTGTCCGGGTCGCCGAAATCCTGTCTGTCGACTCGAACCCGGGGCGCCACAGCCTCATCATTGACGCGGGCTTCGGTGACGGCGTCTACGAGGGGCAGGCTATCGTCGACCAGGACGGCGTCGTCGGCCAGGTCATCGAAGCGGGTCCCGTCACCTCCGCGGCCTTGCTGATCAGTGACCCCGGCCATGCCCTGCCGGTGGAGGTTAACCGTAACGGTATGCGAACCATTGCTTACGGCACCGGGGAATTCGGTCGTCTGGACCTGCCGGGCCTCGCTAACAATGCCGATATACGCGAGGGCGATCTGCTCGTTACGTCCGGGCTGGGCGGTGCATTTCCCTCCGGCTATCCCGTTGCGGTCGTCACATCGGTGACTCGCCTGCCGCAACAGGCTTTCGCCGACGTAACCGCTGCGCCGGTAGCGGCGTTGAACCAGGTTCGCGAGGTCATGCTGGTTTGGTCGACACCGGCCGACGGCGCCGAGCCCCGTCAAAACGGACGCTCGGGTGACGACGACGCGGCGACGCGCGCCGAAATGGACGAAGATCCGTGAGCAGGGATCGCGCCGCGCGGCATTTGCCCGTCCTCTTTACGATACTCGTCGCGCTTGCGCTGACGATGGTTCCTCTGCCTCGCAGCGTCGAGGCATTCCGGCCCGACTGGATCGCACTAACGATGATCTTCTGGGCGTTCAGCCTACCGCGAAGCTACAGTGTCGGCATCGCGTGGCTCACGGGCAGCGTGCTCGACGTCGCCCAGGGCACACTGCTCGGACAACACGCGCTCGCACTAACCGTCGTCGTGTTCCTGACAGTGCGTTTCCACCTCCTCATGCGTGTTTTTCCGCTCATCCAGCTCAGTGCCACGATTTTCGCATTGCTTGCGCTCTACCAGTTCCTTCTGTTCTGGATCAACGGTGTCGTCGATGTGCGTTCGCCGGCGGTAACGTACTGGGGCCCGGTGCTGTCCGGCTCGATCGTCTGGCCGCTCCTTTACAACTTTCTGACCGGTGTTCGCTATCGGGTTCAGTCGAACAGTTGACGTGAGCCCGCTTTCCTCGATCAAGGATCACAACTACGAGCGCCGGCTGTTCATCGCGCGAGTCATTTTCGCATCGTTCGTCGCTTCGCTCCTGCTCGGGGTCGTCATCGCACGGCTCGTCCAGTTGCAGGTACTTAACTATGAACACTTTGCCGAACGGGCCCAGGGGAATCGGGTGCGCATCGAGGCTGTCCCGCCGATCCGCGGCCTTATTTTCGACCGCAAGGGCCGCGTGCTGGCGGAGAACCGGCCCGCTTACCAGCTGGAGCTGATTCCGGAGCAGGTGGACGATACCGACGACACACTGTTGCGGCTCGCCGGCCTCGAACTCATCGAGGCCGACGACATCGGTCGCTTCAAGTCCCTGATCGTGAGCGGACCGCGCTTTAAACCCGTGACCCTGAATCTGCGAATGTCGGACGAGGAAGTTGCGCACTTCGCCATCCAGCGACCGCGCTTCCCGGGCGTCGATTTCCGGCCTCGCCTGATACGCCACTACCCCAACGGTCCGGCGATCGCCCATGCCGTGGGCTACGTCGGCGCCTTGTCGGAAACGGACCTGGAAGCGCTCGATCCGGCGCGCTATGCGGGCACCGGCCAGACCGGCAAGACCGGCGTGGAGCACAGTTTCGAATCCACGCTGCACGGCGATCCCGGCTATCGTCACGTCGTCACGAATGCGCGTGGACGGGTGATTACGGCAACATCGAACGAATTGCTCGACTCCCTGCCGCTCGACGCCCAGCCAACCCCGGGTTCGAACCTGTTCCTGACGATCGATCTCGATTTGCAGGCGGTCGCCCACGAGGCCCTTGCGGGCCATCGCGGTGCGGTAGTCGCTATCGACCCCTGGAGCGGTGAGATCCTGGCGTTGGTCAGCACACCGTCCTTCGATCCCAACCTGTTCGCCTCCGGGATGAGCACCAACCAGTTCAATGCGCTCCAGGAAGACCTGGACCGACCCCTGTTCAACCGCGCCGTGCGCGGCACGTACCCGCCCGGTTCGACGATCAAGCCGATGCTGGCGCTGGCGGCGCTCGAGACCGGCGCCACGAACCTCACTCGCAAGACCGTCTGCCGCGGCTGGTTCTCGCTACCGAATTCGACCCACCGCTACCGCGACTGGCGCCCAGAGGGACACGGTCCCATGGACCTGCACGACGCACTCGAGCAGTCCTGCGATGTTTATTTCTACGAAGTCAGTATCGACCTCGGCATAGACCAGATGCACACGTACCTCGACCAGTTCGGGCTCGGGCAAACGACCGGCATCGATGTCCCGGGCGAACGCTCGGGCATCAATCCGTCGCGGGCGTGGAAACAGCAGGCATTCAGGAACCCGTCGGACCAGCGCTGGTTCAACGGCGAAACCGTTATTGCCTCCATCGGCCAGGGTTACATGCTGGCGACGCCCCTGCAGCTCGCAAGCGCCGCGGCTACGCTCGCCACCCGCGGGTCGCGCTTCAAGCCGCACCTGGTCGCCGCGTGGGAAGACACCATGACCGGCGAACGGACACTCGTGAGCCCGGAACGCCTGGCAGATGTCGATATTGAGAACGAGTTCTACTGGCAAACCGTCCTCGACGCCATGCAGGATGTTCTGCAGGGTGCACGCGGCACCGCGCGCGCCGTCGGCACCGGCGCCCCTTACTCGATGGCCGGCAAGAGCGGCACCGCACAGGTGTTTTCCGTCGCCCAGGAAGACGAGTACAACGAGGACGAGATTGAGTACCGCCTTCGTGACCATGCCTTGTTCATCGCATTCGCGCCAGTGGAGTCGCCGCAGATTGCGGTCGCCGTGATCGTCGAAAACGGCAGCAGCGGCAGTCGGGTCGCCGCACCAATCGCCCGCGCCATCATGGACCGCTACCTCGAGGCCGACAATGCGCGTTAACGTCAACTCGCGACTCGTCGACGAAAAAGAAGCACCGTTGTCGGGCTTCACCCGGCTGCTTCGGCGGCTGCACATCGACGGTCCGCTGCTCGGCGCTTTGCTGCTCATCTGTGCTTTCGGACTTGCGGTGCTCTACAGCGCCGTGGGCGAAAACCCGCGCCTTGCAATGAACCAGGTCCTGCGGCTCGCCGTGGGTCTCTCCGCCCTGCTGGTCGTGGCACAGTTCCCGCCGGATTTTCTAAGGCGCTGGACACCGTGGGCGTATGCCGGCGGGCTGATCCTCCTGGTGCTCGTTCTGACGAGCGGCGTGGTCACACAGGGCGCGCGGCGCTGGCTCGACGTCGGCATCCGCTTCCAGCCCGCTGAAATCATGAAGCTTGCCGTCCCGATGATGGCAGCGTGGTACCTGCACCAGCGGTCGATTCCCCCGCGGCTCGGCCAGCTGCTGTTGCTCTTCATCGTCATCGTGGTACCGACGGTGCTCATCGCGAAACAGCCGGACCTCGGGACCGCTCTTCTGATCGCCGCCTCCGGCATTATCGTCGTGGTCCTGGCAGGTCTGTCGATCCGTTTCATGATCGCGCTCGCCGTCCTTGCCGTTCCTGGTGCGATGGTGTTATGGCATTTCATGCACGACTACCAGCGGCAGCGTGTTCTGACTCTCCTGAACCCGGACAGCGACCCGCTCGGTGCAGGTTACAACATCATCCAGTCGAAGATCGCAATCGGGTCCGGCGGACTGTTTGGCAAGGGCTGGACCAACGGTTCGCAGGCGCAGCTCGAATTCCTGCCCGAACGGGACACGGATTTCATATTTGCCGTTATCGGTGAGGAGTTCGGGCTGTTCGGCGTCCTTGCTCTCCTCGGGCTCTACGTTTTTGTCATCGCTCGCGGCCTCTGGATCGCGGCGCACGCACACGATACGTTCTCCCGCCTGCTCGCGGGATCGATCAGCCTCACGTTCTTTGTCTATGTGTTCGTGAATACCGCGATGGTCTCGGGGCTCGTCCCGGTGGTGGGCGTGCCATTGCCACTGGTGAGCTTCGGCGGCACGTCGATGGTGACGCTCATGGCAGGATTCGGTATTCTGATGTCGATCCAGTCTCACCGGAAACTCCTGCCGCACTAATGAAACGACTCCTGTTGTGCAGCGCGCTGCTGCTCTCTGCTTCTGCCGGCCTGGCCCTGGACACAGGGCAGCCCGAAATCCGTTCGTTCATCGACGAGATGGTTGCCGACCACGACTTCGATCGAGACGAGTTGGTCGCAGCCCTCACCGGCGCCGAACTGAAGCAAAATATCATCGATGCCATCAGCACACCGGCGGAGAAAAAGCTCAGCTGGGCCGAGTACCGCAAGATCTTCATGACGCCCGAGCGGATCGACGCCGGCGCCGCGTTCTGGCGGGATAACCGCGAGATGCTTTCCGAGATTGCGGAACAGCACGGTGTGGCGGAGGAGATTCTGATCGGCATCATCGGCGTAGAGACCTACTACGGCCGGATCACGGGGAGTTACCGGGTGCTCGACGCCCTAGCGACCCTCGCGTTTCACTACCCGCCTCGAGCCGCGTTTTTTCGCAAGGAGTTGATGCAGTATTTTCTCCTTGCCCGCGAGGAAAACATGGCGCCCGAGGATGCGACCGGCTCCTATGCCGGCGCCATGGGCAGGCCCCAGTTCATGCCGTCGAGCTACCGTGCCTATGCCATCGATTCGACCGGTGACGGAAAGCGTGACATCTGGAACAACTGGACGGATGTGGCGGGCAGTGTGGCGAATTATTTCAATGCACACGGCTGGCGCAGCGGCGAGGAAATCGTGGCGCAGGCGACACTCGGCAGCGAGTGGGAGGCCCCTCCTCCCGAACCATCGAACACCCTTTCGCCCCAGGCTACGATTGGCTCGCTCAGCGCGGACGGCGTGGTGTTCGCGACCGACCTCGCCCCCGACAGTGACGCTGCCCTGCTCGCATTCGCCGGCGCGGAGGGCCCGGAATACTGGGTCGGCTTTCACAACTTTTTCGTGATCACGCGCTACAACCGCAGCGCGATGTACGCCCTGGCGGTGTATCAGCTCGGACGGGAAGTGGCGCTTCGGCTGTGCCAGGACGCCGATGCGTCCTGAGCGATGGCTGCGGCACGCAGCCTGGGCGATCCTGCTTCCGCTTGCTGCCTGCGGTACGAGCGAGATTCGGGATCCCGCGCCGGGTGGCAGCGTCGTCGCTCCCGACCTCCCCGGCAGCGCGGTGCCCAGCCCCGAAGCGCCGAGCCGCTACGGCAACGGTCCGGTCTACGAGGTACTCGGACAGCGCTACACGGTATTGCCCTCGAGTGCCGGGTACCGCGAGCGCGGCGTCGCGTCCTGGTACGGCGAGAAGTTTCATGGCCGCCTCACGTCGAACCGCGAGACCTACGACATGCATGCCATGACTGCGGCGCACAAGACGCTGCCTCTGCCGACCTATGTTCGCGTACGTAACCTGCGCAACGACAGGAGCGTGATCGTCCGGGTCAACGACCGGGGGCCGTTCGTACACAATCGCATCATCGACCTTTCCTACGCTGCCGCGTTGAAACTCGACATGGTCGGCGACGGGACGAGCCTCGTCGAAGTTACCGCACTCACGGCCGATGTACCGGGCAGCGACATTCCCGTGCGGCAAAGTACGCCGCCGCCCCATCGCCCGGACGCCGTGGCCGTCAGCACGCCGGCCCGCTCGTTTGTGCAGGTCGGCGCATTCGGCGATCGGGGAAATGCGGATCGGCGCAAGGCGTTGCTGCAAAGCAATGGTATCGACAATGTGCTGATTCACACCGATACCAGCGTGAGCCCGTCACTCTTTCGCGTCCGGATCGGCCCAGTCGTCGAGGTCGAACAGTACGACAGCATCGTCGGAGCCCTGGAGTCGCTCGGCATTACCGACCCGTACCTCGTACCTGAATAGGCGGCGCCGCGGCGCCGCCGCCGGGCGAATTGGTTACAATACGACCCCGTTTTCCTCTCTGGCGAATCCATGCATCTCCGGCTTTCCAACTGTCTGATTATTCTTGTTTTAATGGGCCAGAGCGCCGTGCTGGACGCGCAGTCACGTCCGATTCCCGCGCCACCGATCATCGGTTCGAAGAGCTATCTCATGATCGATGGCCGAACCGGCCAGGTGCTCGCCGAAAACCTGCCTGATGAACGTCTTGCGCCGGCCAGCCTCACGAAGCTGATGACGGCTTACGTGGTTTTCCAGGCGCTCGCGAACGACCAGGTCGCACTCGATGACACGGTAACCATCAGCGAGGGTGCCTGGCGCACCGGCGGCTCCCGCATGTTTGTCGAGGTGGGCAACCGGGTACCCGTCCGCGACCTTCTACTGGGCATGATCGTGCAATCCGGCAACGACGCCAGCGTGGCGCTTGCGGAGCACATAGCGGGCACGGAATCGGTGTTCGCCGAGATGATGAATCAATCCGCCGCGGCACTCGGCATGACGGGGAGCCACTTCGTCAATTCGACGGGACTGCCCGGCGATGAGCACTTTTCAACGGCGCGCGACCTGGCCACGCTGGCGCGTGCCATCGTCCTGCAGTTTCCCGACTATTACGAATGGTATTCAATCAAGGAATACACCTGGAACGGAATCACGCAGCCAAACCGCAATAACCTGCTGTGGCGAGACGACTCCGTGGACGGGATGAAGACGGGGCATACGGACGACGCGGGTTTCTGCCTCGTGTCGTCCGCCCTGCGCGACGATATGCGGATCATCGCCGTCGTCATGGGCACGTCGAGTGCCAAAGCCCGGATCGACGGCAGCCAGGCTCTGCTCAACTACGGCTTTCGTTTCTATGAGACCCGCCTGCTATACAAGGCCGATGAAACGGTCACAACCGCTCGTATCTGGAATTCCGCCAGGGAGTACACCAACCTCGGGGTTCTCGAGGACGTCTACATCACCATTCCGCGCGGTCGCTACGACGCCCTGGAGATGACGCGCAATGTGCCAGCCGTGCTTGAAGCGCCGGTGGCAGCCGGCCAGCCGCTGGCGGAATTCACGGTGAGCCTTGACGGTGACACGCTGCTGACGGAGGCACTTCGGGCGCTGGACGACAACCCCGAAGGCTCTCTGTGGCAACGCACGCGTGACAGCGTGTCGCTGTGGTTTGAATAGGCCGCCGGCGATGACGGACGATGACCGTGGAGCGACCTTGCTCGAGTTCCCCTGCGACTTCCCTCTCAAGATGATGGGGCGTGATACGCCGGAGTTCCATGCGACCGTTCGTGCGCTGGTCGAGAGGCACACCGGACCGTTGTCCGACGAAGCCATCCACACGGCGCAGAGCCGAAACGGCCGCTTCGTTTCGATAACCGTCACGATCAATGCGACGAGCAAGGAACAGTTGGACAATATCTACCGTGAACTGACGGCGCATGACGATGTCCTGATGGCCCTGTAGCCGATGATGACCGTCGCGGTGAAATCCCTCGGGCTTTCGGACTACGTACCCACCTGGCGCGCCATGCAGGCATTCACGGATGCCCGCGACGCCAGCACACGCGACGAAATCTGGTTTACGGAACACAGACCCGTGTTCACGCTCGGTGTCAATGCGGCACCGGAGCACCTGCTCGCACCCGGCGACATCCCGGTCATTCCGGTCGACCGGGGCGGCCAGGTTACCTACCATGGACCGGGGCAACTGATGATTTACCCGCTATTGGACCTCCGGCGCGCCGGCATCGGCGTGCGCGCGCTCGTCACCGCGCTGGAACAATCTGCGGTGCGCCTTGCCGCGGCGCAAGGTATCGACGCGGCCAGCCGTTGCGACGCTCCCGGCGTCTATGCCGATGGCGTCAAGATCGCGAGCGTAGGCCTGCGCATCCGCCGCGGCGCGAGTTTTCACGGCATGGCATTAAACGTGGACATGAACCTCGAGCCATTCGCGCGCATTAATCCTTGCGGGTTTCGTGGACTCCGGGTCTCGGACCTGCACACGCTCGGGGCATCGCTGTCGATCGAGGCTGCGCGAGATGCGCTCTTGCCGCACCTGCTTGCGGAACTCGGGCTCGATGCCATGGAACAAGTGGCGTGACCTCACCGAAACACCTGATTCCTGCCTGCTTGATTCTCGCAGCATCGGTTACGGATGCAGCGGAGCCGCGTGCCTGCAATACGGGGCTCGGTGTGGCCCTGCCTACGGAGGTTTTTCAGCCGAGAGAGCCTGATGATCTGGCCATCGAACTCGAGGCCGGCGAACTCGAGGCGACGCTTGACGAAACACTCGACATGGCGGTGACGGGCGGCGTATTGCTGCGCCGGGGGCAACGCCTCGTCGGCGCTGACGAGGCCCGCAACGACCCTGGCCAGCGTGCCGTCATCCTCACCGGCAACGTCCGGTACGAAGACACGGAGAGCGAGATCGTCAGCGATGCCGCGGAGTTCGCGTACGATTCCGGCCGCATCCTGTTTTCCGGCGCCCGCTTTTCGCTCGGCGCGAGCAGCGCACGCGGCGGGGCTTCGCAGGTCATGATCAACCGTGACGGCGAACTGCAACTCGACCGCGTCTACTACACGACTTGCCCGCCGGGCTCGAATGACTGGGTTCTGCAGGCGGACGACATCGACCTCGACACGAAAGAAGGCGTCGGCACCGCTCGCGATATCAAGCTTCGGTTCCAGGGCGTACCCATTTTGTGGGCGCCATTCATCTCGTTCCCAATTGGCGATGCGCGCAAATCCGGCATCCTGACCCCGGAAATCGGGAGTTCGGGCCGAAGTGGCAATGAGGTGCGGGTCCCGTACTACTGGAATATCGCACCCAACTACGATGCGACGATCACGCCGCGGCTTCTCACGGAACGAGGCCTGCAGCTCCAGTCGGAGTTCCGCTACCTGACGGAAATACACAGCGGCAGGCTCGTCGGGCAATACCTGCCTGATGACGATAAGTTCAACGATACCCGCCACATGCTGCTGGCAAGCCACCGGACACTGTTTAACAACGGCTGGCGCGGATTGCTGAATTTCCGGGAGGTGTCCGACAACCAGTACTTCGAGGACCTGGGCGGCAGCCTGAGCGCGTCCAGCATCACCCATCTCGATCGCCACCTGAGTTTCGACTGGCACAGCGACTCAATGAGCGTGTTCGCACAGGTCCAGGACTTCCAGACGCTGGATGATGCCATCGCCCCGGACGAGGAGCCGTACCGCCGCGTCCCGCAGCTCCGGTTCGAGAGCTACTGGCCGGAAATGGTCGCCGGGCTGGAGGCCAGTGTCGACGCGGAGCTGGTCAACTTCGACCGCGAGGTCGGTGTCACCGGTTGGCGAGCGAACGTTGCACCGCGCCTGGAATTGCCGCTTGGCGGCAATGGCTGGTTCGTGAACCCCGCCATAGCGTGGGACTACACAGCGTACCAGCTCGAGAACACGGCAGCCGGCCAGGTGGACGATCCGACCCGCAGTGTCCCGATTTCGAGCGTCGATTCCGGGCTCGTTTTCGAACGGCTGATGCGCGGCACGGGTCGCCGCATCCAGACGCTCGAGCCAAGACTGCTCTATGTCAATGTGCCCTACCGTGACCAGGACGGGCTGCCCGTGTTCGACACCATCACACCGGATTTGAACCTCGTGCAGCTATTTCGCCGCAACCGTTTCCTCGGCGTGGACCGGATAGGCGATACCGACCAGGTCAGTCTCGGAATTACATCCCGAATTCTCGACGCCGGCAACGGCAGGGAACTCGTCGCCGCGACCGTCGGCCAGACACGCTACCTGAATGACCGGCTGGTCACGCTGCCCGGCGGAACGCCCGCCACGACCGCGACCTCGGACTACATCGCTGAAGTCCGTTTCCTGCTCTACGAGCACCTGAACTTCGATTTCGGCCACCAATGGGGGACCACGGAGAACGGAACCACGCAATCCCAGGCCCGCGTGCAATACCGTCCCGCGCCGAACCGGATCCTGAACCTCGCCTACCGGTACCGGCGCGATTCACTCGAACAGGGCGATCTCTCCTGGTCCTGGCCGATCGGCGAGCAGTTGAATTTTGTCGGCCGCTATAATTATTCATTTCGCGACGAGGAGATGCTGGAGCAGTTTTTCGGCCTCGAATACGAAAGCTGCTGCTGGGGCCTGAGGCTCGTGACCCGTCGCCACATCTCCACGCGCGACGGAACTCGGGATTCCTCCGTCGGTCTGCAACTCGTATTGAAAGGCATGGCGAGTGTCGGCACGGCCGCTGACCGCCTGCTCGAACGTGGTATTCTTGGCTACTCTGCGGACCTTCGGTAGTGAAACTAGTGTTAAAATTCAATGGCTTATGTGCGCTTATTGCAATGGCGGCTGCGCCCGCTATCTCGGCGCAGGAGGGTCCGGCCGAGCTCTCCGAAACTGGCCAGTTTCTCGACGGCGTGGCAGCCATCGTCAACGAAGGGGTGGTGCTCAAGAGCAGCTATTACGAGACGCTCGAGATGATTCGCGGACAGGCGTCGCAGAGCGGTTTCCAGCTGCCGCCCGAAGAGATCCTGAAACAGCAGGTGCTGGACCGCGTGATACTGAACGAAATCCAGCTGCAACAGGCGGAGCGAATTGGGCTCGACATCTCCGACCAGATGCTGAACCAGATCCTCAACGACGTGGCCTCGAACATGGGCGGAACGTTGGCCGAACTGCCTGAGATGCTTGCCCAGCAGGGTGTGGACTACCCCGAGTTCCGGCGGCAGATGCGAGAGGAAGTGACGATCGAGCAGCTACGCCGTATCCGAGTCGACCAGAGTATCCAGGTGTCGCCGCGTGAGATCGAGCAGTGCATCGCGGACCTCGAGACGAATGTCGTCGTCAACTCCGAATACAACCTCTCGCACATCCTGCTGTCGCTGCCGGAAGGCGCATCGAGCGAAGAGATCGACGAGATCGTCGAGACGGCGAACGACATCCACGAACAGGCGACAGCGGGCGAGGATTTCCGTCAGCTCGCGGCCCGCTATTCCAACAGCCCGACGGCGCTCGAAGGCGGCGCTCTCGGCTGGATGAAGGGCGAGGAAGTACCGACGGTCTTCACCGACATCCTTGCACCGCTGTCTGACGGCGACGTATCCGAACCCTTCCGGACCGCGTCAAGCATTCATATCGTGAAGGTCAATGACATGCGAAGTGCCGTCGAACAGAGTGAGGTGAACCAGGTTCTCGCGCGGCACATCCTCGTCACGCCGAATGAGATTATCGACGATGAAACGGCAAAACAGCAGCTCGAGGACGCCTACGAGCGCATAGAGGGCGGTGAGGAATTCAGTGAGGTCGCCAAGCTTTTATCCGATGACCCGGGCTCTGCGAACCTGGGTGGCGATCTCGGCTGGGCGGGACCGGGGACGTTCGTCCCGGAATTCGACCAGGTCATCGGGGGCCTCGAGATCGGCGAGCTCAGTCAGCCGTTCCGTAGCCAGTTCGGCTGGCACATCGTGGAGGTACTGGATCGCCGGGTCTACGACAACACCGAGGACCTCAAGGAACAGAACTGCGTGGTTCGCATTCGCGCCGGCAAGCGCGATGCCGAAGCCCAGCTCTGGCTGCAACGGATTCGTGACGAGGCCTACGTCGATATAAGAATGTGAGCGCTGCGCCACTGGTTGTGACCGCCGGCGATCCGGCCGGTATCGGCCCGGACCTGTGCGTCACGATCGGGGCAGGGGCCAATGCGCCGCGCATGCGGGTCATCGGCGACGAAAAGCTGCTGCGCGAGCGTGCGTCGCTTCTCGGCGTCGAGTTCCGTCTCGACGTGCTCGACCTGCCGTTTCCGGCACCGGTACATTGCGGAACACCGGATCCCGCGAATGCCGCGACACTTCTCGAGGGCCTGCGGCTGGCCGTGGACGGCTGCCTCGACGGTCGCTACCGGGCACTCGTGACGGCGCCACTGGCCAAGCATGTCGTCAACGATGCAGGCATCCGGTTTTCCGGGCATACCGAATTTCTCGCCGAACTTACCGGCGCCCGGCTGCCGGTCATGCTGCTGGTGGCGGGCAGCCTGCGCGTGGCGCTCGCAAGCACGCACCTCCCGCTCCGTGAGGTACCCGACTACATTACCGCGCCGCGACTCGAAGCCGTGCTTCGCATCCTCGAAGACGGCCTGCGGTCGCAATTCAACATCGCTGAGCCCTCGATCCTCGTTTGCGGACTGAACCCGCACGCCGGCGAAGGGGGTTACCTGGGACTCGAAGACAAGGCGATCATCGCGCCGGTCGTCGACGCGCTCCGCAGAGCCGGCATGAACGTCAGCGGGCCGGTACCCGCGGATACGGCGTTTACGCCCGCGGCCGGCCATCACGATGCGATCCTTGCCATGTACCACGACCAGGGCCTGCCCGTATTGAAGTATGCGGGCTTCGGCCATGCTGTGAACGTAAGCCTCGGGCTGCCCATCATACGGACCTCGGTCGACCACGGAACCGGCTTCAGCCTTGCCGGTACCGGTAAAGCGGACCCCGGGAGCCTCCGGGCCGCTATCGAACTCGCATTGTCGCTCGGCGCGCCACGGTGAACGCCCACCGCCCCCGGAAACGCTTCGGCCAGCATTTCCTCACGGACCCGGGCGTCATCGACGCCATCCTCGCCGCCGTCGCAGCGCAACGCGACGACCGGATCGTGGAAATCGGCCCGGGCCACGGCGCCATGACGGTCCCTCTCGCCCAAAGGTGCCGGGATTTGCACGGGATAGAACTCGATCGCGACCTTGCGCGACGACTGCGCGAGCACTTCGCGACCGACCAGCACGTGCAGATTCATGAAGCCGATGCGCTGAGCTTCGATTTTTCGTCGCTCGGCCGCGGGCTGCGTGTCGTCGGCAACCTGCCCTACAACATCTCCACGCCAATACTGTTCCACCTTCTCGGCTACCGCGACTTCATCGAGGACATGCACTTCATGCTGCAGAAAGAAGTCGTCGACCGGATGGCAGCAGCACCCGGCAGCCGGACCTACGGCCGGCTGACGGTGATGCTGGCGTGTCACTTCGCGATCGAGGCGCTGTTCGACGTGGACCGGCAATCTTTCGAACCTCCACCCGACGTTACGTCGGCTGTCGTCCGCCTGCGTCCGCTCCCGGCCGGTACTTATGTCATCAGGGACGAAGCCTGGCTCGCGCGCGTAGTGGCCGAGGCGTTTGGCCAGCGCCGCAAGACGCTCCGGAATTCACTGAAGCGGCTTGTCGGCCCCGAGGACCTTGCGGCGGCCGGCATCGAGCCCGGCCTGCGCGCCGAGGCGGTCGGCGTGGGCGACTGGGTAACTCTTGCGAACCGGCTGGCGACAAAGACCGACATTCCTGCGTGAAATCGCTAGAATGGTTGCGTCATCAGAACGACGTGATTCAATGATGGACAAGATCTGCGACATTCATATCAAGGTCGTTACCGACTACATCGGCGAACAGTCGGAGCCCGACGCAGATCGTTACGTTTTCGCCTATACGATCACGATCTCGAACTTCGGCAATGTTGCAGCCCGTTTACTGAGCCGGCATTGGCTGATTACTGATGCGAATGGCAAGATCCAGGAGGTCTCCGGTGACGGCGTCGTCGGAGAGCAACCGCACCTCAGGCCGGGCGAGGAATTCCGGTATTCCAGCGGCGCGGTTCTCGAGACGCCGGTCGGTGCCATGCAGGGCCTGTACCGGATGGAGGCCGACGACGGGGTGTTCTTCGATGCGCCGATCGCGCCTTTTACGCTCGCCGTGCCCGGCCTGCTGCATTAGCTTCCCGACCGCATGGCGACATATGCAATCGGCGATTTGCAGGGTTGTTATGATCCGTTCCGCCGCCTTCTCGACCTGGCGGGCTTCAATCCCGCTAACGACCGGCTGTGGCTGTGCGGCGATATCGTCAATCGCGGGCCCAAGTCACTCAAGACGCTGCGCTATGTCGTGAGCCTGGGCGACGCCGTCGTCAGTGTGCTCGGCAACCACGACCTCTACCTGCTCGCGCTCGCTGAAGGCGCGATCAAATACACCCCGCGATTCGAAACGCTTTACAAAGTGCTGCAAGCGCCCGATTCCGACGAACTGATTGCCTGGCTCCGGCGCCGCCCGCTTGCGCACTACGATGAGGCCCTCGACACTCTGATGGTACACGCCGGACTCTGGCCGACATGGTCGGTAAAGAAAGCCCTTGCCCGATCCGCGGAGGTCGAGGCCGCTTTGCGGGGCGAAAGCTACCCTGCGGTACTGGCGCGGATGTACGGCAACACGCCGCGCCGCTGGACCGGTTCGCTCAAGGGCTATCGCCGCCTTCGTGTCATCATCAACGTCTTCACCCGCATGCGGATGCTGACCGAGGCAATGAGCCTCAACTATACTCACACCGGCCCGCCGTGGCGTGCGCGCGGCGACTTGCACCCGTGGTATGACTTCGAAAACCCGGCGCTCCGTGACACGCGGATCGTGTTCGGCCACTGGTCGGCACTGGGCCTGGTCGTGCTTCCGAAACTGCTGTGTCTCGATACCGGCTGTGTGTGGGGACGCGAACTGACGGCAGCGCGCATCGACGAAAGCGATGTGCGCATCTACCAGGCGTCGGGGAAGGACTCCGTATGCAAGCCCTGAAGGCGTTCAGTCTGGCGGATTGGATCCACGCACACCGCGAGGATCTGCGGCCACCGGTCTGCAACCGGCAGGTGTTCGAGGATGACGACTTCATCGTCATGATCGTCGGCGGACCGAACGCGCGCGACGACTATCATGTCGACGAGGGCCCCGAACTTTTCTACCAGTGCGAGGGTGAAATGCTGCTCCGCACAATCCAGGGCGGCATCAGGGTCGATATTCCGATCCGGAAAGGCGAAATGCTTCTCCTGCCGCCGCGGGTGCCGCATTCGCCGCAGCGCTTTGCTGACACGGTAGGTCTCGTCGTCGAGCGCAAGCGGCTCGATCATGAACTCGACGGATTCGCGTGGTACTGCGATCACTGCGATCAAAAATTGTACGAGGAATTCGTCTACATCGAAGATATCGTCGCCCAGCTCCCGCCGATCTTCGAGCGCTTCTACAGCGACGCAGCGAAGCGCCGCTGCGAACGCTGCGGGAATGTGAAGCCGCTGCCGGATGAGCGGCAGCGATGACCTTCGAGGACTGCCGTGAGTTTGCGATCGAACAGGATCGCGCGGATCCGCTGGCCGGGTTCCGTGGCCGCTTCAATTTCCCCCGCGAGCGGGATGGCCATGCGCCGGTGTACCTGTGCGGCAATTCGCTCGGCCTGCAGCCGAAGCTGGCTGAAGATTATGTGCAGGAGGCGCTCGAAAGCTGGCGTGACCGCGCCGTCGACGGGCACTTCCACGCCGATCGACCCTGGTTGACCTATCACCGCAGGGCGACTGCCGGTTTCGCGGAACTCACGGGCGCATTGCCGGACGAAGTTGTCGCGATGAACACGCTGACAGTCAACCTGCATGTACTGATGGCGAGCTTTTATCGCCCGACCGCGTCTCGCTACAAGATCGTGATCGAGGCAAAGGCGTTTCCATCGGACCGCTACGCGGCCGAATCTCAGCTGCGGATGGCGGGATTCGATGTCGAGGAAGGGCTGCTCGAGTGGCCGTCGTCGACACGGGACGGCTACCTCGACATCGGCGAACTCGAGGCGTTGCTCGAACGCGAAGGCCCGCAGATTGCATTGCTGCTGTTGCCCGGCGTGCAGTACTACACCGGGCAGGTTCTGGACATGGCGGCTATCTGCCGCCTGGGCCGGGACGCCGGCTGCCGTGTCGGGCTCGACCTCGCCCATGCGATCGGCAACGTTGTTGTGTCGCTGCACGACTGGTCGCCGGACTTCGCCGCATGGTGCACGTACAAATACCTTAATGCCGGTCCCGGTGCGATCGGGGGTGCGTTCGTCGCCGAACGCCACTTCGCTCCGAACGATCCTGGCCAGCTGCGCGGCTGGTGGGGTCACGAGGAGACGACCCGTTTCCGCATGTTGCCCTCGTTCACGCCCGCGCACGGTGCGGAGCTTTGGCAGCTGAGCAATCCGCCGATCCTGTCGCTCGCCCCGGTACTCGCGTCCCTGGACCTGTTTCACGAGGCCGGGCTGCCGCGCCTTATCGAGAAATCACAGCGCCTGACCGGGTACCTCGCCTGGCTGGTCGAGCGACGTTTCGGCGGTCGCATCGACTGCATCACGCCCCCTGGCGAACGTGGCGCGCAACTCTCGCTCGTCGTGAGCGACCCGGCAATTCCCGGCCGGGCGCTGTTCGAGGCGCTTGGCGTGCTGAACGTCACTGGCGACTGGCGCGAACCGGACGTCATCCGTGTCGCGCCCGCCCCGCTCTATAACAGCTTCGCGGACGTATTCGAGTTTGCAGAGCGCCTCGAACTGGCGCTTGCCACCTGCTGACGATGCCGCTGGAAGCCATAAACATCATCGGCGCCGGCCAGTGCGGCACCCTGCTCGCGATCATGCTCGCAAGGCAAGGTTTCATCGTCGATGTGTTCGAGCGCAATCCCGACCCGCGCATCTTCGACGCGGAAGCGGGTCGTTCGATCAACCTGGCGCTTGCAGCACGCGGGATCAACGCCCTCGCCCAGGCGGGTCTGTACGAGAAGATCAAGCCGATGCTCATGCCGATGCGCGGGCGCATGCTGCACCAGGCCGACGGCAGAACCGAGTTCATGCCCTACGGACAGCATCGCAACGAGGTCATCCACTCGGTCACCCGCGCCGACCTGAACCGGGTCCTCCTGGGCGTCGCAGACGGCATTCCCAACATCCGGCTGCATTTCAGGCAGCAGGCGATCGGCTACGACGCGCCGGACCGCACGGTGCACGTGAAAAACCTCGACGATGACAGCCTCTACGAGGTCGAGGCGCTGCCCCTGTTTGCCGCCGACGGAGCAGGTTCCATCATCCGGCGCTCCTTCGATGGATCGGACACCTTCGGCGGGATCGAGTCGCTGCTACGCCACGGCTACAAGGAACTCACGATCCCCGCCGGCCCGGGCGGGCAACACCAGCTGGCTGCTGACGCGCTGCACATCTGGCCGCGCGGGGGAGTCATGCTGATTGCCCTGCCGAATCCCGGCGGCGACTTCACCCTGACCTTGTTCCTGCCCAACGTCGGCGACCCCGGCTTCTCGAGCCTTGTGGATCCCGCGAGCGTGTCGCACTTCTTCGAGACCCACTTCGCCGACGTCGCGCCGCTCATCAGCAACCTCGAAGACGACGTCGCACATCGGCCGCTCGGGCTCCTTGGCACCGTCCGCTGCCGGCACTGGCACGATCGTGGCAACGTGCTTCTCATCGGCGACGCGGCCCATGCCGTCGTGCCCTTCCACGGCCAGGGCATGAACCTCGCGTTCGAGGACTGTGTCGTCTTCGACCACATCATGCGCACGGAGGGCGGCGACTGGGCGTACCTGTTCCGCCGCTTCGAGGAAGAGCAGATCGCCAATGCCAACGCGATCGCGGACATGGCGCTGGAAAACTACATCGAGATGCGCGACACGGTGCGAGATCCCAAGTTTGCCCTGCGGAAGTCGCTGGCGTTCGAACTGGAACGACAAATGCCGGACACCTTCATTCCCCGCTATTCGATGGTCATGTTCCATGCGGACATTCCCTACGCCGTGGCTCAGGATCGCGGCGTTATACAAAAAAGGCTGATCGAAGAGTTCACGGAGCACGCGGACGCCCTCGATGACGTCGACCTCGCGGCCGCTCTTGCCGCGGCGCGACAGCGGCTCGTACCGATCGACGAGGTCAGGGTCGATCGTAGACTCTGAACTCGAATGCGTGCGCATGCCGGTCATCCGGCGGGTGCCATTCGGAGGACTGCAGCGCCCACGCGTCCGGATCCCGGGGCGGAAACCGGGTGTCGCCCTCTACGACAGCCTCGACACGAGTGAGGTAAATGCGGGAAGCCTGTGGCAGGAAGGCCTTGTAGATCTCGCCCCCGCCGATGACCATGAGTTCCCCGGCGTCCCCCGCCGCAATGACCGCCGCTGCCGGCGAATCGGCGACGTCGGCACCGTCCGCCCTGTAGCCGTCCTGGCGGGTGATGACGATATTCCGGCGGCCGGGAAGCGCGCGTCCGAGCGATTCGAAGGTTTTGCGGCCCATTGCGACCGGCTTCCCCAGGGTCTGCGCCTTGAACCAGTGAAAATCATCCGGGAGGTGCCAGGGCAGTGCGCCGTCGACGCCTATGATGTCGTTCGCCGAAACGGCAACGATCAGGCTGATACGCACGGGTCAGACCGCGACTTTCGCCGGGATATGCGGGTGCGGCTCGTAGTCAAGGATCTCGAAATCCTCGAAGCGATAGTCAAAGATGGAATCGGGCCGACGCCGGATGAAAAGCCGGGGCAGCGGCAGCGTCGCGCGCGCGAGCTGCAGGTCGGCCTGCTCGCGATGGTTCAGATACAGATGGCAATCACCACCGGTCCAGATGAATTCTCCGGCAACGAGTCCAGCCTGCTCTGCAAACATATGCGTCAGCAGCGCGTAGGACGCGATGTTGAACGGCACGCCGAGAAAGACGTCGGCACTGCGCTGATACAGCTGGCACGACAACCTGCCCTTCGCCACATGAAGCTGGAACAGCGTATGACAGGGCGGCAGCGCCATGTTGTCGATCTCGGCGACGTTCCAGGCACTTACAAGCATGCGCCGGGAGTCGGGGGTCTCTTTGATCTGTCGCATCACGGTCGCGATCTGGTCGTGAGTCTTTCCCCCGGGCAGCGGCCAGCTGCGCCATTGCACGCCGTAAATCGAGCCGAGATCCCCGTTCTCGTCCGCCCACTCATCCCAGATACGGACGCCGTTATCCTGCAGGTACCGGATGTTGGAGTCCCCGGACAGGAACCACAGCAATTCATGAATAATGGACCGGAGGTGAAGCTTTTTTGTCGTCACCAGCGGGAAGCCTGCACTCAGGTCGAAACGCATCTGGTGGCCGAAAACGCTCAGCGTGCCGGTTCCCGTACGGTCGTCCTTGAGATCGCCCGATTCACGCACGCGCCGCAGCAGCTCGAGATACGGCTGCATCTCAAGCCCTTGCCTCGCGCGGGCGCCGGTATGCCAGGGCAAGGAGAACGGCACCGGCGATGATCATCGGCAGGCTCAGCGCCTGGCCGGTCGTGAACCAGCCCCAGGCGAGGTAGCCCTGCTCGCCCATATGCGCGTCCGGCACGCGGTAAAACTCTACCCAGAAACGGAACACACCATACAGGAGGAGGAAGAGCGCTGACACGGCTCGGTACGGCCGCGGCTTCGAAGAGTAGGCGTACAGAAAGATGAACAGCAACAGGCCTTCGAGCAGGGCTTCGTAAAGTTGCGTGGCATGCAGGGCCCTGCCATTGACGTTGAAAGCCCAGGGCACATCTGTCTCACGGCCCCAGAGTTCGCCGTTGATAAAATTGCCGATGCGGCCGAGTCCGAGCCCGATCGGCGCAAACGGGGCAACGAAATCCGTTATCTGCAACATCGTCCTGCCGATGCTTCGCCCATAGAACGCCATTGCGATCATCACACCGACGAGGCCGCCATGGAACGACATGCCGCCTTTCCAGATCTTGAAGACATACAGGGGGTCCGCCGCGATCTCGTCCCAGCCGTACACAAACGTATAGCCGAGACGCCCGCCGAGAATGACGCCAAGCATGCCGTAGAAAATGAGGTCGTCGACCTGCGCCGGGGTCACTGGCGAGTCGGCTCGGGTGCAGCGGCGGCGCGCGAGCCACCACGTAGCCAGGAAGCCGAGCACGTACATCAGGCCGTACCAGCGGACGGCTACAGGGCCAAGGGAGAAAATGACCGGGTCGATTATCGGTGATGCGAGCATCGGGATCCGCAGAGTGCGTGCCGCGCCAAGTCTACCATCGCCGGACCCTGCGCCGGATGCGTTATAGTGATCGGCCGCGACCGCTCCGAAAAAGCCATGCCGAACGCCCTAGCCAGCGAAACCAGTCCTTATCTACTGCAGCACGCGGACAACCCGGTCGACTGGCTGCCCTGGTCGGACGCCGCATTTCACCGCGCGCGAGATGAAGACAAGCCTGTACTGCTGTCGATCGGCTATTCCGCCTGCCATTGGTGTCATGTGATGGCGCACGAATCCTTCGAGGACAGCGCAACCGCAGCGCTGATGAACGAACTGTTCATCAGCGTCAAAGTCGACCGCGAAGAGCGCCCGGACGTTGATCGTATTTACCAGCTCGCGCACCAGCTTCTGACCCAACGCGGTGGCGGATGGCCGCTGACCATGTTTCTCGACCCGGAGAGCCGTCGGCCATTCTTCGGCGGCACCTATTTTCCGAGAGAGGCACGCTATGGCATGCCCGCGTTCGGTGAGATCCTTGAGAAAGTCGCGCGGTATTTTACGGAGCGCCGCGAGGAGGTCCGCGAGCAAGGCGGCAAGCTCGTCGAATTCATGAATGGCTTGCAAGCGTCGACACCGGCCGCGGGTGTCACCCTGCAGTCGACACCGCTGGCCGCGGCCAGAGACTCGCTCAGCCGCGCCTTCGACCGCGAGTACGGCGGATTCGGCCAGGCGCCGAAATTTCCGCATCCCGCAAATCTCAATCGGCTGCTACGGCATTGGCGGGGCACGGCAGAGGACGTTCTGCCGGATCTCGATGCCTTGTACATGTCGACACTGACCCTCAAGCGGATGGCGAGCGGCGGCTTGCGCGACCACCTGGGCGGCGGCTTCGCGCGATACTCCGTAGATCGCTACTGGGCAATCCCGCACTTCGAAAAAATGCTGTACGACAACGGGCCCTTGCTTGCGCTGTACGCCGAGGCCGCACTGGCAACCGGGGATCCTGACTACGCTGATGTGGCTCGTTCGACGGCGGCCTGGCTCCTCCGCGACATGCGGGCGCCAAACGGCGGCTTCTACTCGACGCTGGATGCCGACTCGGACGGTGAAGAAGGCAAGTACTACGTCTGGACACCGGAGGAAGTGAGGTCGCGGGTTACGGATGAAGAATATGCGGCGTTCAGCCGCCACTTCGGGCTCGACGGGCCCGCCAACTTCGACGGCCGTTGGCACCTCACTCAGCACAGCCCCGTCGACGACATCGCCACGGAAAGCGCGCAGCCGGCGGCGGATGTCGCGGGCCTGCTGCGGTCAGCCAGAGAGAAACTGCTTGCTGTACGCGCATCCCGGGTCACGCCGGCGCGAGACGAGAAGCAACTGTGCGCGTGGAACGCGTTGGCGATACGCGGTTTCGCCATAGCGGGCCGCGCGCTCGATGACGAAAAATTCGTGGATGTCGCGGTGGGCGCAGCTGACTTCATCCATGAGGCGCTGTACGCAGGCGAACGACTGAAGGCCGTTTACAAGGACGGGCGGGCGCGCTTTGCAGCCTACCTGGACGACTACGCGTTCCTGCTCGACGCGCTGCTGGAACTGCTGCAGGGGCGCTGGTCGGCGGCACGACTCCGTTTCGCCATCGAGCTCGCGGACACCCTTCTCGAGCACTTCGAAGACCCGGAGGGCGGCGGCTTCTGGTTCACCGCCGACGATGCGGAACACCTGTTCCATCGTCCGAAACCCATGACCGATGAGGCGTTGCCGTCCGGCAACGGAGTGGCCGCTTTTGCTCTGCAGCGCCTGGGTTTCCTGCTGGGCGAAACCCGTTATCTCGATGCGGCGGAACGCACGCTACGGGCTGCGTGGCCCGCAATCACGGAGTTCCCGCACGCGCATGTGTCGCTGCTCGATGCGCTGGAGGAACACCTGGAACCGCCGAACATCATCGTACTGCGAGGTCCGGCCGACGAAATCGGCCTCTGGCGCCAGGGCCTCGCAAAACTCTATGCGCCCCGGCGGCTGGTCGTGGCTATCCCGGAGGGCGAGGAGGACCTGCCGGGCGCGCTTCGCGACCGGGCTGCCCGCCCCGGAACCGCTCTCGCCTATCGTTGCCGCGGCATGCACTGCGAGCTTCCGGTCGCGAGCTTTGCTGAGCTCACCTCGCAAATGGCTGGAAAATAACGTGATTTTCAACTCGCCAGCGGTTTCAGTCGTGTATATACTTCGTTCCGCCTGAGAGTTAGCGGGCAATTTATGTAATCCGTTCAGATGTTCCTATTCGTAGCACATCCTGTTTTTCATAAGTTAACGCATACTTTTCAGCACAACCGTCCCGTTCGCGGGGCATATGTATAACTATTTGATTTTACAGGTAAAGAAATGGCTACAGTAACGGGAACCGTCAAGTGGTTCAACGAGGCCAAAGGCTTCGGCTTCATCGCACAGGAATCCGGCCCCGACGTATTTGCGCATTTCAGCGCAATCCAGGGTTCGGGCTTTCGCACGCTGACCGAAGGCCAGAAGGTCGAGTTCACGATCACGCAAGGCCAGAAAGGCCCGCAGGCCGAAAACATCGTACCGCTCTAAACGACGGTTCACGAACGGATTTCGATTCTTGCCGCACGCCGGCTCGACCCGACATCCAGACAAAAAGGGCAAGACCTCGGTCTTGCCCTTTTTTATTGCCCGGGTCGAATGGCGGCCCGGTCAGGGTCGCGTGTCGCTCGCGCAGCCGACGCAGAGGGTTACGACGGGATCGATCTCGAGCCGGCGCGGATCGATCGCGGTTTCGCAACGAACGCGTGCCGTAGTCGCCCCGGTCGAGTCGCTGGATAGCAGTGCGGATCTGCCGCAGCTTGAGCTGGCGGCGTGCGCTCGTCGCTTGGGCCATTGCCTGTGCCTGCATCGCGTCCATGCCTCTCCTGCTCAGCGGACACCTTGGCCAATCCCCGGCGGTATACACAAGCGCGGACGAGACAAGGGCGCCGCGGTTCGCGGGCAGACAGTCGAACGCCATACCGTATAATGCCGCGTCCCGCCAACCTGCGGGCGAATCACCAGCGAAGGAGAACGATGAGCAACGCGATCATCTATACGAAAACCGACGAGGCGCCCGCGCTGGCCAGTTATTCCCTGCTCCCGATCGTACGCGCATTTGCCTCGGTCGCGGACATCGATTTGCAGACACGTGACATTTCCCTCGCGGGGCGCATCCTCGCGAATTTCCCGGAGAACCTGCGTGACGACCAGCGGGTCAGCGACGCGCTGGCAGAACTCGGTGACATCGCGAAGGCCCCCGATGCCAACATCATCAAGCTGCCGAATATCAGTGCGTCCGTGCCCCAGCTCGCCGCGGCAGTCCGCGAGCTGCGTTCGCAGGGCTTCGATGTGCCGAATTACCCTGAGGAACCCGGGAATGACGAAGAACGCGACACCAAACTGCGTTACGCCAAGGTGCTGGGCAGCGCAGTAAACCCGGTATTGCGTGAAGGCAATTCCGACCGACGCGTCGCAGCGGCCGTGAAGCAATACGCGAGGAAGAATCCGCATTCCATGGGCGTCTGGTCGCCCGAATCGAAGACGCGCGTATCGCACATGGAGGCGAACGACTTTCTCGGCAGCGAACAATCCGTGGTCATCCGCGGCGCCGGCAGCCTCTCCATCCGGCATGTGGACGACGACGGCGAAATTACCGAACTCAAAGCCGCGGTGCCCGTACAGGAGCTTGAAGTCGTGGATGCTGCCCGGATGAGTGCGGCTGCGCTGCGCGAGTTCTACGTGCAGGAAATTGCCGCAGCAAAGGCCGACGATGTCCTGTTGTCGTTGCACCTGAAAGCCACAATGATGAAAGTGTCCGACCCGATCATGTTCGGCCATGCCGTGACGGTGTATTACAGGGATGTCTTCGAGCGCTTCGGTGAACGGTTCCGCCAACTCGGCGTCGATCCGGACAACGGGATCGGAGATTTGCACGACAAGATCCGCGACCTGCCGGTCGCGGAACGCAAAGATATTGAGACGGCGATCGAGGCAGTGCACGAGCGGGGTCCGAAGCTGGCCATGGTCGATTCGGACAAGGGCATCACCAACCTGCACGTACCCAGCGATGTGATTATCGACGCATCCATGCCCGCCGCGATTCGATCCTCCGGCCGTATGTGGGGGCCGGATGGCAAGCTTCACGACACGAACGCGATGATCCCGGATCGCTGCTATGCCGGAATTTACGACGAGGTAATACGCTTTTGCAAGGAACATGGCGCATTCGATGTAACGTCGATGGGTAACGTCGCTAACGTGGGCCTGATGGCCCAGAAGGCGGAGGAATATGGCTCACATGACAAGACGTTCGAGATTGCGGCGAACGGTGCGGTGCACGTGCTGAATGCAGCAGGCGACACCATCATGAAACACACAGTAGAAGCGGGCGACATCTGGCGTATGTGCCAGACGCGCGACCTGCCGATCCGGAACTGGGTCGAACTTGCGGTCAACCGGGCGCGACAGACCGGCGCGACGGCGATTTTCTGGCTCGACGATGCGCGTGCGCATGATCGCAACCTGATCACCAAGGTTGAGCGCTGCCTCGAATTGCTGGATACACGCGACCTCGACATAAGGGTCATGCCGCCGGTCGATGCAATGCGCCTGACTCTTGAGCGCGTGAAAGATGGCAAGGACACCATCTCCGTCACCGGCAATGTTCTGCGCGATTACCTGACTGACCTTTTCCCGATTCTCGAACTCGGTACCAGCGCAAAAATGCTGTCCATCGTACCGCTACTGAACGGCGGCGGACTGTACGAAACCGGCGCCGGCGGTTCTGCGCCGAAGCACGTGCAACAGTTCCTGGAGGAAGGCCACCTGCGCTGGGATTCGCTGGGTGAGTTCCTCGCGCTTGCGGTCTCGATCGAAGACCTGGCAGAGAAGCAGGACAACGGGAGGGCCCGCGCCCTGGCCGCCGCGCTGCACAAAGCCAACGGCCGCTATCTCGAAAACGACAAGTCTCCCTCACGCAAGACGGGTGAACTCGACAATCGTGGCAGCCACTATTGGATTGCGCGCTACTGGGCCGAGGCAATGGCGGAAATGAGCGGCTACCCGGCGCTGGCAGAACGATTCGCCGCCGTGGCGCGGGCACTCGCGAAGAACGAAGCGACGATCCTGCGTGAGCTGAATGGAGCCCAGGGTGCGGCTGTCGACATCGGCGGGTACTACCACCCGGATGACAATGCCGCGACGGCAGCCATGCGGCCGAGCACCACGCTCAACGGGATCGTGGATTCGATCTAGTATGCGGTGAGCACGGCCCCGGTCGCCGGCACGACATTTGTCGTGTCGGCGCCCCGAAATGAGACCGGCACTGACACCGTCTGCATCCCGGCATTGCGCAACACGACAAAGTGCAGGTGGGGGCCGCTCGAAAAGCCGGTATTGCCGGAATCGGCGATGTACTGGCCGCGAATCACCCGGTCGCCCGGACGAACCCGGATCGAGTTCCAGTTGAGGTGCGCGTAGACGGCGTAGGTCCCGTCGTCATGCATCACCTGGACGACATTGGCCGCCGGTCCGTCCCGCAGCGGGTCGAGTCCGCTCTTAAAATTGTCGGCGCTGACGTCGAAGACGATGCCGCCGCGTGCCGCGAAGACGTCAGTGCCAACCGGCATCGCAATATCGACAGCGAATCGCGAATCCGCCGTCGTATGCGTCACGAGGTCCGGATACGCCTGCGTTACCGGGAACTGGGTGGAGACCGCGAAGGGCACGCGATAAGGTTCGGCCGGACGATGGACCGAGGACGGGTCGCCGTAGCGATAGTCGAAGGTGTATCGCGCGGCGGGAACCGTGCCATTACCCAGCTTTTGAAGTTCGAGCAGCGTCTGGCGGCTGTGCGGGGCGAGGACCCAGGAGAGATCGAGGTCGGGGTCCGGAAATTCGAGGCCCTCGAGGTGGGCAAACTGCAGCGCCACTTCGACCGGTATGTGCAATTGATTGGCCGCCACGAACACGAGCGACGTACCCTCGGCATCGGTCGAAACCGTCACCTGCCCGGCCCTGACCGGCCCCTCGAGGGCGCGGACTTCCTCCGCGCGCCCGTCGCCCGGCGGACGGTCTGCGTATATCCATTCGCCGTCCGGCCCGAGGTACTTGTACAGGGTTTGCGCCGACAGCACGGAGGTCGCGAGCAGGGTCAGGAAGGTCAGGGGACCGCGCGGCGACAACGCATCAGCCTCCGATACTCGTCCGCTCCCACCCGTTGTCGGGGTTGCGGCGGATCTGGTAGGTCGGCCAGTACTGGTTGTCGAGTTTGAGCGTGATCACCTCGACAGCGCCGTTCCAGGTCACCGTGGTCACGCGAACGGAGTCCTGGTCATCCTTGCCGACCACCGCATTGATGAACGCCTGGAGGTCCGGCGTCGGCGTTTCATCTACCTGCACGACCCGCCGGCCGGCCCACAGGCCGTAGCGGGTCGCCGGAGAGCCATAGTTGAAAAATGCCACGTAAACCCCGTACGGCGGTATGCCGCGCTGCGCCGCCATCGGCCGGTGAGGATTCTGCAGCAGTGCACCTGCCCAGGAAACGGCGCGATCAATGTCACGCCCGTCGAGCGAGGCCGTCTCCACCGGGATCTCGAGCGCTTTATCGTCGCGCCAGACCGTTACCGTTACCTGCGACTTTTGCGTCGCGTCCTCGAGGGCGCTGAACGAGGTGACGACTTTGCCGTCGACCGAGAGGATGATGTCGCCATTTTTCAGCAGGTCGGCGGCTGGCGCGCCGGCGACGAGCCGGGTCACGGTGAGTGCCCGCCGCCGTTCCGGGTTGTCGCGCTCCAGGCGCTCCAGCCAGTCCTCGCTCACACCGAGATTGCGCGCCGCGAACAATGGCGCGTAGGTGAGGTCGGCTTCCAGCGAATAGAACAGCCGGTCGTTTTGTACTTTTTTGACGAAATCAGTCACGACCTCGCTCGGGATACCCCGGTTTATCTGTGCCGCCTCGCCGCCCGAGGAAACGTCGAAACTCGACCAGGTTGCGGCAATCCGGCCGCGTTTGTCGACGACGACGCCATCGAATTCGAGGGGGCCGTTGACCAGGCTCACAACCTCGATATTCGAATCCCTGAATCGCAGGGTGCGGGAGAGCGGCAGTATGAGCGGGTCGACGGACGCCACCGTGCTTTGCTGATGGACCAGTTGGTGGTCTGCCTTGATGCCGACCACCCATGCCTCATCGCCGGCCCGCAGCGGCTTGGCCACAAAGCTCGCTTCCCGGACCGGAGTGTCGCCAATCGTTGACGGATCGTAGGATACGATGGCGAGATTGTGCAGGGGATGTACCTGCTCGATTTTTGCCTTGACCTCCAGCGAGCCTGCGAATGTGACCGTCACGTCACCGATTGCGATCGGGACGGTGTTTCGGTCGACCACGACGAACCCGCGTTCAGCGTCGACAACGATACCTGTGCCGTAGTAATGCCGCTCGGCGACACCCGACAGCGTGTACGGCAAATCGAATGTCACGACCACGAGCGATGGTGCGATTGCGTCGACCCACGGCTCCTCATACTTTGCAAAGCGCGTACTGCCGGCCACCGGCGGGCTCGGGGGCGGACCGGGGCCGAGGTCGCGACACGGCCACAAGCCACTGTCATCGTTCCGGGTACACCGCCGCACCGGGAACCATACCCTGTCCATCTCGAAGGGCCGGACCACGACGTTTTGCGGATTGTCCATCGTCACATAGTGGAGCTGGGCGCGGGAGCCGTCGGCGAGCTTGTCGAGCGCTGCCTCGAAGTCGTCCAGGTTGCGGATCACGTTCGTACCGACCCGATCGATCACCGCGCCCCGGGGCACCGCGGCCTTCGACATCAGGTAACCCGGATTCGCGACGTAAACGCCTTCGATCGGGAGGTTGTAATGCCGTGCCTGCTGGTAGGAGAGGTCATTGACGATCGCGTCGCCGACCTCGATGTAGCCCGACGGGCTGATACGGTGCAGGTCGGAAACCGTGATCTCCTGCACGACCGGCTGGCCACCCCGCTCGAGTTCGATCTCGACTGCCCGTCCGACACGGTCGTCGAGTATGGCGGCCAGCGGAATAAATTCCGTCACGAGCTCGCCATTGACGCGAATTACGATATCGCCCGGCTTCAGCTTGCCGTCGGCCGGTGAGTCCGGAATCACCTGCTGGACGGTAAGCATACCCGTCTGCTTCGGCTGCGCGGTACGAACTGCCTGCTCGGAAGTCTCGGTCAGCCCAAGCCGGACCAGTTCGTCATAGGGCTTGTATTCGAACATGGTCTGCAGAGAGCCGCGGGGTACAGGGCGGCCTTCCTGGAGGAGCTGCATCACGCGTTTGATGCGATCGAGGGGCAGAAAGAAGCTGCTCGCCGCCGCACTGTTCGCGCCGGCATTCAGCGCGACGACTGCGCCATCGATATCGATGACCGGCGAACCCGACGACCCGCCTGAGGTGCCCGATGCCGCCTGGTAATAGAATGTGTTGAAGTCGTTGTAGTTTCCGTGCCCGTAGTCCGGTGCCTCCCGATCGAGGCGCGCGATCGTTCCGGCGAGGATAGACAGCTGCTCGCCGGCGTCGTTTCCAACGACACGGATCTCCCGGCCGATGCGGGCACCGTCCGGCTCGAGTTCGAGCTCGGTCGGTTCGATGTATCGAAGCTCGGACGGGTCATAGCGGAAGAAGCCGAAGTCGTGCACCGGGTCGCGATACACGGGGGTCAGGCGCACTTCCTCGTTGTTCCGGAACACCGCCTCGGCGACGACCGGTCCCGGCGTGACGACGTGCCGGTTCGTCAGTATGAGGCCGCGTTCCGCGTCGACGACGAAGCCAGTGGCCTGGCTGGAGGAATTCCACTCCGTGTCGAAGGCACGGGTGCTGTCCACGCGAATCGAGACGACGCCGGACGAGATGCGGTCCAGAGTGCGAGTCCACGCACCGTCCTCCGCCGCAGGCACTGCGGAACATGAAAACAAGGCCATGGAAACGGCGAACAGACGGCAGGCGGACATGGAGCTCCAGTGGGTATCTACAGGACCGGGTGAGTGTAGTCTGACTGAGACTCGCGCTGCGCGACGCGGTTCCCGGTTTTCGGCATTTCGTCCCGCCACTCAGTCCGCACGGAATCGAACGTCGAGCTGCCGCGCCGCCTTTACATCGTCGAGCCGCCTCACCGGCATGGTGTGCGGCGCATCCTTGTAGGACACGCCGTTCTGCCGTGCGTCCTCTACGATGGAGACCAGGGCGTCCACGAATCCATCGAGGGTTTCCTTGCTCTCCGTTTCGGTCGGCTCGATCAACAGGCACTCCGGCACCAGGAGCGGAAAGTAGGTGGTCGGCGCATGATAATTCCGATCGAGCAGCGCTTTTGCTACATCCATCGCAGTGAGGTCATGACTGCGGGCGTCCTTGCGCAGCGTCACGATGAATTCGTGACTCGCGCGACGACCGGGGAACGCCAGTTCGAACCCGGCGTCCGCGAGCCTCGCCATCAGGTAGTTCGCGTTCAGGGTCGCATACTCGGCGATGCGCTGCATGCCATCGCGACCGACCATACGCATGTAAATGTAGGCCCGCAGCAATACGCCGGCATTGCCCATGAAGCCCGACAGGCGGCCGATGCTTTGCGGCAGATCGTCTTCTGCGAGCCAACGGTATGTGGAATTCTCACCCGAACCGTCCCTGCCGACCACCGGGATCGGCATGAACGGTAACAGGCGACTGTTGACGCCGACCGCGCCGGAACCCGGCCCACCGCCGCCATGCGGGGTCGAAAAGGTCTTGTGCAGGTTCATATGGATGACATCGAAGCCCATGTCACCCGGACGGACCTTGCCGAGAATCGCGTTCAGGTTGGCGCCATCGTAATACAGGAGGCCGCCGGCCTGGTGCACGCGCTTCGCAACGTCGGCGATCCGCCGTTCGAAAACGCCAAGCGTCGACGGATTGGTCAGCATGATGCCGGCCGTTTTTGGCCCGAGCACCGCATCGAGCGCCTCTATATCGATATCACCGTCCCAGCCGGTCGGTATCTCCCGCACCACGCATCCGCACATGGTTGCCGTCGCCGGGTTTGTACCGTGCGCGGCGTCCGGCACGATGATCTCGTTACGCTCATTGTCGCCGCGGGCCGCATGGTAGGCGCGGATCATGAGAACACCGGCCAGTTCGCCTTGCGCGCCCGCCATCGGCGTCAATGACACCCCCTTCATTCCCGTCACGGCTTTCAGCATGTCCTGCAGCTCGTACATGCAGCTCAGGAAGCCCTGCCCGTGGCTCGCCGGGCCCAGCGGATGCCTCCCGGCGAAACCGGGCAACAGCGCAAGCGCATTGCAGGCGCGCGGATTGTATTTCATCGTGCAGGAGCCGAGCGGGTAGAATTGGGTGTCGATGGAAAAGTTCTTCTGCGACAGCCGGGTAAAGTGCCGGACCGTCTGCAGCTCCGATGCTTCAGGAAGGCGCGGCCGGTCGCGGCGGCGCAATGCGGCGGGCACATCGATGTCGATGTCGCCGGCAGGCGCCTGCGCGAACGCGCGGCGCCCGCTGCGCGACTTCTCGAATATCAGCTTGTCGGTGGTCAGGTTCATGCTCTACTCGTCGATGTCGATGCCGAGTGCGCGGAACGCAGCGGCATAGTCTGGTTCGCGGTCGATGTCGTCGATCTGTTCCGTGTGTACGACCGTGTTGTTCTCGTCGAGCACGACGATCGCAGGCGCAAACAGGCCGGCCAGAGGGCCGTCGGATATCAACACGCCGTAGTTGTCGCCAAAGCCGGCATGGCGAATCGCCGACAGGCCGGTGACCCGGGACAGGCCGTGATCTTTCGCAAAGCGGGCATGTGCGAACGGCAGGTCATAGGACACCATCAACATTGCGAGGTCAGCGTGCGGCGCGCCGTAGCGTTCGAACTCGACGACCGACTTGGCGCATACGGCGGTGTCGACACTCACGAAGATGTTGATGATCTTGCGTTCGTTCAGCCATTTCGCGAGCGACACGTTCTGCAGGCGCGTATTGACCAGCATGATGTCGGGCGCACGGCTGCCAACGGGTGGCAGGTCGCCCTTCGTATGGTAGTTCACGTTTTCGTAGCGAATGTTGGCCATAGTTCGCCTACGCGATCTTGTGCGGCAACGCGAGGAAAATCTCACGCATCGCGCGGACGTACTCGTCCACGTCGCCGCTGGACTTCGTTTCAGTGGCACACACGAGCAGGGCGTTGCCCAGTTCGGGGCGCCATTGACCGAGGTCGAGCCCGCCGAGGATTCCTCGTTCGGCCAGCGCGTCGAGCACGGGTCCTGCCGGTCGGTCCAGGCGTAAGGCGACCTCGTGGAAAAAGGGGGCGTCGAAGAGCCGCTCGATGCCTTCGATGCCGCATAAGCCGAAAGCGAGACGTGCCGTGTTGCGTTGTGATTCAGCCGCTACCTGCCGCAGCCCGTCGAAACCGAGCAGCGACATGTAAATCGTCGCTGCCGTCACCATCAGCCCCTGGTTCGTGCAGATGTTGGAGGTCGCTTTCGAACGGCGAATATGCTGCTCGCGTGCCTGCAAGGTCAGCGTAAAGCCGGGTTCTCCGTCGAGATCGGTAGTACGGCCCACGATTCGCCCGGGCATTTGCCGGACGTGCTGCTCCTTACACGTCATGAATCCAAAGTAGGGACCGCCGGAGGACAAGGGCACGCCCAGGGGCTGCCCTTCACCGCAGGCGATATCAACGCCGGCCTCACCCCAGTGGCCAGGCGCTTTGAGGATGGCGAGCGAGGTGGGATTGACTATGGCAATCGACAACGCACCTTGCGCCGCCGCCCAGTCCGTGAGGCGATCCACATCCTCGAGGGTTCCCGGAAACGTCGGTTGCTGGATCACGACTGCGACCGGCTCCGCCGCACCCGGGAGACACGCGACGTCGACATTGCCGGTCGCAGCGTCGGCGTCGAGCCACTCGAATGTCAGTCCCTGGCTCCCGGCAATCGCCCGGGCGACCTTTACATACACGGGGTTGACGCCAGGCGCGAGGAGCACGCGTTTTGAACGAACTTTGCGATTCACGCGCACGGCCATGAGCGCTGCTTCCGCCAGCGCCGACGCGCCGTCGTACAGGGACGCGTTGCTGACATCGAGGCCAGTCAGCTCGGCGATCATGGACTGATATTCGTAGATCGTCTGCAGCGTGCCCTGGCTCGCCTCTGCCTGGTAAGGGGTGTAAGCACTGTAGTACTCGCCGCGCGATGCAATATCCCAGACCGCCGCGGGAATGTGATGTTCGTACGCACCGGCGCCAATGAAACAGAGCGGTGTGCCGTCTGCCGCGGCGCGTTTCCGCATGAGGCGCGCAACCTGCATTTCATTCAGCGCTTCCGGGACGCCCTCCAGCGCCCCAATGCGCAGCCCGGCGGGGATCTCGTCAAACAGCGCTTCGATCGATGGCGCGCCGATCACAGCAAGCATTTCTTCCGTGTCTTTTTGCGTATGGGGTATGAAGGGCATGGGTCGTCAGGCTTCGAGTTCGTCGAGCAGCGCCTGGTATTCATCCGGCGGCAGAAGGTCGCTGTCGTCGAAGTCGCCGTCGGGCTCGATGCGAACGATCCAGCCGTCCCCGTACGGGTCGGCATTGATTTTCTCCGGGTCGTCCGCCAGCTCTTCATTCACGGCAATCACCCTGCCGGCGATCGGTGCGTAAACATCCGAGGCCGCTTTGACCGACTCGACAACGGCCATCTCGCCCTCCGCAGTGAGCTCCTGGTCGACTTCCGGGAGCTCGACGTACACGAGGTCGCCTAGTGCCGCCTGCGCGTGGTCGGTGATGCCCACCGTGACGCTGCCATCTTCTTCACGCCGCAGCCATTCGTGTTCACTGGTGTACAGCAGGTCTCCAGGCAATTCAGTCATGGTCATATCCTTGGTTTCGATTACTGTAATGGACGATCGGCGTCGCGATCGACGTCGATCTGAATTTTTCCGTGCCGCACGAAGGGCGTGGGCACGATGCGGACGTCATGCAGTGTCCCGCGTATGTCCACCCGGGCGCGATCGTAGTTGCCGGCCGGCACGCGTGCGAGGGCGATCGAACGCTCTATGGTCGGCGAATAGCCACCGGACGTGACTTCCCCTTCCCCCTCGCCCCCGCCATCGACGACGATGCGCTGGTGGCTGCGAAGGACGCCTTTACCCTCGAGCAGCAGACCGACGAAGCGCCGGGTGCCCGCCGCGGCGCGTTGCCGCTCAAGTGCGTCGCGGCCGATGAATGCCCGATCAGCCGGATCCCATGCCACGGTCCAGTCCAGCCCGGACTCGAGCGGCGAAACGGACTCGTCCATGTCATTCCCGTAGAGGTTCATGGCCGCCTCGAGCCGCAGCGTATCCCGTGCGCCAAGACCGCAGGGTACGACACCCAGGGCGACCAGTCGCTCCCAGGTTGCACCCGCCTGCTCCTCGGGAAGTACGATCTCCCACCCGTCCTCGCCGGTGTAACCGGTGCGCGCGATGAACATTTCGCCGGCGTACAGTGCAGTGAACGGCTTGCAGGCAAGCGCCTGCTCCCGCCAGAGTTCGTCGACGACCGGGGCGGCGAGCTGCCGCGCCTGCGGCCCCTGGACTGCCAGCATCGCAAGCTCGGTCCGCTCGTTGACCCGAACGTCAAAAGCCCTGGCGTGTTCGCGTATCCAGCGAAGGTCCTTGTCGCGTGTCGCCGCATTGACGACCATCCGGTAGTTCGAAGGGTCGAAGAAATAGACAATCAAATCGTCGATGACGCCGCCATCACCGTTCAACATGCAGGAGTACATCGCCTTGCCATGCGCCGTGAGCTTTGCAACGTCATTGGCCAGCAGGTAGCGCAGAAACTCTTGGCTGCGGTTCCCGCTCAAGTCGACGACGGTCATGTGCGACACGTCGAACATACCCGCACGCCGCCGGACCGCGTGGTGTTCTTCCTTCTGTGAACCGTAGTTGACAGGCATATCCCAGCCGCCGAAATCGACCATGCGGGCGCCGTCGGCAAGATGCAATTCGTATAACGGGGTCTTGAATCCCAATTCCTGCTCCAGAGCCCTGCTGCCTGTCGCTTTGCAACAAGCTGTCAGTCGGTGCGGCCGTGATGTCCTGCGCGCCGCCCCTCTGTCCTCTTGTACCTGAGAGATCAATGCGGACGCACACAAAGGCGTCCGGCACTTACCCCTTCGGCGGGCCGGAAATTCGACCTCTCTCCAGAGCTAATCAGCGTGCACAGTCCATTTGCCTGAGCGTTTCCGGGCGAGTTGCGCCTTCGGCGCCCCGTCTGCGAGGCGGGGTCTCTTCTGTGCATTCTGTGGATTAGTGGGCGCAATCATAGCCAATGCCTTGCCGCCTTGCCAGCCGTCCCCGAGGCGTGTCGCCGCTCCGTTTGATCGACGCGCATGCGCGCATGGGTCGAGAGATGGCTCTGCCGTCCGGCTGCACTAGGCCGCGCCTGATGCCTGCAGGTGAACGGCGCCGGGTACGGCGTGCGGGACCAGGAATTCTTGCTTGGCCACGGCGGCGCGCTCGGCTGGCAAAGCGCTGGACGAGAAAATCTCGTCAATTCGCAGGAGGCGGGTCAGAAGCCCGGTACCGTTTGCAATCTGTATATTCAGGCCGGGGCGTGCATTCATTTCCAGCATCAGCGGACCGAGGTCGCGGTCAATCACGATGTCGACGCCGAGATAGCCGAGGCCGGTAACTTCATAGCAGCGGGCTGCGGACTGGAGGATGAAGTCCCACTGTGGAATCACGAGGCCGGCGATCAGTGCCCCCGTGTCCGGATGTTCGTCGACACGATCGTTATGGTGGACGCCGGACAGCGTCGCGCCCGAACCCATATCAACACCGGCGCCGACTGCTCCCTGGTGCAGGTTGGCCTTGCCGTCGGAGGCCCGTGTGGGCAACCGGACCATCGACATGACCGGATAACCGCGATAGACGATAACCCGGATGTCCGGCACACCCTGGTAGCTGACTTCATCGAATACCGGATCGAATTTCACGCAGTATTCGATGAGGGCCGTGTCCGGATTTCCGCTCAGACTGTACTGGCCACCGACAATGTTCGAAATGTGATGTTCGATCTCGTCACGGGCAATCAGGAGTCCACTCGACAGGCGAAAATTGTCCCGCTTCCTTTTGCTGCGCCCCGTCACGACCGTAATACCATCGCCACCGCTTCCCTGAGCGGGTTTGACCACAAAGCTCTCGTGATCGGCAACGATATCGTTAAATTTTCGCACCTCCCGCTGGTGCCGGATCACGCCATACAGATCCGGAACCGCCATGCCGGCCGCCAGCGCCAGCTGCTTTGTGAGCACCTTGTCATCGACCCGAGGGTAAAACCGCCGCGGGTTCAGCCTCATGATGTAGTCGCTGTTGCGCTGGTTGAGCCCGAGCACTCCGGCCGCCCGCAGTCTTTTGGCCAGTCCGAACATTATTGGCTCGCGAGCACCTTGAACCGTGTGAGTTCGAGGAGCCGGTAACCTGTGTAGCGCCCGGCAAGCACGACCAGCGCCAGCACGACCAACAGCAGCTCCGGGAACGTGAAGATAAGGTGCTCCAGCCGGCCATAGCCCATTGCGAGATACGCAAATACGGCTGTCACCAGACTGCCGAATGCCGCGCGCAGTGCGTCGACCGGGCCGCGCTCTTCCCACACGACGGACATGCGCTCAATCGTCATCGCAATGATGACCATGGGAAACAGCGCGACCGACAACCCGGTTTCCATGCCGAGACGCTGCGACAGAAGGCTGATGATCAGCATCAGCAGCACGACGACAATGAGAACCGACGCAAGCCGGGGCACCAGCAGGAGCCGCAAGCGTTCGAGAAGGAACCGTATGGTCAGGCCCAGCGCAACGAGCAATGTGAACAGGAGTATCCCCGACAAAAGTTTCGTCTCGCGGAATGCCAGTGCGATCAGCACAGGCATGAACGTGCCGAAGGCATCGATGCCGACAAAATTGCGCATGAGCACCATGACCAACGCCCCAATCGGGATCATCAGCAGCACGGCATACACCGCCTGGGTCTGGATCGGCAGGCTGAACAGCGAAAAATCGATGATGTGCATGCCGTCTTGCGACGCGTGGGTCTTGGCGATTGCCACGGCCTCGACGTTGGTCTGCTGAATCGCAAAATCAACGTTGACGTTGCTGCCGCCCTCGACGTTCACGAGCGGTTCGTTGCCGCGCCACCAGATAAAGAAGTGTTCCGGAAGACCCTCACTTCCGCTACGCGGATCGAAATAGCGCCACTGGTCGCCGTCATGTACTTCGAGCCATATGACCGGCTCGGCGCTTCGCTGCCGCCCGCTGAGCGGAAATCCATGCACCATTCGCGCCGGAATCCGGGCCGCGGCGAGCAAGGTCGTCAGCATCTCTGCAAACTGCGTCTGCGAATGCACATTCGATAGCAGTAATTCTACATTTGGATTCGAACGGTCGTTCATGCGGTGCAGGAGTTCCGTCGTGAAAGACGTCGTGTCCGCCGACTGTTCCCGCACATCCTGCACGAGCACTTCAACCGCTGTCTTGAACGGTTCCGTGATCACGGGCGGTGGCGGGAACGGCGGCGTCGTATCGGACTGGTCGACAGACGGATCCTCGTGTACGGAAATCCGGTAGTACAGGGCCTGCGCGCCGTCCGCTCGGCGTACGGCCCACTGGGCTTCACGCCCGCTGCTCGCGTAGTTGAGATTAAAGCCGTATTCGCGCGACACCGGGTTCTCATTCAGCACGCGGAAACCCGGTGTAAGGGTCGGCACGAGCAGGTTTACCTTGATTGAACCCGGGCCCGAATTGAAGTGGACCGCGGCCTCGATCGTCCAGACCGGCGTCTGCTGGTTCTCGTTAACCGGAAAACCAAGCACCCGCCATTTATAGACGAACAGCGACATGCCGATGACCGTCAACAGGATTGCAAGTAGGTAAACGTATTTGTGTTTCATTGCGCCCCGCGACGCCAGTACTTGTTATTTTCCGGCGACGCCGCCAAGTGCGATACCGGCCATTGTCTTACGAATCGGCCCACTGCGATTGAACATCGCCATGCCGGACCGCCGCAGCTCCCCGAGGACTGCCGAGTCTGACGCAAACAGCTGATTCAGACCAGTCATGAAGTGCATCATGAGTCCATTTTGACCTTTCCGGTCGCGTTCATAGCGCCGCAGTACCGGCCGGTCGGCCGGGTGTTCGCGACGCATCAGCGCGTCGTCTATGACGCGGGCGAGCGAAGCCGCATCCGCGATGCCGAGGTTCGCCCCTTGTCCGGCGAGCGGATGGATCGTGTGCGCGGCATCCCCGAGCAGCGCGAGGCCGTGCCGGACGTAGTTGCGGGCATGCCGGGCGACCAGGGGAAAGTGCGCGCGCGGCCCGTCAGGCACCAGATTGCCGAGCACGGCGTCAGCCGCTTCGGTGATCGTAGCGCCGAGCTCGCCGTCCGGCATGACCAGCGCCGCGGCCGCCATCTCCGGCGTGGTCGACCAGACCGCAGAGACGCGACCGTCGGCCAACGGCAGCAGGCCGAGCGG